>DAOMXN010000073.1:0-10252 GCA_035437025.1 Beijerinckiaceae bacterium | reverse complement strand
GCTGGCGCCGGCGACACCCTACGTTCCGCCCGCGCCCCTGGAATAGGCCGGAGCGCGAAAAAGGGGCGCCGAAGCGCCCCTTCAGGAACTGCCGGAGTATCCGGGTGTCAGTGCCGCGACTCGCTGGCCGGGCCGGCGCCGATGGGAATGAGCCTGGGCTTCTTGGCTTCCGGCACCTCGCGCTTCAGCTCGATGTGCAGCAGGCCATTCTCGAGGCGGGCACCCGCGACCACGACGGATTCGGCGAGCTGGAACCGGCGCTCGAAGGCCCGGGCCGCGATGCCCTGGAACAGAACCTCGATCGCAGCGTCGTCGGCCCTGGCCGCCTTCTCGCCACGCACGACCAGCATCTGCTCCTTCACTTCCACGGTGAGGTCAGCCTCGGCGAATCCGGCGACGGCGAGCGTGATACGGTAATCGTTCTCGCCGGTCTTCTCGATGTTGTAGCGCGGATAGCCGCCGCCCGGCTCGCCGTTGCCGGGTTCGGCAAACAGCGAGAACAAGCGGTCGAAGCCGACGGTCGAACGGTAGAGGGGAGCGAGGTCGAAAGTACGCATGATTGTCCTCCTGGAAGCGACAATAGGGAGTGATGGGTCCGCTGCTTCGGCCGGACCGGGATGTGCGCCGCCGACTGGCCGGCGCAACGCTGAGGTGGGAGCGCGATGGCGTGGTTTCAAGCCCCCGGAACGGCTTGAACGGGCCATGAACGCACAAGTCCGGGCCAGTTCAGGGCGGATGGGGAACATGGCACGCAGACAAACATCGTGTTCAGGACGCATCGCATGCATTCCCCCAAGGGAGAAGGCCTCAGTCGGGTCTCCATCGCGCTTACCGGCGCGGCTGTCCTCGCAGCGGTCAGCGCCGGGCTTCTGCTGTATCTGGAGAGCCATGAAGCGCCCCCGCCTCCGGTGCCATCCATCGCCATGGCGGCCGAGCCGCCGGCCACGGTCACGCCCGAGACCATCCGGCGATCCATGCTGATGCTGGGCTTCCGCGACGTGCGCAACGTGCGCCAGCGTGGCCAGCACTTCAGCGCCGACGCACTGACCGGAACCGGACTGGAGGCGCGCGTCGTGATCCACGGCACGACCGGGGCGGTGCTCGGCATTCGCGTGATCGAGGTGGCGACATCAACCCGCCTTGCCGATACCGGGCGCCGCTGACGGCGGGTCGGATCGGCGATCCGCGCCGGCGCGCGAGCACAAAGGGCTTGCAACGGCCCTAAGGCGATGCAATCGAAAGCGCTCCCGTCCGGACGCTGCGACCGCAAGGCATGACCAAGGTTCTTGACAAACTTGTCGTAATCCCTGCGAACCCGATGCCGGAAGGCGGCGACATCCATGGTCTCGCCGCCGCCGATGGCGCGGGACTGCGCAGCGCCTACTGGCCGGCGGCGGACGCACGCGGCACCGTCTGCGTCTTTCCCGGCCGCAGCGAGTTCATCGAAAAGTATTTCGAGGTCATCGGCGAATTGCGCCTTCGCGGCTTCGCCGTGGCGGCGCTGGACTGGCGCGGCCAGGGTGGCTCCGAGCGCGAACTCTCCGATCCACGCAAGGGCCATATTGACGACTTCGACCTGTTCCTGCGCGATCTCGACGCGTTTCTGGACCATCTCGAACGTGTCGGCGCACCCAAGCCCTGGTATGGACTTGCCCATTCCATGGGCGGCGCGATCCTGGTGCTCGCGACGGCCCGCGGCGAGAAGCGCCTGAAGCGACTGGTCCTGAGCGCGCCCATGCTGGGGCTGCATGGCGCCGCCGACGCGACCATCGCCCGCCACATCATCCAGGCGGCGAATGCGGCAGGACTGGGCGCCGCCTACGTGCCGGGCGCAGGCGCCCGCGCGCCGAGCGCCTACCAGCCATTCCAGGACAACCCGCTGACCTCCGATCCCGATCGCTATCAGCGCCAGTGCGACATCATGATCGCCGGCCCCGACCTGACGATCGGCCCGCCGACCATCGCCTGGCTGGCCGCCGCCTTCCGGTTGCTGAACGCGATGCAGGCGCCCGACTTCGGGGTGACGATGGGAATCCCGATGCTGGTCGTGGCCGCCGGCGCGGACACAATCGTCTCGACGAGCATGGTCGAGACGCTCACAGCACGCTTTCGCGGCGCACACTGCATCACGATTCCCGGCGCGCGGCACGAACTGCTCATGGAGCGCGACCCGATTCGCGCGCAATTCTGGGCGGCTTTCGACGCGTTCGTTCCAGGTTCCTGAACCATGTTCGTTCCAGGAGCCTGCACCATTTCGCAGATGCACCCTTGACATTTGTGCAGCGCACAATTACTTTCGCATATGCAAAACGACGGTTCGCCCTCGTTTTGTTGCCCTCCTTGGGCGTTTCCTCCCTAGACTTGGGCCGCCGCAAGGCGGCCTTTTTTCTTTTTCGCACCGGGACCACCGGATTCCGGGCACGTCGTGGCTGGCGCGGAGAATGACCGATGAGGGAGACGAAGCCGATCATGCAGCGCCGCGCCGACACCAGGCAGCGCCCGCCTAGAAATGCGTAATTCGCATGACTACCCCGGAACCTGCGCATACCTATGAAATATGCCTTGAATGTTCCGGTATGGACTATTAACTAGGCGGTGCGGGTCGATGGTTCGCCCTCGCCCGCTGCCCTCCTTGGGCGTTTCCTCCCTAGACTTGGGCCGCCGAAAGGCGGCTCTTTTTTTGCCGCTACTCGGCGGCGAACCGTAGGGACGGGGTCGAAAAGGCAGTGAGGCTGATCAGGCTGTCAGCCAGATCCATCAGCACGCCCGTGATCAGGCCCGCGCCGGAATGCAAGCTCTGCAGCGACTCGTCCATATACAGGCTGCGGTTGATCTCGATCTGCAGGGCGTTCAGCCCCGCGACCGGATTGCCATAGTGCTCGGTGATGAACCCGCCCGCGTAAGGCTGATTGCGCGCCACCACCAGACCCGCGCCGACGAGAAAGGTCTCGACGAAATCCATCAGCGCCGGCGTGCAGCTTGTTCCGAACCGGTCCCCCAGCACCACATCTGGATTGCGGGCGGTCCTGCCGCCGCCGGACGGCATGGAATGGCAATCGATCAGATAGGCCTGGCTGAATTGACGCTGGATCGCATTCAACCGGTGCCGCAGCGCGGCGTGATAGGGCAGATAATAGTGATCGATGCGGCGCAGGGCCTCGTCGACCGGAATGCGCCGGGTGTAAATCTCCTGTCCCTCCCCGGCATAGCGGGCGATCGTGCCGAAGCCGCTCGTCACCCTCAACGACCGGGTGTTGGCGAAGGCGGGCATGCGGCCCTCGAACATCCGCGGATCGAGTTCATAGGGTTCCCGGTTCACATCGAGGAACGACCGCGGGAAATGCGCGCGCATCAGCGGAATGCCGCGCTCCACGACGCCGAGGAACAGCTGGTCCACGAACAGGTCGGCCGAACACCGCATGTCCCTGAGGCCGAGCCGCGCCATCGCCAGGAACTCGGCTGGATAGCAATCGCCGGAATGCGGCGAATTGAACAGGAAGGGAGAGACGACCGTTCGCGGTTCGAGTATCTCGAATGGCGTGGCGATATCCTCTCCCAAGATCTTTTCTCCAAGTGTCGGCCGGCGCGAACAGATCAGGGAAAGCTGCCGGACCTTCGCCGCCAATGCAAGGGGACACCAAGCGTGCCGTTCCAAAACCGGCGGTCGCGCCGCGAACCGGCGCTTCGCCGACCGTTTTCCACCTTCGTTAATCCGGGCAAGCGCCGGATTCACGAATTGTTTACGACCCCGGAGATTAACTCCGGCGATCTCCCGCTGCGGACCTGAGTCGGATGACCAAGATACTCCTCGCCGAAGACGACAACGACATGCGCAAGTTCCTCGTGCGCGCCCTGCAGAACGCAGGGTACGATGTCGCCTCCTTCGACAATGGCAAGTCGGCCTACCACCGGCTGCGCGAAGAGCCGTTCGAACTCCTGCTGACGGATATCGTCATGCCCGAGATGGACGGAATCGAACTGGCGCGGCGGGCAACGGAACTCGATCCAGACATCAAGGTCATGTTCATCACCGGCTTTGCCGCGGTGGCGCTCAACCCGGATTCGCAGGCGCCGAAGGATGCCAAGGTGCTGTCGAAGCCGTTTCACCTGCGCGACCTCGTCAACGAGGTGAAGAAGCTGCTGCAGGCCGCCTGACCTACCCCGCACATTCGACTTGCCTTGAGCCGCACTCGCACCTATAGAGCGGCTTCCTGCATGCCTTCCGGCACATGGAAGGGCGCGTAGCTCAGCGGGAGAGCACTACGTTGACATCGTAGGGGTCACAGGTTCGATCCCTGTCGCGCCCACCATTTCAGACAGCAGCTGACTATCGAAAAGCCGAAGCGATCCGCTTCGGTTTTTGCTTTTTGGCGCAGGATGGTCATGGTCTCGATGGCATCAGGAAAACACCTGCGTTCCAGTCACTCGCGCCGATTTCCAGTTTGCGCCCCGCACTTGGAACTCTCGCGGCGCGAGGTGAACACCACGAGCCGACATTCTTCCAGGCACCCGAGAGAATCATGCGTCGCAGGAAGCCGGGCGGTTCAGCCCGCGCCAGGCGGACCTGACCGAGAGCCCGATGAAGTCGGCCGTCGATTTCGTCATCGCCCCACAGGCCGATGCGCCCCGCGCGCCCCGGGTAGCTCAAGTCATGATCGACGACGACGGTAGCGCCAGACCACGATGGGCGCCGCGACGATGGCGAGCAGGATCAGAAGGATCGGCGCGAGAACCGGCCCGAGCTGGCGGGCAAGGACGCCGTAGTTGTTTCGCAGGAGCTGGCGGAACGGATCGTAGCCTGGTTCCGGCGCAACGACGCCGTTCTCCGACTCATAGCGCGACATCTCGGCGAGCATCGCCGTCAGGCGCTCCGGTTCCCTTTCGGAAAGGTCGTTGGCCTCCGTCGGGTCTTCATCAATGCGGAAAAGCTTCCAGCGGGATGGAATCTCCGGGTCGAAGTCCCAGACGAGCTTGTAGCCGTCCTTGTAGACCGCCTTGCTTCCCGTGCCCTCGAATCCGAACATCCTTTCCTTCGGATGGATCACCGCGCTCTTGCCCTCCAGATGCGGCATCATGCTCGAGCCGACAGGCCTATGCAGCTTCCGGCCGTTGTAGATTTCGCCCGGCATCGCGATTCCGGCGAGATCAAGCACCGTCGGCAAGAAGTCCGAGGCAAAGGCAAAAGCGTCGCTCGTTGCCGGGCTGACACGCGGGGGATAGCTGATGATGAACGGCACGCGTAGACCGCCCTCGCTGGCCGATCCCTTGAACGAGGTCAGCGGCGTATTGGAAACACGCGCCCAGTCGGCACCGTAGTGCACATAGCTGCCCCGCCCGCCCATGCGTTCGCGGTCCAACGCATAGTGGAAGCGATACCACAGCCGGAACAACGGATTGATGGTCGAGAGGTCGAAGGCGTCGGCGCCGTTGTCGGACATGACGATGAAGGCGGTGTTGTCCAACTCGCCGATGCTTCGGAGATGGTCCTTCAGCCGACCGATTTCGCGATCGGCATTGTCGAGCATCGCAGCGAAAACCGCCATCTTCCGCGCATAGTCACGGCGCTGCTCCTCCGGAACTTTCGACCACTCCGATGTCCCTGTGCTTGCCAGCATCCTGAGGCCCGGCTTGAACAGCCCCATCCCGACCTGCCGTTGGTAACGCTCCTCGCGGATCGCGTCCCAGCCCGCTTCGTAGCGCCTGGCGTATTTCTCGATGTCGGCCTGCGGGGCCTGCAAGGGCGAGTGCACGGCCTGGAGCGAAAGGATGCCAAAGAAAGGTTTGCCCGCCCCCCTGCCCTCATCGATGTATCGAATGAGCCGGTCAACATAAAACCGGCTGGAGAAAAAGTCCGGGGGCAGCGACAATCGCTTGCCATCCTCCCACCAGACAGACTCAAGGCTCAGCGGCGCGTAGACCTTCGCTTCAAAATTGTCCGCGCCTGTCTGTTCGAGCGCGACATAGCGGTCCCAGCCGTAACGGCCCGGCGCGCGATCGATCCCTGTCCCCAGATTCCATTTGCCGGAAAAATACGTGGCGTAGCCGCCGTCGCGCATCAGTCGGCCGATGGAATGCACCTGATCAGACAGATAGCCCTCGTATCCCGGCTTGCCTTTCTGGCTTTCGGCGATGACGGGTTGAAGCGTCCCCATGCCGGCGCGGTGATGATCGACTCCGGAATGGAGCATCGCGCGAGAAGACTCGCAGGTTGAAGGCGTGTGGAAATTCGTCATCCGAACGCCGGCGGCGGCGATCGCATCGATGTTCGGCGTCTCGATCTCACTGCCATAGGCGCCGAAGTCGCTGAAGCCGGCATCGTCGAAGAGGACAAAGACGATATTGGGACGCTTCGCAGTCTGGGCATGGGCCGGCGGTAATGCCGCAAAGACCACACCGACGGCCAGGACAAGCGCATTCGCAGCATCACGGATGCGTCGCCAGCCAGCCCCGCCGATGCAGGGGACGGCGAAGCAAAGCGACGCGATAGTACAGCCCAAGCGTTTCATGATCGGTCCACCCGCGCGTCGGCTTGTATCGATACCAGCAGTCCCTCGCGCTGAAGGCGCGGAATGGGCAGGTCGAGCAGACGCTCGCCTCCCAGGCCCGCGAGCCAGCGCCGCACCCTTGACTGCCCCTCGCCTGGCAGGGCGCGATAGAGGGACAAGAGCCGCTGCATCTTCCAGAGCGCGAACGGCATGGCGGCGCGGCTATAGCGACCTGAGCCCATCGGAAACGAAACTGCGCCGAGGCTGCGGGGCAGGCGCGCCCCGCCCGGCTTCACCTGGAGGAAAGCGTCGACTTCGCCAAGGATCGCCTCGATCATCGGCAGGAATTCCGAGACAATCGCTTTCAGGATCGGCTCCAGCGTCGCCGGGATGGCGTCGTCCGCCGCCAGGGCGCCTGCATCGCCGGCGGGCGGCGAGGCCATGCGGTCGATCCAGGCCCTCAGATGCGGGCGCTGCGCGACCAGTTCACGCTTCGGCCATGGGTCGCGTCCGAGGTGGCCGTACATCGGTCCGGCGAGGCCGAAATCCGCAAGCGTCGGTCGGCCGCCAAGCAGATAGGGGAATTGCGCAAAGTGCTGATCCAGCGCTTCGAGACTCTCCCGCGTCCAGGCATCCAGAACCGGAACCTGGTCAGCGGTGATGCCGACGCGCGGCAGATAGGACCGGAGAAGCCGGGCGACGCGCGCCACCGCCATGCGCTTCATGAAGCGCGGCAGCATGGGCAGCAGGGCGTCGCCGGCGTCCTTCTCGAAGAGCGCATAGTTCTCCGGATAGCTCCACCGCGTGTGCATGGCGACCGGGATCCACCATTCGTCCGCCCAGGTTTCCAGCAGGCATGCGGCAAAGCGCTGCACCGGTGCTTCAGGCACAACCGGCCGATCGGGGAACCGCGCCTCAAACAGGTCGATGATGGCACTGGAATCTTGCAGCCATTCGCCCTCCGGCGTCACCACCACAGGCATCACCGGCGCGCCGAAACGCCGCTTGATCCGGAACGCCAGCGTCACGAAGTCGACGGCGCGGTCCTCGAAGGGGATACCTTTCCAGGCGAGATAGCAGCGCAGCTTTCCGGCGTAGTACGAAAGATGCCAGCCCCAGAAGATGTGTGGCCCGCTCACGTCGGCGCAACCCGCAGGATCAGTTCGACCAGTTCCATCGGCTTGTCCTCCTGCAGGAAATGGCCGGCGTCACGGATGCGCGCATGCGGCTGGCCCTTCGCGCCCGGCACGCGCGACTGGAAGATGCGGTAGCCGCCTTTCGTGATCGGATCCTTGTCGCTGAACGCCGTGACGAAGGGCTTGTCGAATTGCTCCAGAACCTCCCACGCCTTTCTGTTTTCCGCCACCGAGGCATGATCCGATGTGATCGGTACAAGCGCCGGAAACCGCCGCGCCCCGGCCTTGTAGGCATTGGATGGGTAAGGCGCGTCGTAGGCGGCTTTTTCCGACGCGCTGAGACCGCGAACCGTACCCTTCGACACCAGCCAGCCGACGTTGAAGACCGGCGAATTCTGCGAGAAGGCGAGCCAGAGCTTGAAGGCAAGCGGAACCTCGCCCTCTCCGGTGGGCAGTCCGGTATTGCCAACGATGACGGCGGCGAAGCGTTCTGGGAAACGCGCGACGAGCCTGAGACCAATCAAACCGCCCCAGTCCTGGCAGAATAGGGTGATGTGGTTCAGATCGAGACCGGTCAGCCACTGCGACATCCAATCGACGTGGCGCTCGTAGGTGTAATCCTCGAGATCGGCCGGCTTGTCGGAACGTCCAAAGCCGATCAGGTCGGGCGCGAGCACGCGTCGGCCCGCCGCGGCAATCGGCGGGATCATGTGCCGGTAGAGATAGCTCCAGCTCGGCTCGCCGTGCATCAGGAGAACGGGTGCCCCCTCGCGCGGACCTTCATCGACGTAGTGCAGGCGCAGAGCCGGTCCACCGTGGGACGCAACATCGAGATAGTGCGGCGCGAAAGAATAGCCGGCAAGGCCATCGAAGCGCTCGTCGGGCGTTCGCAGCACCTTCATCGCAATGCCTCCCGCGCCCGCCCCATCTGATATATTGACACAATGAGTGTCATATCATCGAATGGCGGTCAACACGGGGAGGCCGTCAAGCCATGCGCGCCAGAACGAAGATCGCGCTCGGAACGCTCGCTCTTGTCCTTGTCGCGGCGACGGCGGCCTGGAGTTTTCGTGGCGAGATCGCAGTCGCGCTGGTCAAGCGCACGGTCGAGCAGGCGTTGACCGGCGATCCACTCGCGGCCCTGCCGGATGGCTTGCACCTTGGCCTGTGCGGCGCCGGTTCACCGTTTGCCGACGCCCGTCGCGCCGGTCCTTGCGTTGCGGTGATCGCGGGGCGGCGACTGTTCGTCGTGGATGCCGGCGACGGGGCCGCGCGCAATCTGCAATTGATGAACCTGCCGCCCGGCCAGATCGAAGCCGTGTTGCTGACGCATTTTCACTCCGACCATATCGACGGCCTTGGCGGCGTCATGGTGCAGCGCTGGGTTGGTGGCGGCCACGAAAGGCCCGTGCCCGTCCATGGGCCGACAGGCGTCGAGGCAATCGTCGCTGGATTCAACCAGGCCTATGCGGCGGATCGCGGCTACCGTGTCGCACATCACGGCTCGGCGACCGTTCGCCCCGCCGGAGCTGGCGGCGAGGCGCGGCCGTTCCAGCTCGGCGCGCCGCGCGCCATAGTGGCGAGAGCCGAATTCCGTGAGGTGACAGTGCTTGAATCGGAAGGCCTGAAAATCACAGCCTTCGAGGTCAGTCATGCGCCGATCGAGCCTGCGGTTGGCTATGCCTTCACCTATAAGGGCCGCCGGCTGGTGATCAGCGGCGACACGACAGCGGACGCCCGCGTCGAAACGGCGGCG
This sequence comes from Beijerinckiaceae bacterium, assembly GCA_035437025.1. Lineage (GTDB taxonomy): Bacteria > Pseudomonadota > Alphaproteobacteria > Rhizobiales > Beijerinckiaceae > JAIUNP01. Next base: position 875 of record DAOMXN010000073.1, on the reverse strand, counting down.
AAAGGCGCCGACCTGCTGGTGCATGAAGCCCTGTCGCCGCGACTTGTCGGCATCATCGGTGCGGCGGCCAAGACTGCGGGACGCGAAAACATCGCGAAAATCATGGCGGACATCGTGGACTATCACGCAACTCCGGAACAGGCCGCAGCCCTCGCCCAACGCGCCGGCGCGCGCCATCTGCTGTTGCACCATATCGTACCGGCCCTGCCCTCGGGACTGCTCGAGGGACCGTTCCTTGGCAAGGCGCGGACCCTCTTTTCCGGGACGGTGCAGGTTGGCCGGGACGGTGACTTCATCTCGCTGCCGGCTGGATCGGATGCCATCCTCGTCTCGAACAGGCTCAGACAATAGCCATGCGACAGGCCGCGAAAGTCGACGGGCGGCGCAAGCGTTCCGAAACGAGCCGCAACAGGATTGTCGATGCGCTCATGGCGCTGGTGCAGGAAGGCCATGCCGCGCCAGCGGCCGAGCAGGTGGCGGAGCGCGCCGGTATCGGACTGCGTTCGGTATTTCGGCATTTCAGCGACATGGATTCACTCTACGCCGAGATTTGCGGACGCATCGCAGCCGGACTTGAAGCATCCGCGCGCCAGCCTTTCGTCGCGCAGGACTGGCGCGGGCAGCTTTTTGAGATGATTGATCGACGCGCTTTCGTCTACGAGGTGATCGCGCCGTTCCAGCGCGCGGCGGAGGCCCATCGCCACCGTTCGCCGGCGCTGCGCGAAAGCCATGTACGCCTCGTCGCGACGTTGCGAGGGCTACTCGTGGGGCGTCTGCCTTTGGAGGTCGCCGCGCAGGCGCCCCTGGTCGAAGCGCTGGACGCGCTGCTGAGCTTTGAGACGTGGAACCGGCTGCGGGAACATCAGCGGCTTGGC
>DAOMXN010000072.1:0-10351 GCA_035437025.1 Beijerinckiaceae bacterium | reverse complement strand
GCGCTGGCCGCCCTTGACCTCGATGACCTGACCCCGCGCGAGGCGCTGGAGGCGCTCTACCGGCTGAAGGCGATCCGGCCGCCCGAGACTTGAAACCATCGTTGCCGGAACACGGGCGTTCCGTGCCTCGAAGCCGCCTGTTCGGCCCCGAGGAGTCAGCGTTCTACGAGCGTTTCGACCGACGTGGCGGGGCTGGTGCGCAGGGTCTGGAACACCACGCAGTAGCGCTCCGTCAGCTTGATGAGCTGGGCAACCTGCTCGTCCGTCGCGTCCGTTTTCAGGTCGAACGTGAGCCGGATCGCCGAGAAACCAACCGGTGCGTCCTTGGCGACGCCGAGCGTGCCGCGGAAATCGAGGTCGCCTTCCGCGGTGACGCGGCCGCGCTGGAGATTGACGCCGATCGCCGTCGAAACGGCCTTGAGAGTCACCCCGGCGCAGGCGACAAGCGCCTCCAGCAGCATGTCGCCGGAGCAGAGTTCCGCGCCCGTTCCCCCGGTCAGGGGATGCAGCCCGGCCTCGGCGATCGCCCGTCCGGTCTCGATCTTGCAGGCAATCTTGCTCTCGTCGATTTCGCCGCTGGCCTTCAAGGTCAGCCGGGCCGCGCCGGAGTCGGACTTGTAGCGGTCCTTCAGCGGGGCCTGTAGTGTACGGAGGGCTTCGGCGTCCATGATACAAATCCTTGATATTAAAGAGAAATCACCACCAGGCAGCGGCCGGAGACTCGTCCGGCTTGGGCTTGGGGCGCGATTCGCTCAGCGAACCGTCCAGCGCTTCCAGTATCCGCCGCTTGGCCGCGATGAAAGCGTCGGACAGCGGATCGCGCGGGCGGGGGAAGTCGATCGCGATCTGCGCGAAAATCCGTCCGGGCCGTGGCTGCATCACCACGACGCGATCGGCCAGCGTGACGGCCTCCTCGACATCATGCGTCACCATCAGCATGGTTGGCCGCTGCGCAGCCCATAGTGCGAGCAGGTGATCGTGCAGGCTGGCGCGGGTGAAGGCATCCAGCGCCGAGAACGGTTCATCCAGCAACAGGACTTTCGGCTCCGGCGCGAGCGCCCGCGAGATGGCGACGCGCTGCGCCTGCCCGCCCGAGAGCTGGCGCGGCCAGCGATCATTGTAGCCGGCGAGGCCCACCCGCATGAGCGCGAAATCGACGCGCGCCCTCTGCTCCTTCCGTGGCAGATGCTTCAGCCCGAAGGCGATGTTGTCGGCGACTGACAGCCAGGGCAGAAGGCGCGGTTCCTGGAAGATCAGGCCGACAGCCGCGTTCGGCTCTGTCACGACGTTGCCGTCGACGGCGACGGACCCGCCGCTCGGGCGATCCAGTCCTGCGACCAGGCGAAGCAGCGTGGTCTTGCCGCAGCCGGAACCGCCGACCAGCGCCACGATTTCACCGGCCTGCATCGACAACGACACGTTGGACAGCGCCGTCGTGCCGCCGGCGTAGGTCTTGGTCAGGGCTTCGATGGTCAGCATCGCGTCACAGGGCCGGGCGTGCCGTGTCCTGCCACGCCAGCAGCGGGGCGCTGAGGCGCACGAGGACGGCATCGGCGATCTTGCCGAGCAGCGCAAAAACGATGATCGCGGCGACAATCTGGTCAGGCTTGCCGAGCTGCTGGCCATCGACGAGCAGGTAGCCAAGCCCCTCGCTCGCGCCCATCAGTTCGGCCGCGACGACGAACATGAAGCCCAGACCGAGCCCGGAACGCAGGGCGACCGCCCAGCTCGGCAGGATGGCCGGGAGCAGGATGCGGCGCAGCATCTGCGCTTGCGACAGCCGAAACACCTGCCCGACCTCGACCAGTTTCCGGTCGACCGACTGGATGGCGCCAAGGACCCCGAGATAGACCGGAAAGAATACCCCGACCGCGATCAGCATGACTTTCGGGGCCTCGAAAATGCCGAACCACAGCACGAACAACGGCACCCAGGCGATCGAAGGAACCGAGCGGAACCCCTGGAACATCGGATCGGTCAGGCGGCGGAACATGGCGGACGCCCCGGAAATACCGCCCAGGATCGTGCCGGCGACCGCGCCGAAGGCGAACCCGAGTGCCACGCGGCGCAGGGTCGCCACGATATGCATGACAAGGTCCCCGGTTCGCCACAGATCGACGAGCGTCGCCAGAATCCGGCTGGGCGGGGGCACCAGCCTGCCGTTGGAGACGCCGGCCCGAACGGCGACCTCCCAGCCAAGCGCGAGCAGCGCCGGCAGGGCGACGCCGACGGCAAGGCCCTTGAGCCAGCCGGCTGCTGCCGGCTGCCCCTCACTCCCGGACGCCGCTTCGCCTGCCTGCTGGAGCGCCAAGTCGTTTGCCGTCATGGTCAGCCAGCCCCGAGCGTCAGGACTTCAGACCCGAGGTGAAACTGGCATCGATCAGGGCTGCGACCGTTGCCTTGACGTTGACGTCCCCCTTGATGACCTCGGCCTTTTGCAGTGCAAGGCCGGCCTGCTCGATCGCCTCGGCCTGGACCGGGCCGATGACACTCGTTCCGAAATCCGTGCGTTCGATCTGCTTGGCGATGACGGTGTCCGGCAGCCTGGCGGCCTTGACCAGCGCCTCTACCACCAGTTTCGGATTGGCCAGCGCATGCTTGCGCGCCTTCTCGTAGACCGCGATCACCCGTTTGACGATCTCCGGGTTTTTCGCGGCGAAATCCTCGCGCGCGTTCAGGATGCCCCAGGTGTTGTTCTCCGGCTTGCGGTAGAACAGGCGCGCGCCATCCTCGACCTCGGCCTGTGCCATGATCGGATCGAGGCCGGCCCACGCGTCGACATCGCCACGGACCAGCGCCGTCTTGCCATCGGCATGCTGGAGCAGCACGAATTTGACGTCGCTCGCCGCCACACCATGATCGAGCAGGGCGCGGATCAGGAAGATGTGCGGATCGGTTCCCCGCGTCACTGCGACGGACTTGCCCTTGAGGTCGGCGACTGTCTTGACCTTGTCGCCCTTGGTAACGAGCGCTGTCCATTCCGGCCGCGAGTAGACTGCGACCGACCTGATCGGATTGCCGCCGATCCGGCCGAGCAGGGCAGCCGCTCCGGCCGTCGAGCCGAAGTCGATGGACGAGGCATTGAGGAATTCCAGCGCCTTGTTCGATCCGGCGGACTGCACCCAGCGGATGGCCACGGACTCCTTTGCGAAATCCTCCTCCAGCCACTTGTTGTCGCGGATGATCAGGCTGAGCGGATTGTAGGTCGCCCAGTCCAGGGTGATCAGCGAGAGCTTCTGCGCCAGGGCGGGACGGGCGAGCGCCACGCTGGCGGCCGTTGCAAGGAAACCGCGACGGGAGAGCTTCATGGCCTAAGATCCATCCTGTGTTTGGAATGACATGCGGAGTGTTCTATAAAACGAACAGGAAGAATGGCAACTGAAAAAAAGAACGAAACGTTCTTCTTTAGAAACGATGGTGTGCGCGCAGAAATATCCCCAGGTTCCAGACTATGCAGAAAACCAATCCCGTCAGCAGGGCTAGCGCGGCGCCCAGCACCGGAATGGCGAAATGTACAGTGAGCAGTGCGGCGCTGACCCCGACCATCCCGCCGGTCGAGTTGGCGAGCATGGCGGCGGCGGCAAGCCCGCCCAGTCTCAAATGTGTGATCAGCGTGACACTGGTCATCACGACCGGGAAGTTGGCGAGCGTTCCCGAGCCGCTGGGGCCCAGCGATTCGCTCAGCGCGGTGATGGCGCCGACGAGCGCGACAACTCCGGCAGCCCGTGCCGGAACGTCCCATCGGCGTCGCTGGCCCGACGATTCCGCCTGATGATGGCGCAGACGGCGCATGGCGATCGCTCCCGCAATACTCGTCAGGGCGACAAACATGACGACCTCACCAACCGTCCAGGCATGGTGATGGACAAACCAGGCCGCGGGTATCCAGGCGCAATAGGCCGCGGCAAGCGCACTGGCCGGCCCGAAACGGGTGAGCGCGTTGGCATAGGCCATGATGAAGGCCATGGTCGCGCCGACGCTTGCCGCGCTCTTGAGCGCGGCGGCGGTCAGGAAGGCGGCGTCGTGGTCAAGCGCCAGCAACACGTAGGTCGGACCGATCGAAACCGGCAGGGTGGCGACCAGCGCGGCGACCGCCGGTCGCGACCGTTCGGCGATGGACGCGGCGCCCACCACGATGGCCGCGACCAGACCCATCTTGAGAGCAAGGGCAAGGAGGGAAGCAGTCACGCGAACGACGATGGGCGGGATGCGCGGAATTGACAACGGTTGCGATTGGCGCGCACAGGGGGCATAGTTAATTTATAACCGTTCTAATGTGGTGGCCGATGAGAGCTCTCCGTGAACTGACCGAACGCGAGGTTCTGGCGCTGGCGATCGCCAACGAAGAGGAAGACGCGAGAATCTATCAGGTTTTCGCTGAAAAGTGCCGCTCCGACTTCCCGGCTTCCGCAAAGATTTTCGATGACATGGCGGAGGAAGAGCGTGACCATCGCGCTTCCCTGTTTGCGGCCTATCGCAACCGGTTCGGCGAGCATCTGCCGCCGATCCGTCGCGAGGATGTGAAGGGCTTCCTCAAGCGCCGTTCCGTCTGGTGGACCAAGAACCTTTCGCCCGACACCATGCGCCGCGAAGCGGCAATCATGGAGCTTCAGGCCGGGAACTTTTATGACAAGGCCGCCACGCAGACCCTCGATACATCGGTGCGGGAGTTGTACCTCCACCTGGCGGAGGTCGAGCGCGGTCATGAGAAACGCGCGGCGGAGCTTGCCGAAGCGCACCTGACGGACTCGGCTCAGGATGAGGAAGCGGCGACCAAGCACCGTCTGTTCGTCCTGCAGTATGTCCAGCCGGGTCTCGCCGGCCTGATCGATGGATCGGTATCGACGCTGGCGCCGCTGTTCGCAGCCGCCTTCGCCACGCACTCGAACCATCAGACATTTCTGGTCGGGCTCGCGGCGTCGGTGGGCGCGGGCATCAGCATGGGGCTGACCGAGGCCCTGTCCGACGATGGCATCATCACCGGACGCGGCTCGCCCTGGATGCGCGGGCTGGTGTGCGGGATGATGACCATGATCGGCGGTCTCGGCCACACCATACCCTACCTCGTGCCTGATTCCTGGCCCAACGGCTTCTACATCGCTACGGCCATGGCGGCGGTGATCGTCGCCATCGAACTGCTGGCGATTTCGTGGATCCGCACAAAATACATGGAAAGCCCGTTCTGGCAGGCGACGCTGCAGGTCATTGTCGGCGGCGTTCTTGTGCTGCTTTCCGGAATACTCATCGGAAGTTCGTAGACGGGGCGAGCAATTGCCCTTGCTGTTCGTCACAGACTTTCGATAGTCTTGCAGGAACGGACAGGGCGCATGGTCACACGGGTCGCGACAGTCGCATTCGAAGGCATCGAGGCGCGGCCGGTCGACGTCCAGGTCCAGGTGGCCTCCGGCAATGTCGCTTTCGTTCTGGTCGGACTGCCGGACAAGGCGGTGGCCGAGTCTAAGGAGCGCGTCAGGGCGGCGCTCACCGCCTCCGGTCTGGCAATGCCGGCCAAGAGGGTGGTGGTCAATCTGGCGCCGGCGGATCTGCCGAAGGAAGGCAGCCATTTCGATCTGCCCATCGCCCTGGGGATCATGGCGGCGATCGGCGCCCTGCCGTCGGATGCGCTGGACGGCTTCACCGTTCTGGGCGAGCTGGCGCTGGATGGGGCGATCTCGGCGGTGGCCGGTGTGCTCCCTGCCGCCGTGGCGGCCAATGCGCGCGGCCACGGGCTGATCTGCCCGAAATCCTGCGGTCCCGAGGCGGCCTGGGCCGGCGGCGACATGGACGTGCTGGCGCCCGCGTCCCTCATCCAGCTCGCGAACCATTTCAAGGGCACGCAGGTCATGGCGCGGCCGCACCCCGCAGTGCGGTCGGGCGAAGGGGTGCTGCCCGACCTTCGGGATGTGAAGGGGCAGGAAAACGCCAAGCGCGCCCTGGAGATCGCTGCGGCTGGAGGTCACAACCTGCTGATGTCCGGCCCGCCTGGCGCGGGCAAGTCGATGCTGGCGCAGCGCCTGCCGTCGATCCTTCCGCCGTTGGGCCCGCGCGAACTTCTCGAAGTCTCGATGATCCATTCGGTCGCCGGATTGCTTACCGGCGGCGCGTTGACGGACCGGCGGCCGTTCCGCTCGCCGCACCATTCGGCCTCCATCGCCGCCCTGACCGGCGGCGGGCTGCACGCCCGACCGGGTGAGGTCTCGCTCAGCCACCACGGCGTGCTGTTCCTGGACGAACTGCCGGAATTCCAGCCCCAGGCGCTGGATTCCCTGCGTCAGCCGCTGGAATCAGGCGAAGTGTCGGTGTCGCGAGCCAATCACCGGGTGACTTATCCGGCGCGGTTCCAGCTCGTGGCGGCGATGAATCCCTGTAAGTGCGGCCGCGCGACCGAGCCCGGATATGCCTGCAAGCGCGCGCCCAATGAGAAATGCATGGCGCAATACCAGGCGCGGCTCTCTGGTCCGCTCATCGACCGGTTCGATCTGATGATCGAGGTTGCCGCCGTCACGGCCGCCGACCTGGTCCTGCCTCCACCCTCGGAAGGGTCAGCGCAGGTCGCGGCGCGTGTTGCTGCGGCACGGCTCCGGCAGGCCGAGCGCTACGCAGCGATGGGGTTGGCGACGGGCACCAACGCGACAACTTCGGCTGCCGCCATCGAGGAGGTGGCCCGGCCGGACGATGCCGGTGCCAAGCTGCTGCGCGACGCATCCGAAAAGTTCCGGCTGACGGCTCGCGGCTTCCACCGTGTCATGAAAGTCGCGCGCACCATCGCGGATCTCGATGGCGAGATCCGGGTCAGCCGAATCCATCTGGCAGAGGCGCTGTCCTACCGAGTCATGCCGATGGCCTGAGGTCAGGACCAACCCGGCGCGCCCGGGAACGCCGCCTTAACCACGCTTTGGATTGGTGGCGGTGCACAAACCTCGATGCAACCCTTGGGCGGCATGCTGTCGGCAAAAGAGCCAGATCGGGGCGGCCAAATGGATGGGACACCACTTGCGGGCGCATGGAGCGCCGCGAGTTTCACGGCAATCGGAGCGGCGGTTCTGGCGCTCGCGGCCTGCGTCGCGATGATTCGCGACGTTGCAAGGCTGCGCCTTCGCAAGCAGGTGCTGCGCACGCGCCTCCAGGAGCATGAGGCCAAACTCGACGAGACCCGTGAGACCGTCAGTGGCTTGAAGGCGCTGATCGAGAAATCGGGCGATCTTTACGTCAAGCTGGATTCGAACGGCATCATCCTTGAAGGGAGCGCTGCCTTCAACGCCCTGTGGGCAAGGCACGCTGATGGCGCCAAGGTTTACTTCGAGGCCTTTGGGACTCTGAAGGGCACGCGCCGCGAAGGATCGGTCGAGACCGTCCTGGCCGACCGGACCATCCGTTGGACCTTCACGACCATCGGACGGGGCGAGGGAAGCAGTGTAGTGGCGGTCGGCCGTGACATGACGGCTGGCGGTGATTCAGAGACAGCGGTCGGGGCGAAGTCCCGATTCCTGGCTACGGTCAGCCACGAAATGCGCACGCCGCTCAACGGTGTCCTGGGCATGGTCGGGTTGTTGCGCGACACCGGACTCAGTCCGGAGCAGGAGAACTACGCCAGCGCCATCGATGCATCGGGCGAGGCGCTGCTGTCGCTGATCAACGAGATTCTGGATTTCTCGAAGATCGAGGCCGGAAAGCTGGAAATCGCCTCCGAGACGGTCGCCATCGAAACGCTTGTCGAAGGCGTCGTCGAACTCCTGTCGCCGCGCGCCCAGGACAAGGGCATCGAGATCGCCGGATTTGTTCATCGCGCCGTGCCCGCAAAGATCGTCAGCGATGGCGCTCGTCTGCGGCAGGTCGTCATGAATCTGGCTGGAAACGCCGTCAAGTTCACCGAAAAAGGCGGGGTCGGCATACGCGTCGAGACCACAACGGACAGCATTCTGGCGATCACTGTGGCCGATACCGGCATCGGTATCCCGGCTGATCGGCTGGCGGCGATTTTCGAGGATTTCGAACAGGCGGACACCGGCGTTGCCGGCAAGCACGGCGGCACCGGCCTGGGACTGGCCATCTCCCGTCGCATCGTCGAAAGACTGGGCGGCGCAATTTCGGTGATGAGCCGCGTCGGTGCCGGGTCGGCCTTCCGAATCACGTTTCCCCTGGTTCCGGCGGACGGGGCCGACGCCCCGCATAAGGCGCCGCAGGTACTGGCCGGGCGTTCCGTGCTGATCGTTTCCCCATCGCCCTTCGAGGCACCCTTCCTGGCCGAGCGGCTGGAGGACCTGGGCGCACGCGCACGTCTGATCGCGAGCGTCAGCGATGCGCAAGGCGCGATACGGGACGTCGACGATCTGATCGTTGATGCCGCTCTGGGGCATAAGGCCTGCGTCGCACTTGCGGAGGCAGCCGGCGGCGGCGGTGTCCAGCGCCGTCTCATTCTGCTCTCGCCCTATGAACGGCGTGGGTTCGGATCGCCGGCGGAGGCGGGGTTCGATGGCTATCTCGTGAAACCCGTTCGGCAGCGCTCGCTGGCGGCCCGGTTCGTTGAATCGTCGGCGGCCGAAGTGGATGATCTTCCGAAGGCCGCGCCGTGCGAGCGTGACGCAACCCCGTTGCAGGGCGCGCGCGTGCTCATCGCCGAAGACAATCCGATCAATGCCTTGCTGGCACGCCGGCTGGTGGAGAAGCTGGGGGCGATCGCCGTCTGGGCCAAGGATGGAGTGGAAGCACAGCAGGTCCTGCTTGGGGAGGGGACGCAGCGCTTCACGCTCGCCCTGTTCGACTGGCGGATGCCCGGCCTTGACGGATTGCAGGCCGTCACCTGGCTCCGCGCGCATGAAGCCGCCTTCAACCTGCCGCGCCTGCCGGTCGCCGCGCTGACGGCCAATGCCTTTGAGGAGGATCGGCAGGAGTGCCTCGCCGCGGGCTTCGACGCCTTCCTGCCCAAGCCCTTGGAGCGGGAGAGCTTTCTCACCGTGGTGCGGGCGCTCGTGCGCCCCGAGCGTCAGGCCGCATGATCCTCAGGAACGGCCGAACAGCCGTTCGATGTCGCCGAGCTTGAGTTCGATCCAGGTCGGCCGGCCGTGATTGCACTGGCCCGACCCGGGCGTTGCCTCCATCTCGCGCAGCAGCGCGTTCATTTCCTCCAGGCGCAACTGTCGTCCGGCGCGCACCGAATGGTGGCAGGCGAAGGTCTTCAGCACGAGATCGGTTATCCCCGCCAACTTCTCCGGACCTCCCCATTCCCCGATATGGTCCGCGAGATCGCGCACCAGTGCGGCAGTGTCGCCTCCGGCAAGCGGAGCGGGAACCTCGCGCACCACGACGGCTCCGGGACCGAACGGTTCAAGGACCAGGCCCAGGCGTTCCAGCGCGGCCGCGGAGTCTGCCAGCCGCATTGCCTCGGCCTCTCCAAGGTCGACCACCAGCGGGATCAGCAGCATCTGTCGAGGCGCCGCATTGCCTTCGCGTCCGCGTTTCAATCGCTCGTAGACCAGTCGCTCGTGGGCTGCATGCTGGTCGATCAGCAGGAACCCATCCCTGGTCTGCGACACGATGTAGGTGGCATGGATCTGGGCCCTCGCGGCGCCGAGAGGATGATCGATGGTGTGGTCGCCGGCATCCGGATGACCCATTGCGCCGGCGCGGACCGTCGGGGCAAGGTCGATGTCGAACCCAGCTTGCGGTGGTTCCGCCGCCGGACTTGGCGCGAACGGTGAGGTGCGCCAGTCATGGGCGGCGCGCGTGCCCGAACCGGCAGCGTGATGGGCATGGGTCGGATGCCGGAAAGCCGTCTGCAATCCGATGGTGCCGGTGGTGGAGGCGCGGTGACCGGCCTGCGACAGCGCATGGCGGAGCGCGCCGACGATCAGCCCGCGCACCAGGCCAGGGTCGCGAAAGCGCACTTCCGCCTTGGCCGGGTGCACGTTGACGTCCACCTCGCGCGGGTCAAGCTCCAGAAACAGGGCGACGACGGCGTGACGGTCCGCTGGCAGGGTATCCTGATAGGCGGCCCTGACGGCGCCATGCAGCAGCTTGTCCCGGACCGGTCGGCCGTTGACGAACAGGTATTGCTCGGCGTTCGTTGCCCGGGAAAAGGTCGGCAATCCGACGAAGCCTTCGAGGCGAACGCCTTCGCGCTCCGCGTCGATCGCCAGCGCATTGTCGCGGAAGTCGGTACCCAGAACCTGGCTCAGTCGCTTGAGGCGCGCTGCGGGGCCACTGCCGCAGGCGGCGTGGTCGAAGCCGCTCAGGTTGTCGCCGGCCAGGGTGAAACGCACGTGCGGTTGGGCCATGGCGAGGCGCCTCAGCATCTGGGCGACCGCCATCGCCTCGGCCCGATCCGTCTTGAGGAACTTCAGCCGGGCCGGAG
>DAOMXN010000071.1:0-10383 GCA_035437025.1 Beijerinckiaceae bacterium | reverse complement strand
TGCGGCGGAGCCAATCGCCGTTCGTCTGGCCAAGGCTGACGCCAAGAAGGGCGAGGCCGCCGCCAAGCAGTGCCTCTCCTGCCACAAGCTGGAAAAGGGCGGCGCCAACGGTCAGGGCCCCGCCCTCTACGGCGTCGTCGGCAAGGATGCCGGCAAGGCGGCCGGCTTTGCCTATTCGCCGGCCGTCGCTGGCCTGGGCAAGAAGTGGGACTTCGAACTGCTCGATGCCTTCCTCGCCAACCCGAAGACGGCGGTTCCGGGGAACAAGATGACGTTCGCCGGCATCTCCCGCCCGGATACGCGCGCCGACCTGATCGCTTTTCTCAACGGCCTCTCCGACAGCCCGCTGCCGCTGCCGAAGTGAGCGCCGCGGCTCTCTGACAGGTTTCGAGGCCGGGGCAACCCGGCCTTTTCTTTTCTGGCCAGCGGCCTTGATGCAGGCATAATCCGCGCCAAGTGATTTGGGCGGTTTCGGCACAGGGAAGAGATGATGACGGTGACTGACAAGGTTCATCGCCCGGATCGGCGCAGCCTGCTGGCCGGCGCCGGGGCTTTCGTCGGCGTTTCCACCCTGCTGCCATCCGGCACCTGGGCGCAGCAGGCCGCAAGCTTCGGCCCGGAACGGCACGGACTTTCGATATTCGGCGACCTGAAATACCCGCCAGGTTTCGCGCATTTCGACTACGTCAACCCGAGCGCCCCGAAGGGCGGCGAAATGGCGCTTCAGGTCTCGTCGGTGGGCGGAAACCAGAATTTCCTCACCTTCGACACGCTGAACATGTTCTCGTCCAAGGGCAGCGGCGCCGCCGGGCTCGGCCTGATCTTCGACAGCCTGATGTCCTCGGCGGCCGACGAGCCGGATTCGATGTACGGCCTCGTGGCCCGTTCGGTGCAGGCCAGTGCGGATGGCCTGACCTACCGGTTTCACCTCAGGCCCGAGGCGCGCTTCCAGGATGGAACGCCGCTGACGGCGGAGGACGTCGCCTTTTCGCTCACCCTCCTGAAGAGCAAAGGCTATCCGACCTATCGGCTGATCCTGAAGGATCTCGTCTCAGCCGAGGCCCGAGCGGCTGACATCGTCGACATCCGCTTCGCGCCAGGCCGCAGCCGGGAAATGCCGCTGATCGTCGCGGGCATGCCGATCCTGTCGAAGACGTATTACGAAACCAAGGATTTCGAGGCTGCGACGCTGGAACAGCCACTCGCCTCGGGACCCTACAAGGTGCTCAAGGCGGATGCCGGGCGTTCCGTGACGTACCAGCGCGACCCCAACTACTGGGGCGCAAAGCTCGCCGTCCATGTCGGCACCAGCAATTTCGAGCGCGTGCGCTATGAGTATTTCCGGGATCGGGAAGCGGCCTTCCAGGGGTTCACTTCCGGCACCTTCACCTATCGCGAGGAATTCACCAGCCTGATCTGGGCGACACGCTACACCTTCCCGGCCTTCCGGGATGGCAGGGTCAAGCGCGAGGTGATCGAGGACCACACGCCCTCGGGCACGCAAGGCTGGTTCCTGAACACGCGCCGGCCGCAGTTCAAGGATCGCCGCATCCGCGAGGCCGTGGGGCTCGCCTTCGATTTCGAATGGTCGAACAAGAACCTGATGTATGATTCCTACCGGCGGACGGTTTCCTATTTCGAGAATTCGACGCTGAAGGCGACGGGTCGCCCCTCGCCCGAGGAACTGGCCCTGCTGGAGCCCTTCAGGGGCAAGGTGCCGGACGAGGTGTTCGGCGAACCTTTCGTTCCGCCCGTTTCGGACGGATCAGGGCAGGATCGGACCATCCTGCGCCGGGCGCAGCAGCTGCTGCAGGAAGCCGGGTGCAAGCGCGATGGCGGCGGGCGGCTCTCCCTGCCGGACGGAAAACCATTCACCATCGAATTCATGGAAGATGAGCCATCCCTCAACCGGCACATGGAGGGATTCGTCAAGAACCTGAAGCTGCTGGGCATCGAAGCGTCCATTCGGGTGGTGGACGCGACGCAGTTCCAGCGCAGGGTCGAGGATTTCGACTTCGACCTGATCTCCCGCCGCTGGAACATGGGCGAGACGCCGGGCGAGAACCTCAAGGTGCTGTTCCATTCCGACAACGCCAACGCGCGCGCCTCGCGCAATCTGTCGGGCGTGGCCGATCCGGTGGTGGATGCATTGGTGCAGAAAGCGATCGACGCCAAGTCGCGCGCCGAGCTTGTCGTCGCCTGCCAGGCGCTGGACCGGGTTCTGCGCGCCGGGCGCTACTGGGTTTCGGCCTGGTTCAAGGGTTCGCACTGGGTTGCCTACTGGGACATGTTCGACCGGCCGAAAGAGCAGCCGCGCTACGGCTTCAATCCGGTCGGAACCTGGTGGCACGACGCAGAAAAGGCCAAGCGAATCGGCCTATAAGACTCCATGTTCGCCTACATACTCCGCCGCTTGCTCCTGATGGTGCCGACGCTGTTCGGCATCCTGCTGGTCGCGTTCACGATCGTGCAGTTCGCGCCCGGCGGGCCTGTGGAGCGCGTGCTGGCGCAGTTGCAGGGCGCCGACACGAGCGCGTCCTCCCGCGTCGGTGGCGGCACGGGCGACGTCGGCGGACAGGCAGCGATGCAGGCGGCGCAGGGCAATTCCAACTACCGCGGCGCGCAGGGGCTCGATCCTGCCTTCATCAAGGAGCTGGAAAAGCAGTTCGGCTTCGACAAGCCGGCGCATGAGCGCTTCTTCAAGATGGTGGGCGATTACCTGCGTTTCGAGTTTGGTCGCAGCTATTTCCGCGACGCCTCGGTGCTGGACCTGATCAAGGAGAAACTGCCGGTCTCGATGAGCCTTGGTCTGTGGATGTTGCTGATCTCCTACGGCATTTCCATACCGTTGGGCATCCGCAAGGCGGTGCGGGACGGGTCTCCCTTCGATATCTGGACATCCGCCCTGATCGTCGTGGGCTATGCGATGCCGGGATTTCTGGTCGCGGTGTTCCTGATCGTGCTGTTCGCCGGCGGGTCGTTCTTCCAGATTTTCCCGCTGCGCGGCCTGACGTCGGGCAACTGGGAGAGCCTGAGCCTTGGCGGCAAGGTCCTGGATTATCTCTGGCACATCGTGCTGCCGATCACGGCCATGGCGCTTTCCGCTTTCGCGACACTGACATTCCTCACCAAGAACTCCTTCCTGGACGAGATCCGCAAGCAGTACGTGCTCACGGCCCGCATGAAAGGGCTCGATGAAAAGCGCGTGCTCTATGGCCATGTGTTCCGTAACGCCATGCTGATCGTGATTTCCGGATTTCCGGCCGCCTTCGTGCACGCCTTCTTTTCCGGCTCGATCCTGATCGAAACGATCTTCTCGCTCGACGGCCTGGGCCTGCTGTCATTCGAATCGATCCTAAACCGCGACTATCCGGTGGTGTTCGCCAACCTGTTCATCTTCGCGCTGGTCGGACTGGTGGTGAATCTCATCACCGACCTCACCTACACCTTCGTCGATCCGCGGATCGACTTCGAGGCCAGGGAGGTGTGATGGGTCCCCCCCTCCTCGCCGCTGACGAGGCCTTCGCCGCGGCACCGCCGACGCGCGGGCGGCTGTCACCGATCAACCAGCGCCGACTGGCGAATTTCAAGCGCAACCGGCGCGGGCTCTGGGCGTTCTGGATCTTCATGGTGCTGTTTATCGGCAGCCTGTTCGCCGAGTTCATCGCCAACGACCGACCCATCATTGCCCGCTACAAGGGCGAAACGCTGTTTCCCTTCGCGGTGAACTACCCGGAAGAGAAGTTCGGCGGCTTCCTGGCCCGAACCGACTACCGCGATCCGGTCATCGCCAAGGAGATCGAGGAGAACGGCTGGATGCTGTTTCCACCGATCCGGTTCTCCTACAGCACGATCAACCGCGACCTGCCGGCCCCGGCTCCCTCGCCGCCGACGTGGCTCCTGACCGACGCGCAATGCAAGGCCGCGGCGGCGAAGTTCGGCGGCACGTCCTGCCGCGACATCGAATGGAACTGGCTGGGCACCGACGACCGCGGCCGCGACGTGGTGGCGCGGCTGATCTACGGCTTCCGCATCTCCGTGCTTTTTGGCCTGACCCTGGCGCTCTCGGCCTCCGTCATCGGCATCGCGGCAGGGGCCGTGCAAGGATTCTTCGGCGGCTGGATCGACCTTGCGCTGCAACGGTTCATCGAGATCTGGACGTCGATTCCGCGGCTCTACCTGCTGATCATCATATCATCCGTGGTCGCCCCGGGATTCTTGGTCCTGCTGGTCATTCTCCTGTTGTTCGAATGGACGGCCCTGGTCGGTGTGGTGCGGGCAGAGTTCCTGCGCGCCCGCAATTTCGAGTACGTCAACGCCGCGCGTGCGCTTGGCCTCTCCAACGGACGCATCATGGTGAAGCACGTGTTGCCCAATGCCATGGTCGCCACACTGACGCTGTTGCCCTTCGTCCTCAATGGCTCGATCACCACGCTGACATCGCTCGACTTCCTGGGTTTCGGCCTGCCGCCCGGCTCGCCCTCGCTCGGCGAATTGCTGCAACAGGGCAAGTCAAACCTGCAGGCGCCCTGGCTCGGACTTTCCGGCTTCATCGTCATCGCGCTGATGCTGTCGCTGCTGAACTTCATCGGCGAAGCGGTGCGTGACGCCTTCGATCCGCGGAAGACCTTCACATGAGCGAGGCCCCGCTGCTCCAGGTCCGCGACCTTTCCGTCGCCTTCACGCAGGTCGGGCGCACCACGCTGGCGGTCGATCGCATCTCGTTCGACCTCAAGCGCGGCGAGACGCTGGCGCTGGTGGGCGAATCCGGGTCCGGCAAGTCGGTCTCGGCGCTCTCCATCGTGCGGCTGCTGTCCTATCCCGCCGCATCGCACCCGTCCGGCGACATCCAGTTCGACGGGCAGGACATGCTCGGGGCGGACGAGGCCGCGATGCGCAAGGTGCGCGGCAACAAGATCACCATGATCTTCCAGGAGCCGATGACCTCGCTCAACCCGCTGCATACGGTGGAGCGGCAGATTGGCGAAATCCTCCTGGTGCATCAGGGGCTTGCGGGAGCGGCGGCGCGCGCGAAGGTGCTGGAGCTGCTGACCAAGGTCGGCATTCCGAAGCCGGAGACGCGGCTTGAATCCTATCCGCATCAGCTTTCTGGCGGACAGCGTCAGCGCGTGATGATCGCCATGGCGCTCGCCAACGAGCCGGACCTGCTGATCGCCGACGAGCCGACAACAGCGCTCGACGTCACCGTGCAGGCGCAGATCCTCGACCTGATGCAGCAGCTTCAGCGCGAAACGGGCATGGCGATGCTGTTCATCACCCACGATCTCGGCATCGTGCGGCGGGTGGCGCACAACGTCTGCGTCATGCGCAAGGGCAAGGTGGTGGAATCAGGGCCGGTGGCCGAGGTTTTTGCCCGGCCGCAGCACGAGTACACCCGCGCGCTGATGGACGCCGAACCGAAGGGCCTGCCGCCGCCGGAGGACCTTACCAGGCCGATTATCCTGAAGGCGGACGACATCAAGGTCTGGTTCCCGGTCAAGCGCGGCCTGCTTCGCCGCACCGTCGACCACATCAAGGCGGTGGACGGCATCTCCTTCGAGGTGCGCGCCGGACAGACGGTGGGCGTCGTCGGGGAGTCCGGGTCGGGCAAGACGACATTGGGGTTGGCGGCGCTGCGTCTCATCCGCTCGCAGGGACCCGTCGTTTTCCTCGGCACCCGCATCGATGGCCTCGGCTTTTCGGACCTGCGCCCGCTGCGCAAGGACATGCAGGTTGTCTTCCAGGACCCTTACGGGTCGCTGTCGCCGCGCCTGTCGGTGGCGGAAATCGTGGAAGAAGGCCTGACGATCCAATCACCGGACATGACCGCGACCAGCCGGCGCGACACCGTGGCACGTGCTCTGGGCGAGGTCGGCATCGATCCGGCGGCGATGGATCGCTATCCACACGAGTTTTCCGGCGGTCAGCGCCAGCGCATTGCCATCGCGCGCGCCATGGCGCTGTCGCCCCGTTTCGTCGTGCTGGACGAGCCGACTTCGGCGCTGGACATGTCCGTGCAGGCGCAGATCGTCGCCCTGCTGAAAAAGCTGCAAGCCGAGCGTGACCTCGCCTATCTGTTCATCTCGCACGACCTCAAGGTGGTGCGTGCCCTGGCCAACCACCTCATTGTCATGCGCCATGGCAAGGTGGTCGAACAGGGACCGGCGGCCGATGTCTTCTCGGCGCCAACGAGCGACTACACGCGCGCCCTGCTGCAGGCCGCATTCGAAATCAGGGCCAGTTCCCCTAACGCGGCGGCGCGTTGAATCACGTGCGCCATCCCGCCGCGCTCGAGCGGCGAGCCCCTTGCGCACCGCATTTACGTCCCGTCAACCACGCCCGCGCCCCGGGGCGCCGCGCACACCGCTGATCAACCTTCGCTGCCTATGGTGTCCGCTCCACCACAGGGCGAACCGCGTCATGATGAAGCTTCTGGGATCGGTGCTGGCGATGGGCGGACTTACCGCCGCCGTCTTCGTCTTCTGGCTCGGACGCTTCGATCTCAGCGCCGCTCCGGCCCAGAACGCGCCGGCGAAACCAGCTCAACAGGCAGCCTCGACGCCGCCGCAAGCCCTAGCCGCTCAGGCAGGACCGCAATCCGTTTCTCTGGCTGCCGACCGATCCGGTCACTTCGTGACGGACGTGCGCATCAACGGCATTTTCATCAAGGGGTTGGTGGACACCGGCGCGACCATCATCGCCATTCCGCTGAAGGACGCGCGGACGCTTGGCATCAACCCGCCGCAGAGCGCCTACACGATGCCGATCCGCACCGCGAACGGCGAGGTGCGGGCGGCAAAGGTCACCCTAGGCGAGGTTCGCATCGGACCGGTGGTCGTCGCCGGCGTTGACGCCGCCGTCGTGCCCCAGGGGCTCGACAGCACGCTGATCGGCATGAGCTTCTTCAGGCGCCTGTCCAGTTTCGAGATGCGCGGCCAGTCCCTGGTGCTGCGCCAGTAGACCAGACGCCGCTCAATCGACCGGCAGACCGAACTGGGCGAACGCCAGGCGGGAGTCGACCCCCAGACCGTAGTGGATGGTCTTGAAACCAATCTTGCTGGCCGCAATGATGTTCTTCTCACTGTCGTCGATGAACACGCATTCCGCAGCTTGCAGGCCGTACCTGTCCAGCAGCAGCCGGTAGATCGCAGGATCCGGTTTTACGACTCGCTCAACGCCGGAGCAGATGATGCCATCGAACGTCTTCAGGAAGGGGAACCGTTCCTGAGATTCAGCGAAGCAGTCGGCCGAGAAATTGGTGATGGCGTAGAGCGGCACCCCATTCCGCTTGAACGTCTCCAGCAGCCGCACGTTCTCGTCGATCGATCCGATCACCATCTCATGCCAGCGTGATCGATAGGCGCGGATATTGGCCTCATGGGCAGGATGGGCGACCACCAGTTCCTCGGTCAGGTCGCGCCAGGATCGTCCCATGTCTCCCTGGAGGTTCCATTCAGACGTACAGATCGTTTCCAGGAACTGTTCCATCGCGGCAGGGTCGGAGAAGATCTTGCGGTAAAGATTGCGGGGATCCCATCGCAGCAGGATGTTGCCGACATCGAAAACGACATTGCGGACCTTGGACACAGCGTCTCTTCCCTCTGATTCTCTTGGACAAGGAGGCTGTCAGTCAGCGCCGCATCCGGCAAGCCGTTCCATGGCCGGCGGCACGCCTGCCCCGTGTCTTCCGCAACACGCTATGGCTGCTCAAGTCCCTGACGTGACGCGGGACCTTCAGGCGGACCCTTGCGCGAGGACAGTGACGCCTCGCGACCTGTCATCACGGCGCATAGCCAGGGCAATTCGTCGCCGGCGTTCCTTCACGCCCCACTGGCGTGCCGCCGCGCGGGCTGGTGGGGTGACTGGACTTCATCTCCAAGCCTGTCGGAGCCACGAACTGACCGATGACCGGCTGATAGACAAACGCGACTTCCGAGTAGACCACGGAAGTCTGGGGAAGACGAAGCCATGCCGGCAGGATAGCGTTAGCGTTGAAGCAGCGCGGACGCGGTCCAAAGGGCGTCTTGGGCGAGATGTTCCTGACATCCGACCAGTCAACGAAAGCGTTGCCATTGCGATCGATCACGTAGCTTGTCACGCGCATCGCCACACCGGTCGCCTGATAGGGCTGCAGGACGGTCGTCGCCGACATGAAGATCGTGTTCATGTCGGTATGATTGATCGCGGTGGACTGGGTGACCATGTCCGACAGGGCCTGCGCAAGCCGCGCGGCGCGTGCATCGTGACCAAAACCCGCTGTCAGCTCGACCAGACCGAAATACATCGCGACCATGATCGGCAGCACCAGGGCGAATTCAACGGCTGCGATTCCATCGCGGCGCTTCAGCAGGGCATGAAAGCGCCGGCGCAGGGCCCTGTTCATCGATGGCATGGGCCGCGTCTTCAGTGTTTCACCGTTCATACGCCGGTCCCCGTCTTGCCGAACGGCTCGTTCTTGAAAGAATACACACCCATGATCAGCCGGCGGTTGCCGTTCAGATTGGGCAGGCCATCTAGGAACGACGTGTAGACCTTGACCGGATAGTAGGCCCGCACCAGGACGATTTCACCGGCCTGGCCAGGGTTGAACCTGGGCAGAGAAGCCATGTCGAGATCGCCATTCCTGACCGGGATGCTCGGATCGACATCGCCGTAGGTCTTGAATGACTGGACATCCAGAACAATGTCGTTGCAGTCCACGAACCAGGACAGTTGGTTGCACAGGTCTGTCTTGAATTTCGTGAGTTTTGCCGCTGGCGGGCCTGGAGTCCGTGCGACGGCGCCAACCATGATCTGCCGGCCGGCATTGTAGACGGCCTTGTCCACCACGCCCGACGTGAAAAAAATCATGCCGGTCTCGATGATCGCGAACAGCAGCATGAAAAAGGGCATGGCGATCAGGCCAAATTCGACGGCGGTCGCACCATCCCGAGAGCGCCGGAAACGGAACACGGCCCCAGACCTGATCGCGTCGGGGACGCTCCCGTCGGCTTCAACAGGCCGCAGCCTTCGCAATAGCCGTCCAATCAGGGGCGCAATCATGGTTCCCTCCGCCGCAACCACTTCGAGACCACAAAGGCCCTTGCGACAATCAAAGCGGATTTAACGCAGGGAAAGTTGCTACATGATTTCCCGCAGCGCAAAGTCTGCGATCCGCATGCTTCAAAGGACGTTACGGTTAGGAAAAGGTTATGTCCGGCCGATCAGCGACCAGGCGCAGCGCCCGCGCCGCTGGTCGCGGTCTGGCTGCGATCCCGCGACTGTGCCCCGGCCCGACCGAAGTGCCGGTCGCTGTCGCCGATCTGCATGACCGGTCCGCAATTCGGGTTGCAGGCATAGGTTTCGAGATCGAACCCGCGCACCACCGTCAGCCTGTCCTTGTGCGGCGTCGACACGATGATCTGCGATTCCGAAATGATGGCGCCCTTGCCATCCAGGGCAATCATGTTGGTTGTGCCGAAATTCTTGCCCGTGACCACCATGACCTGATTGCGCTGGATCGTGACGTCGGCAATCAGCGGATTGCCGACAACGATCGTGTCGGTCCCTTCCGGAACCTTCAGCAGGCGGGCATTGTCCATGTGGACTTCTATAGAGTCCATCGCGCGCGCGGGCGTGCTCATGGCGGCTCCTGCTGCGAGCAGTCCAATTGCCAGTGCGGCCCGCAGGCCATTTTTCAGGCGGGCGGAAACAGGCTGGTTGCACGTGGCGGCCATGAAAATTCTCCGGATAACCGTCTTGCAGGCGGCATCGGCCTGCGAACTGGCTTACGATAGTGGTCTGTCTTGGTGAACAAATCGCTAAATCTGGATTTTGACGTCACCAGCCTCTCGCCTGACGCTGGAGATGCCGCGGGCCCGCCAGAACAAAACCAACATTCTTCCGTAAAAAGTCCCATCTAAACTAGCATTAATCACACATTAGCACAGATAATCATTGCACAATACAAGCATGCATCATGCAAATCATATGTATCTGTTGTTTTACAAATGAACAATATGCGTTTCTTAACCACAAAGTGCCCGACTTAAATTCTTTCTCGATTCTGCTGTGACATTAAGAAGTCTTCAAGAGGTCCGGCCTAGGATGCCCCTAGTTTCGATGAGCGGATGAGAAGTCGCCATCGTGACTGGAGCAACAAGTGATTCAGGAGCTAGCTATGAAGACCCTTTTCGCCCGTTTCGCCAAGGATGAGTCCGGCGCCACCGCCATCGAGTACGGCCTGATCGCCTCGCTGGTCGCCGTCGCCATCATCACCGCGCTGACCACGCTGGGCACCAAGCTGACCGCGACCTTCGGTTCGGTGAGCAACAAGCTGAAGTAAGCTTGAACCCGAGTTTTCTCAAAGCGGTCCGCTCGGCAACGAGCGGACCGCTTTCGTTT
>DAOMXN010000070.1:0-10447 GCA_035437025.1 Beijerinckiaceae bacterium | reverse complement strand
GACTGGCACCGCGCGCGATGCGGCGCGACCTGGGGCGATCGGCGCCCCGCTTGACCTCATGGCATTTGCCCGCGTCCGGAGTCGTGTCTCGTGATCGTTCGTAGCTTCCTGAAATGGTTCGAGAATGCGCCCGTCGAGGAACGGATCGAGGCAGCGCGTGGCATGACGCAGGCCTATGTCGCAGGCCATCTGGGTTCCGACAGTCGCGAGGATGCCGAGGCGGCGCTGACGCTGATCCTCGATGACCCGTCGATGCAGGTGCGCCGTGCGTTGGCCTGGGAACTCGCGGCCTGCGAGTCCGCGCCACGCCACATCATCGTCGCGCTGGCGCATGATCAGCCGGAGGTCGCGGCGCTGGTGCTTGCCCGGTCCCCCCTGCTGCGCGAAGCGGATCTGATTGACTGTGCGGCAAACGGAACGGTTCTGACGCAGACCGCCATCGCCTTGCGGCCGCTGGTGCCGGCGAGAGTATCGGCGGTGCTGGCGGCAACTGCGGAGCCCGCGGCGCTGATCAGTCTGTTGCGCAATCCGGGCGGCGAAATCGCCGCCGCGAGCTTTGCCGCCATGATCGAACGCTACCCCGGCGAGGCATCGCTGCGTGAGGCGCTGAACGAGCGCAGCGATCTGCCTGCCACGGTCCGGCATGCTGTGATGCGCGGCGTGTCGGCGGATTTGATGGCGTTCGCCGCTGGCTGGATGCCTCCCCAGAAGGCAGAACGGGCCATCAGAGAGACCCAGGAAATCGCCACGGTAGGGCTCGCTGCCGAGGCTGACGACCTTGGCGAGATGGTCGACTACCTGTGTCGGGCCGGACATTTGACGCCGGGGCTCTTGTTGCGCAGCCTGCTGTGCGGCGAAGTAGCCCTGTTTGGTGCCGCATTGACACGGTTGGGCGGACTGAACGCCCGTCGCGTCGCCGGCATGCTGACGGCGCGCAATCAGGGGGCGCTGAGCGCCGCCTGTCTGAAGGCTGGCCTTCCCCGCACGTATCTGCCTGCGTTTCTGGCGGCTGTGTCGGCCGTTCGCGATATGGGTACGGCCAGCGGCGAGACACCCAGGCTCAACCGTCTGGTAATACAGCGGGTGCTGGTTGCATGCCTCGAACAGGGCGAAGCGGAAATGAATCAGCTGCTGGCCCTGTTGCGTCGCTATGACGCTCAGGCCGCGCGTGAGGATGCGCGCTTGGCCACTGCCCAGATCATGCTCGCGGAAGCGCCGGTCACGCTCGACAGTGTCGAGCGTCCTGATGTCCCCGATTTTTCGGCGCTTGAGCAGGCGCTCGACGACGATCCCGACCGGCCCTTCACGGAAGCGGAACTGCGGGAGTCTGGCTCGAGCATCGTCGATCTCGAGCGCTTCGGAGAAGACCTGGTGCTGCAAGCGGATGATCTTGTCGAACCGGCACTCGCTGCGCAGAGCGATGCGGATGGTGCGTTCGTTGCGGATTTCGACGCGGATTTCGACGCTCTCGTGCAGTCGGCATTTCACGAGCAGAACCTGTCCGGCGTCTCCAGCGCCAACAATTCGGCTGGTCGCGAGCCCCTGCCGGCGCGCACTGTCGAACCGCTGCGCGTCATCGAATCCCAAGCTCAGCACCTCGACGAGAGCTATTTCAACAGCTGGGAATTGCGAAGGAGCGTGGCCTGATCGGCGTTCAGACGCCAAACTGCTCGCGCAGGATGCGTTCGTCGAGGCTGTGACCGGGATCGTGCAGCATCACCAGGTCGATCCGCCGGTCCATGGCAACATCGACACGGGCCACGCTGCGGATCTCGACATGGTCCGCGACTGCGGAGACCGGGCGTTTGTCTGCCTCCAGCACAGATATGGTCACCGCCGCCCGCTCCGGCAGAAGGGCGCCGCGCCACCGTCTGGGGCGGAAGGCGGAAATCGGGGTGAGGGCCAGCAGCGGCGCATTCAACGGCAGGATCGGGCCATTTGCCGAAAGATTGTAGGCCGTCGAGCCGGCCGGCGTTGCCACCAGCACGCCGTCGCAGATCAGTTCCGGCATGCGCTCCTTGCCATCGATCGCGATCGACAATTTGGCCGCCTGATATGATTGCCGGAGCAGTGACACCTCGTTGACGGCGTGCGACTCTCGGATTTCACCAGAAACCGTCGTCGCCCGCATCAGCAGGGGATGGACCACGGAGCGTTCGGCGGCGAGCAGACGCTCGGGCAGTCCCATTTCGCTGAACTCGTTCATCAGGAAGCCGACCGAACCGCGGTTCATGCCGTAAATCGGCTTTCCCGATCCCATGAACCGATGCAGCGTCTGGAGCATCAGGCCATCGCCGCCCAGCGCGACGATGATGTCGGCGTTTTCAGCTTTGGCATCGCCGTAGTAGCGGGCAAGACGATCCCGCGCAGCGACCGCTTCCGGGGCGGAACTGGCGATGAAGGCAATGCGGGCGGCGGGGGCCTGGGTCACGAGGCGGATGAGTCCTGAGTGTTCTTCGCATCATAGGCAGCGGCCTGCCGCCGTCCATCGCATGCGCGAGAAAAAAGGGCGCCGAGGCGCCCTTCTTCACGGTCAGCGCAAGCGTGACGCTTCAGATGGCGCCGGTCCAGGTTGCCGGAACGACGCGATAGCCAGCTCCGTCCTTCTCGACGAATCCGGTCGCGGGGAAGGGCCAGTGGTAGAGATGCACCTGCGTCTTCTCGGCGACAACCATGTCCAGCAGCTTGCGGCGTGTCGCGGCTGCGGCGGCCCCATCCATATCGAACACGGCCTGCCAGTCCGGGTTTCGCACAAAGAGATGCGGGTTGTTGGTGGTGTCGGCGAGGCACAGCAGCTTGCCGTTGCCGCTCGAAACCATGAAGACGTTGTGCCCCGGTGTGTGGCCGGGGGCGGCGACCGCCGTGATGCCGGCCACCACTTCCTTGCCTGGCTCGAACTGCTTGACGTCCTTTGCCGAGGGGCCGAACACGCGACGAACATTCTGGAACGCCGGCTTCATGGGATCGGGCGCATTGTTCATGCGCGCATCGTCCATCCAGAAGCCCCATTCCGCTGCTGGAACCATCAGTTCCGCATTCGGGAAGACGGCGGTGCCTTCCTTGAGGCGGATGCCGTTGATGTGGTCGCCGTGGAAATGGCTGATGATGACCGCGTCGACGTCTTTTGGATCAAAGCCGGCGGCCTTGAAGTTCGCCATCCAGGTGCCCGACGTCGGTGCGCCGGAATTGCCATTGCCGCAATCGATCAGCACAAGCTTCGACCCGGTGTTCACGACAACCGTCGTGAAGGGGATGAAGACGTTGTCCGGGCCGGCGGGCAAGCGCGCAGCGGAGATGGCCGCTTTGACCTCGTCATCCATCGCATTCTTCACAAAGCCGGCTGCGGGGCGGGCGAAGAATCCGTCGTTGATCGTCGTGACTTCGAAGTCACCGATTTTGGTTCGGTAAAAGCCGGCATTCTGCTTGCCTGCCAGGGGCGCCTTGGCCTCGCCAGCGTTCGGCAGCGTTCCGGCCGCGCCCAGGGCGGCTGCGCCGGCCATCAGGGTTCTGCGAGAAATGTCCATTCTATGCCTCCCAAGGATGCCTGCGTCAGACGAACACAAGCGGAGGCGACAATCTGCATTGAAACGCGGCGCGAGGGAATCACAAATACGTCATACCAGGGGCCATGAAACCAGACCCTTGGCGGCTGCCTTGACTTCTCACTTCCCATTGAAAAACAATGGAAACTCATAAGTCTTCGTCGGCCGCAGTGTGTGGCTGTGGGTATCAGGCCAGCGCCGCCGGACGCGGCAGGCCGCGGCGGTCAAGCGCAGCGATCGCGGTGTTGCGCAGCAGACAGGCGATGGTCATCGGACCAACTCCGCCCGGCACCGGCGTGATCGCGCCGGCGACCGTCGCCGCACTGGCAAAGTCGACGTCTCCAACAAGCCGGCCATCCTCAAGACGATTGATGCCGACATCGATGACGATGGCCCCCGGTTTCACCCAGTCGCCCTTGACGAACTCCGGCCGGCCGACCGCGGCAACCAGGATGTCCGCGCCGCGGCAGATGGTGGCAAGGTCACGCGTTCGGGAATGGGCGATGGTGACGGTGCAGTCCGCCGCCAGCAAGAGCTGGGCCAGCGGTTTTCCGACAATCGCGGAGCGTCCAACGACGACGGCATTGAGGCCGGAAAGATCCGTGCGCACGCTGCGCAGGAGAATCATGCAGCCTTGCGGTGTGCAGGGCACCAGCGCAGCGCGGCCGGCCGACAGCTTGCCGACATTGACGAGATGGAACCCGTCCACATCCTTGGCCGGATCGATGGCGTCGATGATGCGGTTGGTGTCGACATGGCGCGGCAGCGGCAGCTGCACCAGGATGCCATCCACGCCGGTGTCGGCATTCAGCCGGGCGATCACCGCCAGCAGTTCGCTCTCGGCGGTGTGCGCCGGCAGTCGGTGAACGACCGAAACGAACCCGGCCTTCTCGGCCATCTTTTCCTTGGCGCCGACATAGACCTTGCTGGCGGGATCGTCTCCGACGAGCACAACATGCAGGCCCGGGCGGATGCCGTGGCGCGCGGTGATCTCGGCGACCGCGGCGGCAACGGTTTCTCGGGTGGCGGCGGCGATGGCCTTGCCGTCGATGATCTGGGAAGCCGTCATGCGGACCTTCGCGAATGGTGCCGGCTGAGGGGATTGAACCCCCGACCTTCGGTTTACAAAACCGCTGCTCTACCGCTGAGCTAAGCCGGCCCGGTATCAGTTTCGACGAGGCGGGTTAGCAGGCAGGAAACGCGGCGGCAAGGGCGATGCGTCTTTGAAAAGAAGAAGCCCCGCACAGGGCGGGGCTTCGGTTTTCTTGCGGGAAGGGGTCTTCCCGGTCCCGGGCGGGATCAGTTGCCCGTGAAGGTGTTGATGTCGCGGTCCTTGGTTTCCTTGACCAGCAGCAGGCCGATGACGAAGGTCATGAGCGCGAAGCCGATCGGATACCAGAGGCCGAAGTAGATGTCGCCCGTCGAGGCCACCATGGCGAAGGAGGTCGCCGGGAGCAGACCGCCGAACCAGCCGTTGCCGATATGGTAGGGCAGCGACATCGCGGTGTAGCGGATGCGGGTCGGGAAGAACTCGACCAGCGCGGCCGCGATCGGACCATAAACCGCCGTGACGAACAGCACGAGGATCGTCAGGATGCCGATGATCTTCAGGGCCTTTGCGTCAGACAGCGCGGCGAAGAAGCCATCCACCTTCACCTTGTCCTTGTCGGCGGCGCCGGGATAACCCGCCGCTGTCGCCTCGGCCACGATGTTCTTGGTGAAGTCAGCGAGGCCAGCGCCCCAGGCCGCTTCCTTGCCATTGACGCTCACCTTCAGCGGCTGGCCAGCAGTACCAGGCTTGTACTCATACTTGATCGCCTGCTGCGAGAGGACACGGCGGGCAAGATCGCACGGCTCGGTGAACTGGCGGATGCCGACCGGGTCGAACAGCGAGCCGCACTTGGCCGGATCGGACGAGACCTCAACCTTTACGGTCTCGATCGCTTTGGCATAGTTCGGGTTCGCCGTTTCCGCCATCATCTTGAACAGTGGGAAGTAGGTGAGCGCCGCGATCAGGCAGCCGCCGAGGATGATCGGCTTGCGGCCAACCTTGTCCGACAGCGAGCCGAAGAAGATGAATCCGCCGGTGCCGATGATGAGCGACCAGGCGATCAGCACGTTGGCCGTCAGGAGGTCGATCTTCAGGATGCTCTGGAGGAAGAACAGCGCATAGAACTGACCCGTGTACCACACCACCGCCTGGCCGATGACAAGGCCGACGAGCGCAATGATCACGATCTTGAGGTTCTTCCACTGGCCGAAAGCTTCCGAGAGCGGAGCCTTGGACTGGGTGCCCTCTTCCTTCATTTTCTGGAAGGCCGGGGATTCCTGCATCTGCAAGCGAATCCAGACCGAGACCGCCAGCAGGAAGATCGAGCCGAGGAACGGAATGCGCCAGCCGCCCTGCAGGCCGAAGAACAGCGGGAAGTCATCCGCGAACGCCTTCTCGCCCATCCAGATGCGCAGGCCGACGATCACGAACAGCGACAGGAGCAGGCCAAGGGTCGCGGTCGTCTGGATCCACGAGGTGTAGAAGCCGCGCCGGCCGACCGGAGCATGTTCCGCCACATAGACCGCCGCGCCGCCGTACTCGCCGCCCAGCGCCAGACCCTGAAGCATGCGCAACGCGATGAGCGTCACCGGCGCGATCCAGCCGATCGTGTTGTAGTCGGGCAGCAGGCCGACGAAGAAGGTCGACAGGCCCATGATGAGGATGGTCATCAGGAAGGTCTGCTTGCGGCCGATCAGGTCGCCGAGGCGGCCGAACACCAGCGCGCCGAACGGACGCACCAGGAAGCCGGCGGCGAAGGCCAGCAGCGCGAAGATCGAGCGCGTGTTGACGTCGAAGGCCGAGAAGAATTTCGCGCCGATCATCGCGGCGAGAGAGCCGTAGAGGTAGAAATCATACCATTCGAAGACGGTGCCGAGGGAGGAAGCGAGAATGACGCGCTTCTCCTCCCTGGTCATCGGGCGGGGAGCTGCCCCGGCCGCTGCGGTGGTGGTCGCCATGTTGATGCCCTTCTTGAGCGATGTGCCGAACCTGAGCTTCGGCAATGACAAGCCGTTCGGAGAACCGAGGTTCGCCGCGCGGCGGTTGACGATGGTTGAGAGGCCTAACGCCCAACGATCCCGTGTCCCGGGAGCCCTTGTCGCGCCGCGCCTCCAGCTCAAGCCCCGGCGATACAGGTTGCATCGATCGGGACCGGTTATCGGCGGATGCTTCTGTCCGCCGTTAAGGGTTCGTATACGCTTCGAGGTATGCGTCTGTCTTTTGGCAGTTGGTCGTGCGTCTAAGGTCTATGCGTCAAATGGATAGGTTGCGGACTGCGGCACCTGTCCACGGCACCCTTGCGCGCGTCAACGGGATCGCAGGAAAGCCAGCAGAAGGGAAATCAGGAAAAAGAACACTGCCCCCTTCGCCGCGTGCAGGGCAAACTCAAGGTAGGTTCGCCCGAGGATCGCGGAAATCACCGCCTTTGCATTCTTTTCGTCAGGCCGTTCCGCCGGCGCCAGCATGATCCAAAGTTCGGTGCGCTTGTGCGAAATCGTCTCGAGATAGCGTCGTTTGAGGATGAGTATGATGCTCATCATCAGCATGGCGATGCCGCCAGCCTCGAACGCGGCGGGGAGATCGATCGACATGCCCACCATCATGCACAGGATGGCAAGGCAACCGAAGCCACAGCCGCGTGCCACTGAAATCTTGGCCTTGGCACCAATGATATCCAACACGATGCGTCCGTTCCAAAGTCAACGGAAGCAAGGTGTCTTAAGCGCGAGGCGCCGTTCAAGCGGTTCGGCGGCACTTCACGCAATTGTGGTCAGGGTATCAGGGCAGGGAGCGCGATGACAAAGCAGCCGGCGAGCCAGATACTCATTGACTTGAAGTCGCTTTCCTTGCGGCCGGTGACACGTTCGAAGATGGCTGCCGGAACGCCCGCGATCGCAAGCGCCGCCAGGGCCACGAGCAACGAGGTGAAATAGAACAGCAGCAGCTTCGAAGTGATGAAGAAACCCGGTGCGAGCAGGACCGAAACCAGCACGAACGCCGGGTCGAAATAGGGCGAAAAGTGCATGCCGGACACGAGCGACAGGCCGGCGATGCCGATCAGCAGCCCGTCCTTCTGCATGATCGCGGCGCGTTCATCCTCAGTGTGGTTCATGATGGAGATCCTGGAATGAAACCGAGCCAGCGGATGGCGATGAACAGGCCGATTCGCGCCATCATCAGCCAGATGATGGCAAGAACGACCACCAGCGGCGGCGGAATCAGCCGCGGTGTGATGGCGCCGATGGCGGCCACGATCGGGTCGGTGATCTGACAGAAGACCTTCCAGATCACGGCGTCGCTTTCCGGCCTGAAGAAGATGGACAGAACGTACCGCCCGAGCAGCGTGTAGATCGCCACCGCGAACAGAAAGTTCGGCACCTCGAAAAGCCAGAAGCCGACAGAGTCGGTCATCGTTTTTCCTCCCGGAACTCCCGGACGTTCTAGAAAAAGAAAGGGGCGGGTTGCAACCCGCCCCTTCCATTGAGCGGACGAAAGTCCGGATCAGCTCTTCTCGGCCATCAGGGTCTGGCCCTTCGGACGACGGCAGGCGTCGACGAAGTCCTGAATCTGCTTGGACGGTTCCGGCGTCATCATGGACACGATGTACATCACCCCGAAGCCAACGGGCAGGCCGAAGATGGCCGAGGAGATGTTGTTCATGTTGAGCCAGCCGACCTTTGACGCCAGCGGGTGCGTCAGCGGCACCCAGCTGTCGAACGCGTTGGCCGCCTTCATGGCCGCGGCCATGTCGGCAATCAGCGCCTTTCCGGTCGGATCGGTCAGCGAGGTCATGCCGAAGTAGGCGACACCGTAGCCCGGGAAGTAGCGGGTGATCACCAGGTAGAACAGGGTGAGCCCGAAACCAGCCAGGATGCCAGCGATGGCGCCCGCCTTGTTCGCGCGCTTCCACCAGACGCCAAGGACCAGCGCCGGGAAGAGGCCGCCTGCGGCCAGCGAGAACGCCCAGGAGACCATCGCGAGGATGTCCGCCGGCCGTTGCGCCGCCGTCCAGGCCGCGAAGATCGCCACGATGACCAGCAGGACGCGCGAAACGATCAGGCGCTGCTTGGTCGGCGCGTTCGGGTTGATCATCTTGTAGTAGATGTCATGCGACAGCGCGTTGGCGAGGGCGAGGAGCAGACCGTCGGCGGTCGAGAGCGCCGCCGCGAGGCCGCCGGCGGCCACGAGGCCGGTGACGACATACGGAAGGCCTGCGATTTCCGGCGTGGAGATCACCACCACGTCGGTGTTGATGCCGAAGTCCTGCCAGCGCAGCAAGCCGGCATGGCCGGAGATGGCGCCGCAGGCCGCCTTGACCGCGTCGGCGGAGGCCGCAGCCTTGCCGCAGACGTTGACGAGGCCGAGCTTGCCCCAGTTGTAGACCCACTGCGGCAGGTCCGCGATGTTCTTGCCGATCAGGGTCGAGTAGACCTCGAGCTTGGAGAACGCCGCATAGGCCGGAGCGGTGAAGTACAGAAGGAAGATGAACAGCAGCGACCAGGCCACCGAGACGCGGGCTTCGCGCACGGACGGCGTGGTGAAGTAGCGCATCAGAACGTGCGGCAGCGACGCCGTGCCGACCATCAGGCAGAGGATCAGCGCGAAGTAGTTGCCGGGCGTATAGCTGGTGAACGGCGCGGCGTGCAGCTTCATCGTGGCGGGC
Source organism: Beijerinckiaceae bacterium (assembly GCA_035437025.1). Classification (GTDB taxonomy): domain Bacteria; phylum Pseudomonadota; class Alphaproteobacteria; order Rhizobiales; family Beijerinckiaceae; genus JAIUNP01. The sequence goes on along the minus strand of DAOMXN010000070.1, from coordinate 1,191 downwards.
GCGAGGCCGTTCTTGATGAAATTCTGTTCCAGATCAGCGATCTGGGACAGCGCCTGTCCGTAGGTGAGCTGCGGGATCGGCAGGCCGTACTTCTTCGCCGACAGCCACACCACGGGGATGAGGTAGGCGACGATGAGAACGATGTACTGCGCCACCTGCGTCCAGGTCACGGCCTTCATGCCGCCGAGCATCGAGCACACCAGAATGCCCAGAAGGCCCACGAAAACCGCGTATTCGAACGGCATGTCGAGGAAGCGCTGGGCGATCAGGCCGGTGCCGAAGATCTGCGCCACCACGTAGGTGAAGGAGCAGGCCAGCAGCACCATGACGCCGGCAAGGCGCACGCCGTTGCCGCCGTAACGGGCATCCAGGAAGTCCGGAACCGTATAGGCGCCGAACTTGCGCAGGAACGGCGCGATCAGCACCGCCACAAGCACGTAACCGCCGGTCCAGCCCAGCACGAAGGCAAGGCCGTCATACCCAAGCAGGTACAGCGAACCGGCCATGCCGATGAACGAGGCGGCCGACATCCAGTCCGCGCCCGTCGCCATGCCGTTGTAGAACGCCGGCACCTGACGGCCCGCGACGTAATACTCCGACACCTCGGCGGTGCGGGTGACGATGCCGATGAAGGCATAGACGACAATCGTCAGGCCCATGAACATGTAACCGAGGTACTTGTTGGGTACGCCCAGCTGTTCGAGGATCGCGATTATGACGATGAATCCGAAGAATCCACCGGTGTAGATCGCGTAAATCTTGCCGAGGCTGTCGATAAACGAGGCGCCGCCGGCTTTTGTTTCCGTTGCCATGTTTGCGCTCCTCAGTCTTCAGCCACGCCGCATTCACGGTCGATCTTGTCCTGGGACCTGCCGAACCAGAACAGCATCGCGACGAATACGATCAGAGAACCCTGCGAGGCCATGTAAAAGCCCAGCGGGAAGCCGAAAATCTTGATGCCGTTAAGCGGCGTCACGAACATGTGGACAATGTAGCCGAAGAATACCCACAGCGCGATCATCACGACCATAAGCTTACTGGTTTTGCCCCAGTAGACGTCATCTGAGCTTTGACTCATCAAGCCCTCCAAATGCCAAACCGATACGGCCGCACGAGAGCGGTCGGTTGGACGTTTCCAAGTTGGCGCACTCTGCGGCACGCTGGGTCGAAATTAATTTTCCGTTAGGGAAT
>DAOMXN010000069.1:0-10531 GCA_035437025.1 Beijerinckiaceae bacterium | reverse complement strand
ATGGCTTGTATGATTGCGGCTGGATCTTCCCGGGCGCGAGCGACGGCAAGCAACGTGGACTGACCCTTTTCAAGACCCGCTTCGGCGGTGAACCGCACCGGGCCTTTCGTGCGCGCCGGCAGGTGGAACCCGCCCGCCCGTCAAACCCGGAGCCGGAGCCGGAGCCAGCGCCCGTCGGGCAGTCGGCGGACGAAAGGCCGACGACCGCGCAACGACGTCTCGGCCTTGTGCGCCGTTTGACTCGTCGCCTGCGATTTGATTGAGAGCGGCATGAGCGAGACCAACAGGCCCGACAGTCCGCGAGCGACGTTCGAGGCAGGCAAAGTCTACAAGGTCGAGACGATCTGTGCCCGCGCCGATGCGCAGTCGGCCGAATATGCGCTGCGCCTCCTGAAGCGAAAGCTCGAGATGGTCATCGCCCATCACGCCGAAGGCCTCACGCTCGATCTGTGCTGTGCTACGGGCGCCCATCTTCTGGACCTTGCGGATTTCATCCGCCCGGCGATCGGCATCGATTTTTCGGTGCCTTTTGTCAGGAAGGCGGCGGACGATGCCGCGGCCGCAGGGCATTCCGACCTGCGCTTTCTCGTTGGCGATGCCAAAGCTCTGCCGCTGACAGACGGCAGCATCGCGACGGCCTATTGTTTCTCCTCGCTTTACGTGATTCCTGACGTTCATCAGGTGATCGATGAACTGGCGCGCGTGTTACGGCCGGGCGGTCGCGCCATCCTTGATCTTGGCAACGCCCGGTCGCTGAACGCCTATTGCGTGCGCCACTATCCGGACCTTGCCCGGCAGCATTTCCAGACACGTGGCGCGATGCGCAAAATGGTTCAGAACGCCGGGCTTGCGATCGTGGAACAGCGTGCGTTCCAGATCCTGCCGCTCTGGGCCGATCGTCCCGGCTGGCTCTGGCCGTTGCTGCATCCACGCTGGAAGCGGATTCTCGCGACACGCGTCGGCGGCAGGATGCTCGATGAATGGATCAGCAATCTGCCGTTCCTCCGGTCACTGGCCTTCCGGCAGATGATCGTCTGCGAAAAGCCGGTAAGGAAGGACTGAGCCATGGCCGTTCACGAACGTTACCGCGACTTCATGGCCGACCAGCGCCAGTTCTTCGATGAGCTGATCACCGAAGACTGGGCCAGCTATGCTTCTCCGGTCTGGGATGAAATTCGCCGCTACGAACTGGACAAGATATTCGCTCGCGTGCAGCCGGCGCGCATCCTCGACATGGGCTGCGGCTGTGGCTTCCACGATGCCGAGATGGCGTTGCGTCCATTCGTTGAGCAGGTCGATGCGTTCGACTACTCATCGAAAAGCGTCGAAAAGGCCAATGAGGCCTATCCCCATTCCAAGGTCAAACGCTTTGTCGCCGACCTGGCGACCTTCGCCCCGGAAAACCGATACGATCTGGTCGCGAGCTTCCAGGTCTATGAGCATCTGGAGGACGTGGGTGCCTACTTCGACGCTTGCCGCCGCGCCTGCGCGCCGGGAGGCATGATCGTGATCGTCACGCCCAACCGCACGCGGCTCAACAACCGCATCCGCAATTGGCGTGGCCTGCCGGACGAATTGTGCGATCCCCAGCACTTCCGCGAGTACACCATCGCCGACATTCATGCGGACGCCGCGCGGCATGGGTTTGAGCCGGCCGGCGGCTTTGGCTATGGGCTCTACGGCTGGCCCTGGCTGGAGCGCATTCCGCACAGGGTGCGCCTGCGCCTGGGGGCGATCGTGCCGAGCATCGCACACGGCATAGCGGCATTCGCGCGGGCGCCACGATGACCGGTTCCGGACAGCTCAAGCCTTTCGAGGATGACGAGGCGGATGGTCTCGTCGCCTATCTCACGGCGCTCTACCAGGGCGTGTTCACGCCCGAGGCAATCCGCAGCCATCTTGCCAATCATGTCGGTTTTGGCTTCGCCGATTATGCCGTAGCCGTGACGAAGCAGGCGCTGCCGGCGGGCGCGCGCGTGCTCGATCTGGGCTGTGGGTTCGGCTCGTATGTGCTGGCTGCGCGGGAAGCCGGGCTTGATGCGATCGGCATTGAACTCGCGCCGTTCGAGATCGACTTCGCCCGCTCCCGCTCGCGGCGGCTGCGTCCGCAGGATGATGCCGAGCGGGTCTACCGTGTCGGTGACGCCACGCGGCTCGCCGAGGAAGCCGGCAGCTTCGATGGCGTGACGCTCTGGAACGTGCTCGAACATATCGAAGATGCGGGCAGCCTGCTGACCGCCGTGGATGCCCTGCTGAAACCGGGCGGCCAGATATTCATCGTGTGCCCGAATTACGATGCCGTTCGTGACGAGGCACACTACCATGTGCCCTGGACGCCGGAGTTGTCGCGCGATCGAAGGGCGGCCCGCGACTATCTTGTCTCGCTCGGCCGCGACCCTGCATATTTCGAATCCTCGATCCATTGCCGAACCTGGCGGGAGGTCGTGGGTCTTCTCGAAGGACGCGGCTACGACCTGTTCGACCTGTCGAGCCGGCGCGCCCTCAGCCTCCGACTTGGCAACCTGCGCTCGATCCTGGCGGACTGGAAAGGCTGGCGCGCGCTGCGCAACCCGGCACGCCATTCCGTCGAGCTCGCAGCGCTCAAATCCGGGCGGAGCCGCCTATGAGTCGTCTGCTCGTCATCATTCCGGACCGGATTACCGAAATCCTGGAAAAGGGAGAATTTCAGCCCTGTTACTACAATCCGGGCGAGGTCTTCGACGAGGTTCACATCCTCATGACCAATGACGATGCGCCGCCGCCCGAGGCGGTGCAGCATACGGTCGGCAGGGCAAGGCTGTTCCTGCACAATTACCCCGACGATCTGACGCTGGTCGACCGGCACAACCGCTGGCTGACGCCTTTCCGGCTGCGCAAATGGGCGAAGGGCGGCGTCGAGATCGCGCGCCGCATCAAGCCGGACATGATCCGTTGCCACGGTGCGGACTGGAACACCTATCTCGCGAGCCGGATCAATGCCGAACTCGGCATTCCATATGTGGTTTCGCTGCACATCAATCCTGATGAAAACCCTGTGCGCCGTTTCAAGGGTCCGCAGCTTACAGCGGAACAGCTGCGGCAGAATGCCTTCTACGAATACCTTGAGGGCTGCGCGCTCGGACGTGCCCAGTTGGTCATGCCGGTCTACAGGCCCATTCTGCCGTATCTGACGCGCAAGGGCATCAGCCGCGTGGAGGTCTGCTACAACATCCTTGACGGGCAGAACCTCAGACCCAAGCAGGAGTACCGTCTGTCGGACCCGCCGGAACTGCTCTATGTGGGGCGCCTGTTCAACCTGAAGGACCCGTCCAACATCCTGCGGGCGCTGGTGGATATTCCGCGCGCGCGCTACACCATCGTTGGCGACGGACCGATCAGGCCCGACCTCGAACGCCTCGCCGCCGATCTCGGCCTTTCCGATCGCGTGGTCTTCCGGCCAGCGGTGCCCAATGCGGAATTGTGCCGCATGCTCGCCGACTTTGACCTGTTCGTCATCCACACCGAGCATTTCGAGATCAGCAAATCGGTGCTTGAGGGCCTTCTGTGCGGGTTGCCGATGATCATCAACATCCGCAAGGGTGACCCGGTGCCGGAACTGCAAAGCGGCATCGTCCGGCTGGTTCCCAACACGGTCGAGGCCTATCGCGAGGCCATCGCGGGCCTGCTCTCCGATCCTCAGCAGCGCGAAGCTCTGGGGCGGCGCGCGTTCGCCGAGGCGCAGGCCCGCTATGCGCCTGCCCAGACCGAAAAGAAGGTTTCGGAGATTTATCGCACGATCTTGGAGTCCCGACGTGGCTGAGACAGGGTTGGGTCTTTCCCCGGAGCGCCTTGCGCCGCTGCGTTGTCCAACCTGCCGGGCCGGGACGCTTGCGGCAGGCGGCAGCCAGGAGGCGCTTGTGTGCTCCGCCTGCGGCGCGCAACATCTCGCGCAGGAGGGCGTGGCCTTCCTGGTCGCGGATGCCGGCGCCCATGGCGACGCGATCGAGAAGGCACGGTCCGTCAACCCGCTCTGGTATCAGGACGAGCAGCCGGCCGAACTGGTCAGCCCGTGGCGCCACCATATGCGCAAGCGTCGGCTTTACGTTCAGGGGGTCATTCGGGCCGAATTGGCGCGTCGCGGCCTCTCGCGCGTCCCGCGGCTGCTGGACATGGGCTGCGGCGACGGCAACCATCTGCGCTGGCTCTCGGATTTCGCCGAGGCGACCTATGGCAGCGACTACAATCCGGTGCGCTTGGCGCGGGCGCGCGCCCAGTTGCCGGACGCAACGCTGTTCATGGCGGATATTCTGGATTTCCCCGCCTTCGACCGATCCTTCGATGTGATCTTCTTCAATCACGTGATCGAGCATATTCCCCAGGACGTCAAAGCGCTCGAGACCGCGAAACGGCTGCTGGCTCCCGGTGGCCTGCTCATCCTGGGAACGCCCAACGAGGGCGCTTGGTGGTGGCAACTGGCCTATCGTCGCGATCCGGAGAGCCTGCGCACGACGGACCATGTCCATTTCTACACGGCCGGCCTGTTGCGGGAACGGATGCAGAGCGCCGGCCTTCGCGTGGAGCATATCCACCACATGGGCTGGGGGCCACCGGACTGGCGGCTTGATGGCAGGATCCGCAAGTACAAGCTCGTGGACGACGGGTTTGAATGGATCGGCCGCCTTTTCCTGAAGGGGCAGGCCTCTTCCCTCTACGCACTAGCGCGCGCCGACTAGCGAAGGCGCGCTGACGAAGCGACCTGTCGAACGGCGACCGGCCTATCGCGGCAGGCTGGTTCTCGGATCGTAGGGACCCAGGAAGCGCGCTTCGTAGACGGCCATCTGGCCGATGATGCGGCTGTCAACTTCGCCGATGCGGACCAGGCAGGCGACCGCAAAGGGCCACGTCTTGTCGAATTGCATGCCGCCCGGGCGAACGATCAGCGAGGTCATGGCGATCCGTTCCGTGCGCGGCGCGTGCGCGGCCAGTGTCATCACATAGGGTTCGCGCCTTGGCTCAAGCACCCTGCCCAGCTGGGGATCGAGTGCGCCGACCGCGAGCAGCAAGTCTGCACGCGTCACCTCGGGAATGGTGAGGCGACGGGCCGCCGGGTCTGGGACAACCGAGAACAGGTCAAACCCGCCGCGCAGAACGGAGCGCACCTCGCCAGCCCCGCACGTCTGGCCAAGTCTTGACGTCACAAGCTCGGGTGGCCGCGCCGCGCGAAGGACCAGTGGTGCCGCCACGATCAGGGACAGGGCCAGCACAGCGCCGGCAAGCGCCGGCACGGTGTAGGCCGTCGGCGCGCCGGCAGGACTGAGGGCTGGCAAGTCTGGGTGCGCGATACCCTTGGGCTGCGGCTCGGCCGGCGCGTACACCTGGAAGAGCAGACGCCGGGTCCAGTTGAATCCACAAGCGACCAGAAGCGCCATCGCCGGTATGGCTCCGGCATAGGCGCGTTCCCCGCCGTCGGCCATCAGAATCGGCGAAGAGAGGATCAGGCCGAGCACGATCGACAGGCAGAGCAGGGCCCAGCGATCGCGTGTTGCGATCCAGGCGCCGATCGCGGCCACGACGCCGGCCATGAGCCAGACGTTCACGACGGAGATCTCGAAGAAGCGATAGAAGAATGCCGGAGTGCGCAGGAATTCCTGCCAGAGCGCCCCGATCAGGCGCCACGGGGACCTTCGAATTTCCAGAAAGGCATAGTGATAGATCAACGATTCCCGTTGCCCCTGGAAATCGCTCGCGAACAGTTCGGGATGATCCGACATGATCTGTGCCCATCCCTTGCCGCCGACTGCCAGGCCATAGAGAGTCTGCGAGAAGTTGCTCTGGAAGCCGGCGGAAACGCCGCCCAGAAGCCAGATCAGGTAGTTGGCATGGAGAACGCCAAGCAGCATGGCCGCCAGCCCCGCTGCCAGCCAGATCATCATCGATCGCAGTCCGGCAGGGCGCTGCAACAGCGCGCCAGCCGCGACGATGAAAGGCGCCACGAGCATCGGCCCTGCGCGTGCCGTGAGGCCGATGGTTGTCAGCAGCACACCGAAGGCGAAGGCCACCAGGTTGTTGGTTCTCCAGGCCGCCAGCAATGCCGCCAGCCCGTAGAGTCCCATGGCGCAACCCGTGACCTCGGACATGGTGACGGGAATCCACTCGGCGACGAAAAGGGCGCAGGCAAGCACGAGCGCGAGCGCGCCAAGTCCGCCAATGATCAGGGAGGCCTCGAGGGCGACGAGCGCGAGGCCAACGGAAACCAGCACCGCCCGCGCGACCATCACCACCGAGAGGTCTTGACCGGAGATCTGGGCGAACAGGGCAAGCAGCGTCGCGGTCAGGGGCCTGCGCGAGTTCCAGCTGTTCAACTCACCGGTCGCCAGGAGGTTGAGCGCGCCGGACAGGTAGTCATTGGCGTCCGAGACCGGAAGCATGCCAAAGGCATGGATCGGGGAGCGGGCCAGGCGTTCGATGCTTCCTCCTGACGTCCACACGTCGGCAAGGTTCAGCAGGGGGGCGACCAGCGCAAAGCCGATCAGCAGCACGATGCCGCCGGTCCGCAGGGCCCGTCCCATGCGCGGACGCCACGACAACAAAGCCGCAATCAACCCGGCCAAGGCCAGGGGAAGCAATGCGGCCGGACCTTGGGGGAGGGCCAGACCAACCACCATCGGCCTCGCTCCTGGCGGCAGAACACCGCTGCCGAGCGCAAGGCCCGCCGCCATCAGGCATAATCCGAGTCCTAGGCCGACGGCGGCGCGCGGCAACGCAGCTGAAACGGTCGCACCACTGCCGGCATGGGCGCGCATGACAAGCCCCCGCTGACCCACAGCGGCGACCAACGCCAGTAACAGCAGCACGGTGGCCGCTTCGGCGCTCAGTCGAAGCGTCCCGTGAACGCTCAGGGCGTTTTCGACAGCCTGCGGTCCGCCCGGATGCCGGAACGTGAACCTGATGAGGGAGCGCCAGAAATTCGCCCGTCCCCCGGCTTCCGCTTCGAACCGCGTGTCCATATGCTCTGGAATGAAGGGGGCCTGGATGTCCGAGAGCGTTGTGCGCCGCGACAGGACCCGCGGTTCCGCCGACGAGAAGCTCGTCCCCGGAAGGTAGTTCATGACCGAGTAGTGATGGATCTTGTCCGAAACCTTGTAGACCGCCGCCGGCTCCACCCGGTGGTGTCCGACGAGCATGCCGGAACTGGCAAGTCCGAGGGTCAACACGCAGGACAGGCTCAAGGCCTGGAGAATCATGGCCAATGCCGCTCTGCGGGGAGAGCACCCAGGCGGCGGACCTCCAAAGCAGATCCGCGCAAGGATCAGAGAAAACCCAAGAACGACGAGAAGCGGCGGCGCCATGGACGCATTCAGGCGGATTGCGGAAAAGGCCCCCACCGCCGGTATGATTGAAAAAACAAGGCCCGATGCGATACCAGTGGCTAAGATGTAAATCCTTTCCGGGCGCCTTGCCTGAGGGTTCTCAAATCGCAACTTATAATAAACGGTGATTGAAAACATCAACAACGCGGACAAACAAAAAAATACCAGATTTGACGGCCAAAGTATTGCTGTAAAGAACGCGCCATCTCTTATTTCTATTGAATTATCTGACCCTCTCAGCTTGATCACATTGTGCTTAGACCAGAAAAATTTTTCCAATAGGGAGTGGATGGAAGGCTTGCCACCGGAGTGGTGTCTGGGGGTGCCAGCCGGGGCGCTCGCGTCCGGCTGCGGGGCGAACTGAAATTCGGCGAAACGGTAAAACCGCGACGTCGGTACGGCTAGCGACGTGCCGGCTGTGGCGTCCTGCCGAACCTTGGAAGTGTCGATCCGTTTCTCTGCCAGGAGCAGCCCTGACGCGAGCACAAGCCAGACGGCCAGGACCGTCGTGCAAAACACGACGATGGTCAGGGCCACCGACTGGGCTGTCGACGGTCGCAGCGTCATGAGATCGGGTCCCCGGCGCAACGCGAGGCCTCTGGCGCTGACCTTACCGGCGTCGCCGCGGCGCCCGCCAGTCCACCGGATGTTTCGGATGTGATCGCTGCCAAAGGGGGGGCTGCCAGGCGTTCCATGACCTGCGCCTCAATGGCCCCAGCGACGGCGCCAGGCCTGGAGCATGAGCACGGTCCAGAGCGGGTACTGCCATTGTTCTCCGGCCAGATGTCGGTTCCACAGCGTGCGGACGGCGTCGGCCCGGAACAGCCCGTCAGCCTTCAGCGTCCGCTCGCTGATGAGGTCTTCGGCCCAGTCCCTGAGCGGCCCGCGCAGCCATACGTCGATCGGGACGCCGAAGCCCATTTTCGGACGCTCCACCAGCGCGCGCGGGACATGACGGTAAAGCACCTGCTTCAGCGCCCACTTGCCTTCGCCGTCCCGTCGCTTGAGGTTCTCGGGCAGGCGCCAGGCAAAATCGACCACGCGATGGTCCAGCAGCGGCGCGCGTGCCTCAAGGCTGACCGCCATGCTTGCACGATCCACTTTCACCAGGATGTCGTCGGGCAGATAGGTCAGGGTGTCGATCATCTGTGCCCGTTCGATCGCGCCCGGGAAATTGGTCGCCAGCGCGCCTTGCCAGATGTCCGCGACGCGTTCCGAGGGTGCGAGCAGGATGTCTTGCGGCGCGACGCCTTGGGCCACAGTCCGCCTGTAGGCGGTTTCCAGTCCGTTTTCCGCGCGCATCTCGGCAACGCGTCCGGACCAGCGGTCGACGCGCGCCCGGAAGACCGGGGGCATCATGGCGCGCATCGGCGCGAAGGCAGGCATCCGCATCAGCCTGTGCACGAAGCCGCCGAGATGGGCGGCCAGGCCGCCCGAGGCATTGACCGCCGCAGCGACCCTGGCGATCTGGTCATAGCGGCTGTACCCGGCGAAGAGCTCGTCGCCGCCGTCTCCGGACAATGCGACCGTGACGTGCCGACGCGCCATTGCCGAGACCATGTAGGTCGGCAGTTGCGACGAATCCGCGAAGGGTTCGTCCCAGATCTCGGGAAGGCGCGGCACAAGATCGATCATGTCCTGCGCGCTGAAGTAGAGTTCCTCGTGCTCGGTTCCCAGGTGCCTGGCCACCGCCCTGGCGTGGGGTGCTTCATCGAAGCCTTCGACGTGAAAACCGATGGAAAACGTCTTCACCGGCCGCGACGATTGCGCCTGCATCAGCGCGACGACGGTGGACGAATCGATGCCGCCGGACAGGAAGGCACCGAGCGGCACATCCGAGACCATGCAGCTCCGGACGGCCTGGCGCAACACCGCTTCGAGAGCGTCGACCGCGTCGCTCTCGCTGCCCTGAAACGGTGTCTGCTTCGCGGCCGCCGCCGTGGCCTCGGGTGTCCAGTAGCGCCCGATCTTCACCTCGCCATCCGGCGAAATGCGGACCAGCCCGCCGGGAGGCACCATCTGGACATTGCGATAGATCGAATGCGGGTGAGGCACATAGCCGAAGCGGACATAGGCCGACAGGCCCTCCGGATCGATCTCGGCGCGGAATTCCGGATGCTGGCGGAAACAGCGTAGTTCCGAGGCAAACAGGATCGTCTGGCCCAACCGTGCGACATACAGCGGCTTCTCGCCCATGCGGTCGCGCGCCAGCCAGGTGCTGCGGTCGCGCCTATCGTGCCAGCACATGGCGAACATGCCGACCGTCTTTCGCACCGCCGCTTCAAAGCCGAACGCCTCGGCGTACTCCAGGAACACTTCCGAATCGGAATGGCCCCGAAACCGCACCCCCCGGTCAGTCAGGGTCGGCCGGATTTCCTCGGCGTTGTAGATTTCGCCGTTGTAAACGAGCGCGCTCTGGCCCGAATGCGACACCATCGGCTGGTGCCCGGCCGGCGAAAGATCGATGATCGCCAGCCGACGGAAGCCAAGAGCTATGCCGGCCTGCGGGTCGCACCAGACGCCGTCGTCGTCGGGTCCGCGATGCGGCATCGCGGATGCCATCGCGCGCGCCGTCGCTTCCAGCCACTGGATACCCGCTTCACGCCGCGTATCCAGGAATCCCGTTATGCCACACATGCCTCGCCCTTCTTGGCGCCGGTTTCGGTCGCGCGATCTCGGCATCCCGCCATAGCATCATCGGGCCATCCATCAAGCGCCGCGATCCGCCGGCAGTCCGATGGCCTATGGCGCCTGATGGAGGCCTGAGCTATCAGGGCGCAAACGGCGGTGGCTGGAGGGATCACTCCTGCGATGGCCCGATACTGGCTGTCTGCGGGGACATTCATCGTTCTGGACCCGTCAGCCGAGGATGCATAACGTGTTTCATGCAGCGTTTGTCCTGGGCAAGTCTGCCCACGCTTGAGCGACGATCGATATCCTGTGCCCCACCCGTCCCGTTCTGCCACCTCCCTGGGTCATCGTCTCGTGCTGTGGACGCGTGCCGGGTGTCTGGGTGTGCTCGGGCTGTGGATACTGGCGACCGCCGGCTGGATGACGGTGACGGTCGACATCAATGCACGCCGTGTTTTCGCCGAGCAGGGCCTTGCCTATTATACGACCGTGCCCGCCCGCTTCGTCGCACCTGCGGACGACCGTGTGTCTGCCGCGAGCGCGCCGGCCCG
>DAOMXN010000068.1:0-10783 GCA_035437025.1 Beijerinckiaceae bacterium | reverse complement strand
CCGGCCGCAAGCTCCGCCTTCGGCACGCCGACGCTCGGCAGGTCCGCGGCGAGCGCGCCCTGTTCGAAGGTGATGCGGGCGGTCTCTGCTGCCTGTTCGGCTGCCGCTGCGCCATGGAGCAGGGTGGTGGCCGCCGTGGCGAGCGCCTTCTTTGCCTCGTTGATCTCCGCGCCGCCGAGCGCTTCCAGCTTGCGGATGTCCGCCATCGGCAGGGTGGTGAACAGCTTGAGGAAGCGGCCGACATCGGCGTCCTCGGTGTTGCGCCAGTACTGCCAGAAGTCATACGGCGAGAACTGCTCGGCATTGAGCCAGACGGCGCCTTGAGCGGTCTTGCCCATCTTGGCGCCGGAGGCGGTGGTGAGCAGCGGCGTGGTCAGGGCATAGAGCTGATGCGTGCCCATGCGGCGGCCGAGATCGACGCCCATGATGATGTTGCCCCACTGATCGGAGCCGCCCATCTGCAGGTTGCAGCCGAGGCGCTTCGACAGTTCCACGAAATCGTAGGACTGGGCGATCATGTAGTTGAACTCGATGAAGCTCATCTCATGTTCGCGCTCGAGCCGGAGGCGCACCGAATCCATGGTCAGCATACGGTTGACCGAGAAATGGCGGCCGACATCGCGCAACATGTCAATCCACTTAAGTTCCGGCAACCATTCCGCATTGTCGATCATGACGGCGTCGGTCCGGCCGTCGCCGAAGCTCAGGATCTTGGCGAAGACGCCCCTGATCGCAGCCTTGTTCGAATTGATCTCCTCGATGGAGCGCAGGGCGCGCGCCTCGTCCTTGCCGGAGGGGTCGCCGATGCGCGTGGTGCCGCCGCCCATCAGCGTGATCGGCTTGTTGCCCGACTGTTGCAGCCAGTACAGCATCATCAGGGAGAGGAAATTGCCGATGTGCAGCGAGGGCGCGGTGCAGTCGTAGCCGACATAGGCCACGACCTCGCCCTTGGCCGCCTTCGCGTCCAGCCCCTCGAAGTCCGAGCACTGGTGGATGAAGCCGCGCTCAGAGAGCGTGGCGAGGAAATCGGACTTGTAGGTGGTCATCGGCCGGCCATCGGTTCGAACGGAAAACAGCGGCCCTTATTTCCGATCCTGGCGGCGGCGTCAAAACAAAGGGAGCGCGATCCTTGCCGCGAGCATCCACATGATCAGGCCGATCAGGCAATCCAACACTTGCCAGGCCCGCGGACTGCGGAACACCGGCTCAAGCAGGCGCGCGCCATAGCCGAGGCCGAAGAACCACACGAACGAGGCGAGGATGGCGCCCGCACCGAACACATAGCGCGACGATCCCGGCCAGGTCGCGGCTAGGCCGCCAACGAGCACCACCGTGTCGAGGTAAACGTGCGGGTTCAGGAAGGTGAAGGACGCACAACTCGCCAGTGCAGTGGCCAGCGGTGGGGCCGGAGCTTCGGTGGCGGTCAGAACGGACGGCTGGAGGGCACGGCGGAAAGCCATGCCGCCATAGGCGAACAGAAACGCCGCTCCGGCGATTCCGACGATCCGCAGCAGACCGGGAGAAGACGCGACATAGGCGCCGAAGCCGGCGACGCCCAGGGCGATCAGCACCGCATCGGACACCGCGCAGAACAGCGTGACGGCGAAGACATTATGGCGCAGCAATCCTTGCCGCAGAACGAAGGCGTTCTGCGCGCCGATGGCGACGATCAGGCTGCCGCCGAGCAGGAACCCGGCGATCGCGGCCGACAGCATGGGATCAGGCGGCCTGCCCCTTGGTGCCGAGGCGCTTGTCGAGATAGGTGCCGACGACGCCCGTCAATTCCTCGACATGGTTCTCGAAGAAGTGGTTCGCGCCCTTGATCAAGGTGTGCTCGATCTTGACGCCCTTCTGCGTCTTCACCTTGTCGATGACGCTGATGACCTCGTTGTAGGGCGCGACGCGGTCCTGGTCGCCATGCACGAACAGGCCGGACGACGGGCAGGGCGCAAGGAACGAGAAATCGTAGCGGTTCGCCATCGCAGCGATGGAGATGAAGCCCTCGATCTCAGGCCGGCGCATCAGCAGTTGCATGCCGATCCAGGCGCCGAAGGAAATGCCTGCGATCCAGCAGGTCTTGGCGTCCGGGTTGAGGGCCTGAGCCCAGTCCAGCGCGGCAGCGGCATCCGACAACTCGCCCTGACCGTGATCGAACACGCCCTGACTGCGCCCGACGCCGCGAAAATTGAAGCGCATCACCGAGAAGCCGCGATCGGCGAACGTGTAATAGAGGTTGTAGACGATCTGGTTGTTCATCGTCCCGCCGAACTGGGGATGCGGGTGCAGGATGATCGCGATCGGCGCGCCCCGCTGCTTGGCGGGCTGATAGCGGCCTTCGAGGCGGCCGGCGGGACCGTTGAAGATGATCTCGGGCATGGGATGACCCCGGTTGAGTGCGGGCAAGGCCGGCCTTCTAGCATGCGGGGACCGGCAAAATGCAAGATATTTCGACAGGATGCGGCAGGTGAGCGGGCGCACCGACGCAGGCCGCGGTCCGGCTATGCTGCGACGCTCGTCTTTCCGTTGCCAGTCCCGGGGGCAAACCATGCTACACCCGTTCGGTCTCATCTTTCTGGTGATGCCGGTTGTCCTAGCGGTGCTGATCGGCGTCGTCGGCTGGTTGCTGTACCGCCACGGGCCGCGCTGGTCCTTCCTGCTGGCGCCGGTGCTGGTGCTGGGGCCGCCCCTGGCCGACCGCGTCCATAGCACCGGCGAATTCCACAAGGCCTGCCATGCAGCGGCATCGGGGCAGGTCGTGAAGCGGGTGCAGGCGGATGGCTTCCTGCTCGAATCGGCCCACGCCGGCGACTTCGGCACCAGCCATCTGCTGGAGGGCTTTCGCTGGATCGAACGGCGCAGCCGGTCCGGAGGCTGGGAGCGTGTCAGCGCGAATCCCGACGGATCGGTGAGCGTTCAAACGATCGATGAGCCGACTGCCCGGTACATGGTCGTCGAGACGACCGATCAGGCCCGGTCCTGGAAACGCTTCACACGGCGCATCGTCGATCGGCAGGATGCCACGACCCTGGCAACATCGGGGTATGCCGTCTACCTGGGCGGGACTGTGACGTGGATGCTCGCGCCGTTCGATCACGACGACTGCGCGTGGGTGCCCGGCGGCAGCCGCTTCAACCAGTATTTCCAACTGACGAAATACGTGCTTCAGCCGTCCGCACCGGAAGCCGGGCCGAAACCTTGACGGGGTGTCACCTCAGGCCTAAGTGCTGTTAGAAGAGTTCTCATGATCGCGCATAAGTTGTGGTGTGGGATCGTTTTTTCCTCGGGTTGCAGGACTTGGCACGACGGCGCGCCTATCTCGACTGGAACGCCACCGCACCGGTACTTCCGGACGTTGCGGAAGCGGTCGCGCGCGCCCTTGAACTCGGCAATCCGTCCTCGGTGCACGCCGAAGGGCGCGCCGCGCGGGCTGCGATCGAAAAGGCGCGGGCCGAGGTCGCGGCGCTGGTGGGCGCCGAACCGGGGCAGGTGACCTTCACCTCGGGCGCGACCGAAGCGGCCGCGATGGCGTTGCAACCGGTGTCGACAGAAGAGACGCTGTTTGTCGGCGCCAGCGAACATCCCTGCATCCGCGCTGGAGGCGGCTTCGATGCGCTTCGCCGGCACGTGATGCCCGTCGATGAGGCTGGCCGCTTCGACTTTGCCGCTCTTGCCGAAGTCGCCGGCGGCAGGGCACGGCCGGACCTCATCCACGTCGCGGTGCAGGCGGCGAACAACGAGACCGGCGTCCTCAACGATGGCAATGCCATCGCCCGGCTCAAAGCGCAGGGGTTCACCGTCACCTGTGACGCCGTGCAGGCCGCCGGGAAACTGAGGCTCGACGCGCGCACTCTCGGTGCGGATTTCCTGCTGCTCTCGGCGCACAAGATCGGCGGACCGAAGGGCGTCGGCGCGCTGATCGCTCGGGCGGATGCCTGCGGCGGCGTCAGGCCGCTGCTGCGCGGGGGCGGACAGGAGCGTGGCCTGCGCGCGGGGACGGAGAATGTTGCCGGCATCGTCGGCTTCGGCGTGGCGGCACGGCTGGCGCAGGCGCGCCTGCCGGAGATGGAGCGCGTGCGGACCCTGCGAGACCGGTTCGAGCGGGACCTGCGGTCGCTGGCACCGGATGTCGTGGTGTTTGGCGCGCAGGCCACCCGGCTCCCCAACACCAGTTTGTTCGCCATTCCTGGCCTGAGGGCCGAAACGGCGGTGATCGCCTTCGATCTCGATGGCGTGGCGGTGTCGAGCGGCTCCGCCTGCTCCTCCGGCAAGGTGGGACGCAATGCCGTTCTGGATGCGATGGGCATCAGTTCTGCGCTGGCGGACGGCGCGATCCGCGTCAGCCTGGGCTGGACCTCGGACGAAGACGACATAAATCAGGCGCTCGACAGTGTGCGCCGGCAGCTGACGCGGGTTGCGCCGCGGCGGCAGTCGGCGGCCTGACGGGGCAAGGACAGTGCATACATCCCAACCCCCCGGTCCTTGAAACCGGAGAGGAGAGGCCAATGGCAGCGGTTAAGGAGACGGTCGATCACGTCCGTTCGATCGACGTCGACCAGTACAAGTACGGTTTCGTCACGGACATCGAGTCCGAACTGGCGCCGAAAGGGCTGAACGAGGACATCGTTCGCTACATTTCGGCCAAGAAGGGCGAGCCGCAATGGTTGCTCGACTGGCGGCTCGACGCCTTCCGCCGCTGGAAGACCATGACCGAGCCGAGCTGGGCGCGCGTCAGCTATCCGCCGGTCGACTTTCAGGACCTGCACTACTACGCCGCGCCGAAGAAGACGCCCGGTCCCAAGTCGCTGGATGAGGTCGATCCCGAACTGCTGGCGACCTACGAAAAGCTCGGCATTCCCTTGCGCGAGCGCGAGGTTCTGGCGGGCGTCGAGGGTGCGAAGGTTGCGGTTGACGCGGTTTTCGACAGCGTGTCCGTCGTCACCACCTTCAAGGAGGAACTGGCCAAGGCCGGCGTGATCTTCTGCTCGATCTCGGAGGCGGTGAAGGAGCATCCGGACCTGGTGCGGAAGTATCTCGGCACCGTGGTGCCGACCACCGACAACTTCTACGCGACGCTCAACAGCGCCGTGTTTTCCGACGGGTCCTTCGTCTACATCCCGCCGGGCGTGCGCTGCCCGATGGAACTTTCAACCTACTTCCGCATCAATGAGCAGAAAACCGGCCAGTTCGAGCGCACGCTGATCATCGCTGCGGAAGGCGCCTACGTCTCCTATCTCGAGGGCTGCACCGCGCCCAAGCGCGACGAGAACCAGCTCCATGCCGCCGTGGTGGAACTGATCGCGCTCGACGAGGCGGAGATCAAGTATTCCACCGTCCAGAACTGGTATCCCGGCGACAAGGACGGCAAGGGCGGCATCTACAATTTCGTCACCAAGCGCGGCGACTGTCGGGGCAAGAAGTCCAAGATTTCCTGGACGCAGGTGGAAACGGGCTCCGCCATCACCTGGAAGTATCCCTCCTGCATCCTGCGCGGCGACGGCTCTTCGGGCGAGTTCTATTCCATTGCCATCTCGAACGGCTACCAGCAGGTCGACAGCGGCACCAAGATGATCCACCTGGGCCGGAACACCACGTCCAAGATCATCTCCAAGGGCATCGCGGCCGGACATTCCGACAATACCTATCGCGGGCAGGTCTCGGCCCACCGCAAGGCGACCGGCGCGCGCAACTTCACCAACTGCGACAGCCTGCTCATCGGCGATCTCTGCGGCGCGCATACCGTGCCCTATATCGAGAGCAAGAACGCCTCCGTCGTGTTCGAGCACGAGGCGACCACCTCGAAGATCGCCGAGGACCAGCTGTTCTACTGCATGCAGCGCGGCCTCGATGAGGAGGCGGCGGTGGCGCTCATCGTCAACGGCTTCGTCAAGGACGTGCTCCAGCAATTGCCGATGGAATTCGCGGTCGAGGCGCAGAAACTCATCGCCGTGAGCCTTGAGGGCTCGGTCGGCTGAACCAACACGATGACCATCTGATACGGACAACCCATGCTCGAAATTCGCAATCTCCACGTCAAGATCGCTGACAGCGACAAGGCGATCCTCAACGGCCTGACGCTCACCGTGAAGGCCGGCGAGGTCGCGGCCATCATGGGGCCTAACGGCTCCGGCAAGTCGACGCTCTCCTATGTCGTCTCCGGCAAGGAGGATTACGAGATCACCGAGGGTGACATCCTGCTTAACGGGCAGAGCATCCTCGACATGGAAGCGCATGAGCGCGCCGCCGCCGGGCTGTTCCTCGCCTTCCAGTATCCGCTGGAAATTCCGGGCGTCGCCACCATGACCTTCCTCAAGGCGGCGATGAATGCGCAGCGCAAGTCCCGGGGGGAAGCCGAAATCTCGCCCACCGACTTCATGAAGGCGGTGCGCGGCGCGGCGGACAAGCTCGGCATCAACCAGGACATGCTCAAGCGCGCGCTTAACGTCGGCTTCTCCGGCGGCGAGAAGAAGCGCATGGAAATCCTTCAGATGGCGCTGCTCCAGCCGAAGTTCTGCATTCTCGACGAAACCGATTCAGGCCTCGACATCGACGCGCTGCGCATCGTGTCGGAGGGGGTCAACGCCCTGCGCGCGCCCGATCGCGGCATGCTGGTGATCACCCACTATCAGCGCCTTCTCGATCACATCGTGCCCGACACCGTGCATGTCATGGCGAAGGGCCGCATCGTGAAGTCGGGCGGGCCGGAACTGGCGCACGACCTGGAGAAGAACGGATACGCCGCCTATGTCGGCGAGGCGGCGTGAGCACGTCATGAGCTATGCAGGAGAAAAAACCAAGGCCGAGACGATGCTGGCGGAGCAATTCGCCGTGGCGTTGCCAGGCCTGCCGGGCAACGATCCGGCGATGAAGCAGCGCCGGAGCGCCGCCTTCGCGCATATCTTGCGTGATGGATTGCCGTCGAAGCGCAATGAATCCTGGCACTATACCGACCTGCGGATGAAAATGCCGGAGGCGGCGTTGCCCATGCTGGCGCTGCTGCCGTCGACGATTCCGACCGGCAAGGCGCCGGCCGACCCATGCGCCGCCGCCACGCCGGTGCATTTTTCCTTTGCCAGCGGGCTGACGCTCGAAGGTCGCTCGGTGCCGGAAGGACTGTCATTCGTATCCATTCGTGATGGCCTGGTGCGCAACCATCCGATGGTGGCGCATCTCGGCATTGCGGCGCGGGACGAAGCCTCGCCGATTGTCGCGCTGAACAGCGCCTTCGTGACCGATGGCATCATCCTTAGGGTCGCCAAAGGTGTCCGGATCGCCGAGCCCATCAGGATGTTCGCGCCGTTCGCCATGGAAATGGCGCGTGCCGCGACGTCCCGGATCGTCGTGATCTTGGAGGAAGGCGCAGAGCTGAGCCTGGTGATGTCACAGGTCGGACCGAACGGCATCGCCTACCAGTCCAACGTGGTTTGCGAATGCCAAGTCGCGGATGACGCGAAGCTGGACATCGTGCGATTGAATCTGGCGGGTGACCGGGCGCAGGTGCTGGTCAACACCTCAGCCTCGACGGGCGCGCGCTCTGAATTCAACTTCTTCGCAATGTCCGCCGGTGGCGCCGTGTCGCGCCATGAGATCCAGTTGGCAAGCACCGGCGAGAACGCGAAAGTGCGGCTCAACGGCGTGATTCTCGCAAAGGCCGAGCAACACACGGATTTCACCCTGGAAGTGGACCATCGGGCCCCTGGTTGCGAAAGCCGGGAGTTGTTTCGCTCTGTCATCGATGGCGACGCGACCGGCGTGTTCCAGGGCAAGATCATGGTCAAGCGTGAAGCCCAGCGCACCGATGGGAAGATGGCTTCCAACGCAATCCTGTTGTCGGACGGGGCGACCATGAACAACAAGCCGGAACTGGAAATCTTCGCCGATGACGTGCAGTGCGCTCATGGCGCCACCTGCGGCGCGCTCGACGAGGACTTGCTGTTCTACCTTCAGTCACGGGGCCTGCCGAAGGCGGAAGCCGAGGCGCTGATGATCCAGGCCTTCTGCGGCGAAGCGATCGAATCCATCTCCAATGAAGCGACACGCGATGTTTTCAATGGTCTTGTCGCGCGTTGGTTGAAGGCGCGCTCTTGTCGATGACCTACGACATCGCCCGCATCCGCGCGGATTTCCCGGCCCTGTCAATGCAGGTCTACGGAAAGCCGCTGGTCTATCTCGACAATGCAGCCTCGGCGCAGAAGCCGAGGCAGGTGCTCGATCGCGTCCGGCAGGCCTACGAGAGCGAATACGCCAACGTGCATCGCGGGTTGCACTATCTGGCCAATGCGGCGACGGAGGCTTACGAGGCCGCTCGGGACAAGCTGCGCGCCTTCCTCAATGCGCCCTCGACCGACGAGATCATCTTCACCAAGAACGCCACCGAGGCGCTGAACCTCATCGCCTCCTCTCTGGGCCGCGCGCTGAAGATCGGGGAGGGCGACGAGATCGTGCTCTCGATCATGGAGCACCATTCCAACATCGTGCCCTGGAACTACTGGCGCGAGAATGCCGGCGCGGTGATCAAATGGGCGCCCGTCGACGCCGACGGCAATTTCCTTCTCGAGGACTTCGAGAAGCTGCTGACGCCGAAGACAAAGGTCGTCGCCATCACGCAGATGTCGAATGCG
Organism: Beijerinckiaceae bacterium; assembly: GCA_035437025.1. Classification (GTDB taxonomy): domain Bacteria; phylum Pseudomonadota; class Alphaproteobacteria; order Rhizobiales; family Beijerinckiaceae; genus JAIUNP01. Next base: position 2,165 of record DAOMXN010000068.1, on the reverse strand, counting down.
CTCGGCACCATCGTGCCCGTGAAGGAGGTCGTGGCGCTGGCTAAGGCGCGCGGCATCGCCACCGTGGTCGACGGCAGCCAGGCTGCGGTGCATCTCGATGTCGACGTTCAGGACATCGGCTGCGATTTCTATGTCATCACCGGCCACAAGCTCTATGGCCCTTCCGGCATCGGCGCCCTTTTCGGACGCCGGGAATGGCTGGAGCGCATGCCGCCGTTCCTGGGCGGCGGCGAGATGATCCGCGAGGTGAGCGAAGAAGGCGTCACCTATGGCGCGCCGCCGCATCGCTTCGAGGCCGGCACGCCGCCGTTGGTTCAGGCCATCGGCCTTGGCGCGGCGCTGGATTACATCACGGCCATCGGCAAGCCGGCGATCCGGGAGCACGAGGATGCGCTGGTGCGCTATGCGCATGAGCGGCTTGGCGCCATCAATGCGCTGACGATCTATGGCAAGGCCCGCCAGAAGGGGGCCATCGTTTCGTTTGCGCTGGAGGGCGCCCACCCGCACGACATTGCCACGGTGATCGACCGGCATGGCGTCGCGGTGCGGGCAGGCACGCATTGCACCATGCCGCTTTTGCGCCGGTATGGCGTGACCGCTACATGCCGCGCCTCATTTGCGCTCTATAACACGCGTGAGGAAGTCGATAAGCTTGCCGAAGCGCTGACGCGCGCCCAGGCGATGTTCTCGTGACGGATATGCCGATGGATGAGATCGTGACATCGCCTGGACAGCCCGCCGCCAGCGGCAGCGCTGCCCTGTCGCCGGAAGACATCGATGCGCTCACCGAGAGCATCGTCGCCGCGCTGAAAACCGTTTACGATCCGGAGATTCCCTCCGACATCTATGAACTCGGCCTGATCTATCGCATCGACATCGCCGACGACCGGCAGGTGACCATCGACATGACGCTCACCGCGCCGGGCTGTCCCGTCGCCGGCGAAATGCCGGGCTGGGTCGAGAACGCGGTCGCCGCTGTTCCCGGCGTGCAGGGTGTGAAGGTCAACATGGTGTTCGATCCGCCGTGGGACCAGAGCCGCATGTCCGACATCGCGCGTGTCGCGCTCGACATGTGGTGATGCACGGGATCAACTCGCTTCCGGGAGCGCCTTGCCTTCGGACTTCGCCCGCACCGCCAACAGGCATCCCGCGATGATCAGCGCCGCGCCGGCCCAGACTGTCGACTTCGGCACTTCGTTGAAAATGAAGTAGCCGATCAGCGAGGCCCAGATGAGGCCGGTGTACTCGACCACCGAAAAGCGCGCAGCCGTCAGGTGCTTCAGAGCGTGGGTGAAGGCGAAGTAGCCTGTGGTGCCGAGCAGGCCGGCGATGGCGAACTTCGCCCAGTCGACCACGGTCGGCGGCTCGAATGTCGCGATGGCGAGCGGCGATACGGCGAGCGCCACCATCGCGGATTGAACCGAGATGATCACGCTCATCGGCTCGCTGCTGGCCTGCGACCGCAGCAGGACAATCGCCAGCGCGTAGGTGATCGGAGAGATCACGGCGCAGAACAGTGCAAACGGCTCGTAGGCAAGGCGCAAGCCGCCCCCCTCGGTCGGTCCCAGCACGATCACCAGCATGCCAGCGAACCCCGCCGCGATGGCGATCATGATGCTTGGCAGCACCTTTTCCTTGAGAAAGACCGCGCCAAAGATGGCGGTGAAGATCGGCGCGGTGAAGGAAATGGCGAAGAGCTCGGCCAGCGGTACCTTGCCGAGGGCATAGAAGAAGCCACTGGCCGTCACGATCATCAGGGCGGCGCGGGCCATGTGCGCCTTCATCCGCGCGGCCGGGGGCAGAGAATGACCGCTGTAGGCCACGATGGCGCTGGCCCAGAGCGCGCCGAAGGCAAATCGCAGGCAGACGATCTGGAACGTCGCGTAGGTACCGGCCAGGGACTTGATGAAGGAATCAAGGATGGTCAGGACGAGCATGCCGAGGGCGGCGACTATGAACGGCGACGGCATTTTGGGTTCCTCAATCGCGCCTACAATAGCGGCGGGCGCGCAAAACGCACGAAGGAATGCGGCGCTCCGGCGAAACTGCGCTCGTAGGCCGCTGTGATTGTCCAGCCTTCGCGCTGGTAGAAGCGGATGGCGGCGCGGTTCGCGGCGAAGCATTCCAGCGTCCGGGCGCCCCGGCTTTCCGCGTCCCGCAGCAGG
>DAOMXN010000067.1:0-10821 GCA_035437025.1 Beijerinckiaceae bacterium | reverse complement strand
CTCCGCGCCATCAGCCGCCAGCCGATGATGGCGATCACCAGCAACAGCGCGACGGAAGCCAGGCCGACGACCTGCATGAGCAGGTCGGCCACGGCCGCTCCCGGAAAGCCGAGAAGATTCTTCGCCGTACCGTCGATTGCGTGGCTGAAACTCGGATCGCGCACGGACCAGCTCGCGAGCGCCAGCGCTCCTGCCCCGGCGAGTGCCAACAGGCCAAGACCGGCCGCCTCGGTGAGGCGGCGGGAGACAGCATCGCGTAGCGCCTCCGGAATGTAGTCCGCAGGCGAAGACCCCAAACGCGTCGTACGCATGAACCCGTTCCGCAACCCGTTTCCAGAAAACCGGCCGATCATGGTTCAGAAGCGGTTAAGTCCGCCTTAAGGATGCGCGCAATCGCGGCGCGCAGTCGGGACCAAACGCCGGCGGCGGGCCCCGATGGGACCCGCCGCCCTGTCGTTGCGTTCCGGTGTCGGTCAGGCCGTGTAGGCACGCTCGCCATGTTCGGCGATGTCGAGGCCCTCGCGCTCCTTTTCAACAGTCACGCGCAGGCCAACCAGCGTGTCGACAAGCTTGAAGAGGGCGGCCGAAACCAGGCCGGACCACAACAGGGTCACGACCACGGCCTTAAGCTGGGCAATGACCTGTGTCGCCATCACATAGTCGCCGGGTGCGCCCTGCCCTGGCTTCATGACGTAGTCGGTCAGGCCTGTGCCGCCCAGGCCCGGCGCCACCAGGAAGCCCGTGGCGATGGCCCCCAGTATGCCGCCGATGCAATGCACGCCGAACACGTCGAGGGAATCGTCGTAGCCGAAAGCATTCTTCACGTAGGAGCAGAACGCAAAGCATACCGCTCCAGAGGCAAGGCCCAGGACGATGGCTCCCATCGGACCGGCAAGACCGGAGGCCGGGGTTACGGCGACAAGGCCTGCCACGGCACCCGAAACCATGCCCAGAAGCGAGGGCTTGCCCTTCATCGCCCATTCGACGAACAGCCACGACAGGGCTGCCGCGCAGGTCGCCACCATGGTGTTGACAAAAGCCAGCACGGCGGTTCCGTTCGCCTCCAGCGCCGACCCGGCGTTAAAGCCGAACCAGCCCACCCAGAGCAGCGACGCGCCGATCATGGTCATCGTCAGGGAATGGGGAGCCAGCAGTTCGCGCCCGTAGCCGACGCGCTTGCCAATCATCAGGCAGCCGACAAGCCCGGCGATGCCCGCATTGATGTGGACCACGGTGCCGCCGGCGAAGTCCAGCGCGCCCCACTTGTAGATCATGCCGGCATCGGCAAGCGCGGCGTCAAGCCTGGCCTGAGCGGCTGCCTTGCCGGCCGCATCCTTGGCTTCAGCCAGGGCCTTGGCCGCATCGCCGATGGCGTCGGGTCCGGCCCAGTACCAGACCATGTGGGCGATCGGATAGTAGACAAGAACCAGCCAAAGCGTGATGAACAGGATAAGCGCCGAAAACTTGATGCGTTCGGCGAAGGCGCCAACGATCAGCGCCGGCGTGATCATGGCGAACGTCATCTGGAAGGCCATGAAGAGCAGCTCTGGAAGGACGACGCCGTTCGAAAAGGTCGCGGCGGTGGCGTTGACGTCGACACCGCTCAGGAACGCCTTCGACAGACCGCCGATGTAGTCGTTCAGCGCGCCGCCGGGTGAAAAGGCCAGGGAATAGCCGATGACCACCCAGAGCAGCCCGGACAGGCAGACGATGGCGAAGACCTGGGTCAGCACGGACAGCATGTTCTTGGAACGCACCAGGCCACCGTAGAACAGCGCGAGGCCGGGAACCGACATCATCAGGACCAGGAGAGTGGCGACGATCATCCAGGCAATATCGCCCTTTGCCGGCGCAGGCCCGGCGGTTGCCTGGGCCAGGGCGGGCATCGCGGACAACAGGCATAGGGCAAGGCCGGCTGTTGGCCGCCGCAGGTTCGACAAAAAGGTCATGGGTTCAGCTCCGGAAGATTGGGGGCATTCAGAGGGCATCGGCGTCGCGTTCGCCTGTGCGGATGCGGACGGCCTGCTCGAGCGGGGAGACGAAGATCTTGCCGTCGCCGATCTGTCCGGTGCGTGCCGCCGAGGCGATCGCATCGATCACCGCGGCCACCTGCGCGGATTCCACCGCCACCTCGAGCTTCAGCTTGGGCAGAAAACTCACGGCGTATTCCGCGCCGCGATAGATCTCGGTATGGCCTTTCTGCCGGCCGTAGCCCTTCACCTCTGTCACGGTCATGCCGTGCACGCCGATGGCTGTGAGCGCGTCGCGCACCTCCTCCAGCTTGAACGGCTTGATGATCGCCATCACGGTCTTCATCGGTATCGCTCTCCTTAGACGCCTGTTGCGCAGCCGCCGCGGCGGCGGCCGGGTCAGGAGGTCGGTAACAAGTCGCGTGCCAAGGCCGGATTCTGGCGAAGTCGCAGCGCGGCTGGCCTCGAGTTGCCCGTTGTTCCGGCGTCCTGCTGTTTTCTTGGGCAGGGCGTCGCCGCTTGCTGTTGCAACGCAAAAAACCCGGCAGCGGGGGCTGCCGGGTCACCGGTGCGCGCGGTCCTTTGGATTACTGATGCAGGCGCTCGCCGTGAAGCGCCAGATCAAGTCCCTCGATCTCCTCGTCCTTGCCGACGCGCAGGGGCGTGAACAGGGCGGTGATCTTGAGCGCCACGAAGGTGCCGATGGCGCACCAGAGTATGATGACCGCGACTCCGATTGCCTGCGTCGCGACTTGCCCGGGATTGCCGGCGAGCAAGCCGTTCAGACCCTGCGGCGCGTCGGCGGAAGCGGAGACGATACCCGTGGCGAAAACACCCGCCAGCAGCGTGCCGATGATGCCGCCAACACCATGCACGCCGAACACGTCCAGCGAATCATCGTAGCCTGCCTTCGGCTTGAGCAGGATGCAGGCCCAGTAGCAGACGGCGCCGGCAATCAGGCCGATGACAAGCCCGTGCCAGGGCAGGATGAAGCCCGAGGCCGGGGTGACGGTGCCGAGCCCGGCGATGGCGCCGGAGATGATGCCGAGGACGGAAGGCTTGCGCCGCTGGATCCATTCGAGCGCAGCCCAGACCAGCGCGCCCGAACAGGCCGCAAGATGCGTGGCGGTGATGGCGTAGACGGCGCGTGGGCCTGCGCCGAGCGCCGAACCACCGTTGAAGCCAAACCAGCCGACCCAGAGCAGGCCGGTGCCCACCACCGCCATCGACAGATCGTAGGGCGCAAGGTTGTCGCGGCCATAGCCATGTCGCGGACCCAGCACGAGGGCGGCGACAAGGCCGGCAACGCCGGCGTTGATGTGCACGACCGTGCCGCCGGCGAAATCCAGCACGCCCATCTTGGCGAGGAATCCGCCGCCCCAGACCCAGTGGGCGCTGGGTACGTAGACGAGGAAAAGCCACAGAGCGCCGAAGAGGAGGAATGCCGAAAAGCGCATGCGGTCCGCGACCGCGCCGCCGATCAGCGCGACGGTGATGACCGCGAACGTCATCTGGTAGAGCATGAACAGGGCTTCGGGAATGGTCGGGGCGAGGCTCGAGACGCCGTCGAACGCCATGCCGCCAAGCAGCAGCCGATCAAGGTTTCCCAGCCAGGCGCCGTCGCCGGAAAAGGCCAGCGAATAGCCGGCGATTGCCCACAGGACCGAAACCATCGCGAGCGCGGCGGCCGACTGGGCCATGGTCGCAAGGACGGTCTTGCGGCGCACCATTCCGGCGTAGAACAGTGCGAGGCCCGGCAGCGTCATCATCAGCACAAGGGCGGTCGACACGATCATGAAGCCGGTGTCTGCGGCGTCGATCTTGGCCGGCGTCTGGGCGAGCGCCGGCGTTGCGGTCAAGAACGCGACGAGGCGCGCGGAAGTTTTCGAAACGGTCATGGCTTTGCCTGAATCAGAATTGGGATCAGAGGGCATCGGCGTCGCGTTCGCCTGTGCGGATGCGGACGGCCTGCTCGAGCGGGGAGACGAAGATCTTGCCGTCGCCGATCTGTCCGGTGCGTGCCGCCGAGGCGATCGCATCGATCACCGCGGCCACCTGCGCGGATTCCACCGCCACCTCGAGCTTCAGCTTGGGCAGAAAACTCACGGCGTATTCCGCGCCGCGATAGATCTCGGTATGGCCTTTCTGCCGGCCGTAGCCCTTCACCTCTGTCACGGTCATGCCGTGCACGCCGATGGCTGTGAGCGCGTCGCGCACCTCCTCCAGCTTGAACGGCTTGATGATCGCCATCACGGTCTTCATGGAACCCTCGTCGCGCAAGAACCGGAACGGACCGGGGATTTCGCGCCCAAACCCTCGGCGGGGTGACGAGCAAACAAGCGGCATGCCAAAGGCAAAAGCACCGCAATGGCGCCGAGAGTGTCCTGCCCGGCCGCGAATCTGCCGGCGATCTGGGCGTCCTGCGCGCCAATCTGCCGAATTCTTGGGCGCGACGCCTAAGCGGCGTGCAGTCTCTGCGGCAGGCGGTCGCGCCGCCTGGAGGCTGCTCCAAACCGCAGGATTGCGATATGGTGGCCGTCGAACGGCAGTGCGCAAGCGGAGTGGACATGAGCGAGAGGATCGACCTGATCATCGCAGGCGGCGGAGCGGCGGGTCTTTCGCTGGCTCTTGCGGTGCATGTGGCGTCCGACGGGGCGCTCACGGTTGCGGTCTGCGATCCGGCGCTGTCCGCCAGCCACCGTGGCGATTCCCGCGCCTATGCTCTGGTCGCCGGCGCGCGGCGGTTTCTCGACAGCCTCGGAGCCTGGCAGGGCATGGCCGCAGCGGCCGAACCCATCACCGGCATGGACATTACCGACAGCGGCCTCAACGAACCGGTGCGGCCGCTGATCCTGAACTTCGGCGGCGAACGGCCGGACGGCGAGCCGTTCGCCCACATGGTTCCCAACGGCGCAATCCTCGCGGCGCTGACCCGACGCGCCCAGGAAGTCGGCATCCGGCTGGTGGGCCGACCGGTCGAGGCTGTCGAACGCAGCCCACGCCGCGTCAGGGTTCGCGCGGATGCATGCCAATTCGACGCGCCGTTGCTGGTCGCCGCCGACGGGAAGGCCTCGGCGCTGCGCCAGCAGGCGGGTATTCCGTTCTACGGGTGGGATTACGGGCAGACCGCCATCGTCGGCACGATCAGTCATTCGCTGCCGCACCAGGGACGGGCCGTGGAGCATTTCCTGCCCGCCGGTCCCTTCGCCATGCTGCCGCTGCCGGGCAACGCGTGCTCGCTGGTCTGGACCGAACGCACGGTGGACGCGAGACGGTTCCTGGCGATGCCGCAGGAGGATCTGATCGATCAGATCGACCGGCGCGCGGCCGGACGGTTTGGCGTGATCACGGCCGTGCGTGACATCGGTGGTTTTCCGCTGAGCCTCGGCATCGCCCGCAGTTTCGTGGCGGAACGGCTGGCGCTGCTGGGGGATGCGGCGCATGTCATGCATCCGATCGCGGGCCAGGGCCTGAACTACGGGTTGCGTGGCGCGGCGGCTCTGGCCGAAACCATCGTCGACTCCGCGCGTGTCGGCCTAGACATCGGGTCTCCGGTCGCGCTCGAACCTTACGAACGCTCCCGGCGCTCCGATGTGGTGCGCATGGCGCTGGCCACGGATGCGCTCAACCGGCTGTTTTCCAATGATGCCGGCCCGCTGCGTTTGTTGCGAGATGTCGGCCTCGGCCTGGTTGAGCGCGCGCCGCGCCAGAAAGACTGGTTCATAGCCGAGGCTGCGGGAGAGACCGCGGCGGCGCCACGGGCTTTCCGTGGGCTGGCGATCTGATCGTCCTGGTGTCACCGCGACGGTGGCATCGGCACAGTTTCCTACCGGGCAGTCGGCCGATGCTAGCTGCCACGGCGGGCATGGACATACCCGGTTGCGCCGATCAGGCGGGCTTTCCGGCGCGCGTTGCCGGCCTCAGCCCTCGAGGCGACGGGCCTCGTCGACCAGGAGGATCGGAATGCCGTCGCGGATCGGATAGGCGAGCTTGGCGCTCTCGCTCACGAGTTCCTGGTGCACGGCGTCGTAGGTCAACAGCCCCTTCGTCAGCGGGCAGACCAGCAGTTCGAGGAATTTGGGATCGATGGCGCGCGGCGCGGTGCGGTCTGTGGTCTCGGCGGACATGGCCCGAACTCCTACTGGACAGTGATGTCCGTATCGCCCGAATCACGGGACAGTTCAATCTCGGTGATGGCTACGAGAAGTTCGGAGCGGGACTTCAGGTCGGGGGCTTCCAGCAGGGCCTGCTTTTCCCGTACCCCGTAGGGGCTCATCATCGCCAGCGCGTTGACGAGCGCCTCGTTCGGGGCCTCGGACACTCCATCCCAATCGATCTCGATCGATTTCGCTTCGGAAAAGGCGCGCAGGGCGTTGAGCAGCGCGGTGCGGTCCACCTCGGCTTCGCCAAGGCGCGGCACGAAGTCCCGGGCATAGGGCAGGAAGTCGACACGACACTGGCGGAACGGCGTCAAAACGGCCTGTTCCTCGACGATCTGGAACCGGGCGACACCCGTCAGGGTGATGATGTAGCGACCGTCGCCGGTCTCGGCGACTTCGGTCAGGCGGCCAACGCACCCGACGCGATAGAGTGGTGGAGCCGTCGCTGTGTCGGCATCCGATTCCGGCTGGATCAGGCCGATCAACCGATGTCCGGCCAGGGCGTGGTCCACCATGGCAAGATAGCGCGGCTCAAAAATGTTGAGCGGGATGTGGCCACGGGGCAGCAGCAAGGCGCCGGCAAGCGGGAAAACCGGAATGACCTCCGGCATGTCCTCGGGTCCCTTGTAGTGGACATTGCTCGGCATCGTGATGCTTCCCGACGGGTTCAGCGGAACAGGTAGGCCGACAGCTTACGGCGTGCGCCGATGGTCACCTCGTCCATCGGTCCCCAGGCTTCAAACAGTTGCAGCAGCTGCTTGCGCGCACCGTCCTCGTTCCAGGAGCGGTCGCGCCGGATGATCTCCAGCAGGTGGTCGGCCGCCTCCGCCTTGAAGCCCTTGCTGTTGAGCGCAACCGCGAGATCGAACCGGGCCTGATGGTCGGCCGGATCGACGGCGATGCGGCGTTCGAGGTCGACCAGATCGCCAAGGCTGGCGGCGCGTTCGGCCAGTTCCAGCGCGGCGAGCACGGAGGCGATGGCAGGGTCGGCGTGCTTCGCCGGGGGCACGGTGTCGATCAGGCGGCGCGCCTGCTCGGGACTGCCGGCGTCAAGCTGCACCTTCGCCAGCCCGCCCAGCGCCTGGAGGTTTTCCGGCTCCTGCGCCAGCACGGCGGCGAACAGTTCGGCCGCGCCGGGATGGTCGCCCGATTCGGCCGCCGCCGCCGCTTGCTTCAGCAGTTCGGCCGTGCCGCCCGCCCCAAGAGGGCCGACAAGACGCTCGATGAAAGTCTTGACCTGGCTTTCGGGCAGGGCGCCCATGAAGCCGTCGACCGGCTGTCCCTTCGAAAAGGCGATGACGGCCGGGATTGACTGGATTCCCATCTGACCGGCTACCTGGGGATGGTCATCGATGTTCATCTTGACCAGTTTCACCTTGCCGCCGGCGGCCTTCACCACTTTTTCGATGACGGGCGTCAACTGGCGGCAAGGGCCGCACCAGGGGGCCCAGAAATCGACGAGAACCGGCTGCTTCGCCGATTCGGCGATCACATCCTGGCGAAACGCCGCCGTCGTGGTTTCACGGATCAAAGCATCCGTTGCTGTGCCGCCTGCCTGCATCATCGTCTGTATCACCCAGCCCGCGAGGGCCCGTGACCGGGCCCGCTCCTGATTTCGACCTCTAGATGGCGCGTGCGCCGCCGTTTCGCAACGTGCCGCGTCGGAGCTTCAGGTTTATTTCGCGGCCTCGGGAAGGGCAACGATCCGCGGCGGGTGATTCGCGGCCTCGAGAAACCGCACGAGATCTGCGCGCCGGATGGTCGTGGTGCGCCGGTTGGTGAGGGGATGGAAATTCTGCACGTCGTGGCGCATCAGGGCCTCCTGCAGGACCATGGTCACGGCGCCGGCCCGGTCGTTCATGACGGCGAAGGGGGTCACCGAACCCGGTTCGATGCCGAGGTGCTCCCGCAACTGGTCCGCGCTGGCAAAGGACACGCGGCCCTGTGCGCCGATCGCCTCGTGCAGTCTTTTCAGGTCGAGGCTGGCGTCCTCCAGCGCGGTCACCAGGAACAGGCGACCTTTCTTGTCCTTGACGAACAGGTTCTTGGAATGGGCGCCGGCTATGGCGCCGCGCAGGGCCTGCGATTCGGCGACCGTGAAGACGGGGGCATGATCCATGGTCCGCGTTTCAATGCCCAAGCGGTCGAGAAAGGCGAGCAACGGGGCGGAAATATCGGTCGTTTCGTGATCGTTCATCGTGATTTCCGGAATTGACACGATCCCTGATAACGGGCTTGCGCGCCTGAGCCAAATGATGCATAGGACCGGCCTCGGCTGCGGCGACGCGGTCATGGATGCGGGTGTAGCTCAGGGGTAGAGCACAACCTTGCCAAGGTTGGGGTCGAGGGTTCGAATCCCTTCGCCCGCTCCAGTTTCTCCGCCGTAAGGGCGGCTTACCGACGGTCTGGCGGACGTGGCATTTCAGCAAGCGCAAATTCATCGCCCTTCGCTGCGCAGGCGTGCATGAGCGCGTCCCCTGCGCCGGCTCCGACTGCCCCCAGGCCGGCCGGAAAGAGCAATGTCCTTGCCCACTCCGACCTTTGGCCGATCATGCGCCGGCTGTGGGCGGGATGGGTGCGCCCGCATCGCTGGACGCTGCTCGCCATTGCCGCCGCGATCGGCACCATTGCGATCATGTCGGCGCTTTATCCCTACCTGATCAAGACGATCTTCGACGCCTACGATACGCAGAACAAGCGGCTCGTGCAGTGGACCCCGCTCTTCGTCATTCTGGTCACCAGCGTGCGCGGCATGGCGATGTATGCCCAGACCACGCTGACCAACCGCGTGGTGTCGCAGGTCGAAGCGGACCTGCAAACGACGCTCTACAAGCATCTGATCGACGCCGACATCGCACAATTGTCGCGTGAGACGCCGGCGGCGCTGACCCAGCGCTTCACCACGGATTTCGCCTTTATCCGCGAGGCGCTGACACGCATCTCCACCGTGTTCCTGCGCGACGTGACCACGGGCGTCGCCGTGCTCGGCGTGATGTTCTGGATCGACTGGCAGGTGACGCTCTGCGCCCTGGTCGTGCTGCCGATCGTGGTGCCACCGCTCAACAAGATCGGCAAGAAACTGCGCCGCACCGCGCTCTCCACGCAGGAACAGACCGGCCAGATGGCCTCGATGGTGGCCGAGAGCCTCTCGGGTGCCCGCGTGGCCAAGACTTACGGGCTCGAGGCCTATCTCAAGGACAAGGCCGCGACCGCCTTCGACACGGTCCGCGCCCTCAAGGTGAAGGCGGCGAACCAGCGCGCGCGCATGGATCCGTTGCTGGAGATCGCCGGCGGCCTGGCCGTGTCCGGCGTGCTGATCTTCATCGGCTGGCGCATCGTGCGCGGCCAGTCGACCATCGGCGACTTTACCGGATACGTCACGGCCATCCTGCTGGCGGCCCAGTCGCTGCGCTCGCTCGGTAACCTCAATGCCATCGTTCAGGAAGCGCTGGCGGCGCTCACCCGCCTGTTCGCGGTGATCGATGAGCCGCCGGGCGTCAGCGAACAGCCAGGTGCCGGAGCGCTGGAGGTATCCCGTGGGGAGGTTCGCTTCGATGCGGTGAGCTTTGCCTATGCCGGATCGGGCCTTGCCCTGAATGGCGTCGATTTTGTTGCTCCGGCCGGCAAGACCACGGCCATAGTCGGCCGTTCCGGTGCCGGCAAGTCCAGCCTGCTGGCGCTCGCGCCGCGCCTGTTCGACCCCACCGGCGGGCGCGTGCTGATCGACGGGACCGACATCCGCGACGTGACGCTGGCGAGTCTTCGGGCCAAGATTGCCACGGTTTCCCAAGACATCGTGCTGTTTGACGACACGGTGCGCGCCAACATCCTGTTCGGCCGGCCCGGCGCGCGCGAGGACGAGGTGATTGCAGCGGCCAGGGCCGCCGCCGCGCACGACTTCATCCTCGCCCTGCCGCAAGGTTACGATACGATGGTCGGCGATCGCGGCGGGCGTCTTTCGGGCGGCGAGCGCCAGCGCATCGCGCTGGCTCGCGCCTTCCTGCGCGACGCGCCGATCCTGCTTCTGGACGAGCCGACGAGCGCGCTCGATGCGCAGTCGGAGGATCTGGTGCAGAAAGCGCTGGCCGATCTGATGCGCGGGCGCACCACGCTGGTGGTGGCGCACCGGCTCGCGACCGTGCGCGCGGCGGACCTGATCGTGGTGATGGAGGCCGGTCGCGTGGTCGAATCCGGCACGCACGAGTCCCTGCTGAAGGCGGATGGCGCTTACGCGGGCTTCCACAGGCTACAGTTCGGCGACGCGGGCGGCGCGCTCACTCGCGCCTGAGAATCCGGTCCACCACGAAATTCGACCAGAAGCTCGGGCGGAATTCGGCTGTCAGCCGCGCCGGATCGTAGTGGTGCGTCGCCCAGTCGATCAGGCCGATGCCCTTCGACTCGCCTTCGTCGCGGTAGCGTTCGAGGAAGGCATCGAGAATGCCGGTCTTGCTCCAGCGCCAGTGCCCGTAACGGGCGGAGAGCTGGCCGAGCGCCTCGTCGACGCGCGCGTTCTCCCGCAGGATGAGATAGAGCGCTGCCATGAAGCCGGCGCGGTCGGCGCCGGATTTGCAATGCAGCACCGCCGGATAGGCGAGGGTGTCGAACATCGCGCGCGCGGCGCGGATGGTCTCCGCCGTCGGGGCTTCGCGCGAGCGGGCGGTGAATTCCACGAGCGCAAGGCCATGGGCCTC
>DAOMXN010000066.1:0-10876 GCA_035437025.1 Beijerinckiaceae bacterium | reverse complement strand
GGGCTCGGCCGGCAGGTCGCCGAGTCCGCCGGTGTCGGTCGGCAGCTCGTGGCGATCTTCGCGTCAGGCAGCCGCCGCGAGCGCCTGCCCGGCGTGGCGGCGCCGACGTTGGTGATCCACGGCGCGCGTGATCCGCTGGTGCCGATTGGACACGGAGAAATCGTGCATCAACTCGTGCCGGCTGCCACAATGTTGCGGCTCGACGACATGGGCCATGCGCTTTCGCGCCCGCATTGGGACACAGTGATTGACGCGATTACAGCGCACGCCGGGAGGTAGCTCCCGGCGTCGCATGGTCCTGTCCCTGCCGGAATGCGCGTAAGGGTCAGGACATCACCCGCCCGCCCAGACATCGAGAACGTAGCGGTTCTCCGCACCCATCTTCTCGATCCAGGATTCGGCCTGCGCTTCGCTTGAGCCGGTCTTCTCGGCGTAGATCGCCATCAGCGCTGCCTTGACGTCCGGTTCCATCTTGGAGCCGTCGCCGCAGATGAACACGATCGCGCCCTTCTCGATCAGGTCCCAGACGCCGTCCTTCTGCGCCTTGATCAGATCCTGAACGTAGGTCTTCTTCTTGCCGGAGCGGGAAAAGGCGACATGCAGGCCGGTGATTCCTTCCTTCTCGAAAGCCTTCAGCTCCTCGCCATAGATGAAGTCCTGCTCGGGATGCCGGCAGCCGAAGAACAGCAGCGACGGTCCGAGCGTCCTGCCCTTCGCCTTGAGTGCTGCGCGTTCCTGCAGGAAGCCGCGGAACGGGGCCAGTCCCGTGCCGGGACCGACCATGATGATCGGCACCTGCGCATCGTCCGGCAGGCGGAACCCGGCCTTGGTTTCCTTGATCGTGGCGTGGATCGTATCGCCGGCGACGCGGTTCGCCATGAAAGTCGAGCAGACGCCGCGATAGGTCCCCCGCCCTGACAGGGCCGGACCTTCCACCACGCCGACGGAAACGCTGCACCTGCCCGAATCGACCATCGGCGAGGACGAGATCGAATAGTAGCGCGGCGAGAGCAGCGACAGCATTTCCAGATAGACGTTGAACGGCAGTTCGCAGGCCGGGAATTCTTCCAGCAGGTTGAACACCGACTTGCGCTTCGCCATGACCTCGGCGCGGTACTTCTCCTGCGCTGCGGCGTCTTCACCGACATAGGCGGCAAGCTTTGGCCTGGTCATCGGGCAGCGCGTGTGATCCGCCATGGTCTGAATCTGCTTGCGTGTCGCCACCTGCTGAAGTTCGAGGAACTCCGTCAGCAGCCGACCGACGGAAATCGGCTGGCCGGCCGGAAGCTGCGAGCGCCGCCCCTCCGGAACCTGCAGGCGGATGGTCTCGGAGAGGGTGAGACCGAAGCGACGCGCCACGGCCTCGGCCAGCGCCAGATCGTTGCGCGGCACGATGGAGAGATGGTCGCCCACACGGTATGTGACGCCTTCCGGCAGCGCCACTTCGATGTGGCGCGTGGACCGGTCGGATGCATTCGCCCCCTCGCGATTCTGCAATTCCCGGTTGGCCATCACTTTCATCGCCTTGGCGCCTGCGGTCGAGGCAACGATGTTGGGGATCGCCGGAGCCACGGTCTCGATCGTGTAAAGCGGCTGGCCCGCGCCGGCCTCCGCGGTGAACGTGGTCTCGATGCCGAACTCCTTGGCCGCAAGCGGCCGCAACGCGCCGAACCAGGTCTCGAAATGGCTGTCGAGATCAGTTCGGGCATCCCCTTCGCCGCGCGGCGCGACGCGTTTGCCGCCTAGGTCCGCCATGCGTTCATCGAGCATGCGCGGCACGGACTGGTAGGTCGCAGCCCAGTCGCTGTTGCCGCAGCCGAACACCGCGTAGCGCACCTTCGCAAGCGCATCCCTGGGCAGGTCCGACTGGATCCACTTGACGAATTGCGTGGCGTTGTCCGGCGCCGCCCCGTTGTAGGATGAACAGAAGATCACCACGCCACCCTGCTCTGGCAGGTTGCCCGCGAATTCGTCCATCGGCGCGAAACGCGTATCGAACCCGTTCAGCGTCGCGAGGTCAGCGACGCGGTGCGCCAGTTCCTCGGCCGTGCCGAGATTGGAGCCGTAGAGCACCAGCAGCGGCGTGTTGTGGCCGGGTCTCGCGGTCGGCAGCGTGGCGGACTTCTGCAATGCGGTGGCGGTCGTGATCGATGGCGCCGGACCGGTAACGCTGCGATCCCGGTCTGACCGCGCCCGGACCTGGATGGTGAAACCTTCCGGCTTCACGGTCAGCGTCTCTTTCAGGTGCAGCTGGTAGCGCTTGTGGTCGATGATCTTGAACCGTTGCAGGATCATGCCGATGGCCAGCGCCGCTTCATGCATGGCGAAGGCGCGGCCGATGCAGGAACGCTGTCCGTTTCCGAACGGCTTCCAGGCGTTGACCGGGCGTGCGGCCTCAGCCTCGCGGCTGAAATTGTCGGGATTGAAGACCTCAGGGTTCGGGCCCCAGACCTTTGGATCGCGGTGCAACGCCCCAACCAGGATATTGATGAACGAGCCTTTCTTGAGCCGGTACTTTCCGCCGATGACTTCGTCCTTGTAAGGATGAAGGCCGAAGGCGGGCGCCGGCGGCCACAGCCGCAGGGACTCCTTCAGCACCTGCGTGATGTAGGTAAGCTGGGTCACCTGCTGGTAGGTCGGCTTCTGCGACACATCCGAGCCGAGCACGCGGTCGACTTCGTCATAGCACTTCTTGAGAATCTCCGGGTTCTTGAGAAGCGCGTAGAGCGTGTAGCTCAGCAGTCCGGACGTGGTTTCGTGGCCGGCGATCAGGAATGTGTTGATCTGGTAGCGGATGTTGACGTCGTCGAGCTGCTGGCCGGACACGCGGTCCACACCGGCGATCATGGCGTTCAGCAGGTCTTTCTTGCCTTCGGCCGCATCGCCAGCCTTGCGCCGCTCGGCCACGATGGCGTCCACCATCTGGTTCATGAAGGCGATATCCTCGGCGATCTGCTTCTCCCGCTTCGCGAGCGTGAACCGCTCCCACGGCAGGCCGCGCATCATCATCACCGTTTCCAGCGAGCGCACCAGCGCCTCGACATAGGGGTGATAGTCGAGCCGGTAGAAAGAATTGAAGCGATAGTCGAAGCCACACAGGCCGATAGTGTCGAGCGTCAGCGCCGTCATGTCATGCACGACGTCGATCTCGTCTTCGGCGTTCATGCGCTCCCACTTCAGGATGAGCTGCTCGGCAATGTCGACCATGGCCGGGTGGTAGGACTGCATCGCCCGCATGCCGAACGGCTGCAGCAGGATGTTATGGGCCTTCCCCCAGTTCGGCTCCTCGGTGTAGGCAGTAAAGAGACCATCGCCGGCGATGGCACGCACCTTCTTCAGTGAGCCCTTCACGGCCTTGTCGAAACGCTTCTCGTCGGACAGCTCGTCCACCAGATCGGCGCCGGACACGAAAATCAGCGGATACCCCTGCATATCGAGCCAGAAGATCGGCCCGAGTTCCTTCGCCAGCTTGTTCAGGTCCTGAACGGGCGCGTTGGGATCGAGTGAAAGCAGGTTGCCGAAATACGGTTTCCTCGGCGGATGCGGGATCGGATCGAGCGGATTTCCGGCGGCCATGCCTCACTCCCAGCTTGCGCGGTGAATTTAGTTTAGATATGAACCGTTCTTAATCGAAAGACGGAGGAACGCGCAAGTCCTGTATAGGCCGCGCCAAGCGCGGCTCGCAATGCGACAGGCGGCATTTTTCCATTGCCAGTTGATTTTTGCGCCACTCTGGCCACTCTAAGCCTGAGCGGACCGACATGTGCATACAGACGACAAGAACGACACAAGGAAACGAGAAAGGGCTGTTCCATGGAGCGCATCTGGCTGAAGCACTATCCCGAGGGTGTGCCCGCCGACATCGACGTCGCGCAGTACAAGTCGGTCGTCGAGCTTTTCGAGGAAAGCTTCCAGAAGTACCGCGACCGGAAGGCCTACGCCTTCATGGACAAGTTCATGACCTACGGGGACCTTGAGCGCCACTCTGCGGCCCTCGGCGCCTACCTGCAGTCGCGCGGCCTGCAGCGGGGTGATCGCGTCGCCATCATGATGCCGAACATCCTGCAATACCCGGTGGCGGTCGCCGCCGTGCTGCGCGCCGGCTTCGTCGTGGTCAACGTCAACCCGCTCTACACGCCGCGCGAGCTTGAGCACCAGCTCAAGGACTCCGGCGCGAAGGCGATCATCGTCGTCGAGAACTTCGCCAGCACGCTGCAGCAGTGCATTGCCAAGACACCAGTGAAACTGGTCATCACCACCGGCATCGGCGACATGCTGGGCTTCCCCAAGAGCATGATCGTCAACTTCGTCCTGAAGAAGGTGAAGAAGGTAGTGCCGGCCTTTAGCCTGCCCGGCGCGGTATCGTTCAACGCCGCGCTCGCGGCCGGCCGGGGCATGACGCTGGCGAAAGCCGCGACGGGACCGGACGATGTCGCCTTCCTCCAGTATACCGGCGGCACAACGGGCCTGTCGAAAGGCGCCACCCTGCTCCACCGCAACATTGTCGCGAACGTGCTCCAGAACGAGGCCTGGCTCCAGCCGGCGCTCAAGAAGGGCACGCCGGTAGAGCAATGGAACGTGGTCACCGCGCTGCCGCTGTACCACATCTTCGCGCTGACCGCCTGCTGCCTGCTCGGCATGCGTACCGGCGCGATGCTCATCCTGATTCCCAACCCGCGCGATCTGCCGGCCTTCATCAAGGAACTGGCGAAATACGAAGTGCACATGTTCCCGGCGGTCAACACGCTCTACAACGGGCTGTTGAACAACGAGGAATTCCGCAAGCTCAACATGCGTTCGCTGCGCGCCTCGAACGGCGGCGGCATGGCGGTCCAACGGGCGGTGGCCGAAGGCTGGTTCAAGCAGACCGGCTGTCCCGTAATCGAAGGTTACGGCCTCTCCGAGACTTCGCCGACGCTGACGTGCAACCGGGCTGACAATGATGAGTATACCGGCACGATTGGCCTGCCCGTGCCCAACACCATCATCTCGATCCGTGACGACAACGGCCAGGAGGTCAAGCTGGGCGAGGCGGGCGAGATCTGCGCCAAGGGTCCGCAGGTCATGGCCGGTTACTGGAACCATCCGGAAGAGACCGCGAAGGTCATGACGGCCGACGGCTACTTCAAGACCGGCGATATCGGCATCATGGACGAGAAGGGCCAGGTCAAGATCATCGACCGCAAGAAGGACATGGTGCTCGTGTCCGGCTTCAACGTTTATCCGAACGAGGTCGAGGACGTCGTGGCGATGCACCCCGGCGTTCTCGAATGCGCCGTGATCGGCGTGCCCGACAAGAGCTCGGGCGAGGCTGTAAAGCTGTTCGTCGTGAAGAAGGATCCGAACCTGACGGAAAAGGACCTGGCGGACTACTGCTCCAAGAACCTCACGGGCTACAAGAAGCCGAAGTACATCGTCTTCCGCAGCGACCTGCCGAAGACGAACGTCGGCAAGATCCTGCGTCGCGAACTGCGCGACATAGATCAGAAGTCCACAGGCTGATGTCAGCCTGAAGCCCGATACTTGGACCGGCGTTCAGCGGCGGGGCCTTCGGGCCCCGTCACTTTTTCTGATCGATCAGCCGGACCAGGCGCAGCAGCGCCAGCTGGTAGCCCTGCGTGCCGAAACCGGCCATCACCGCATCTGCCCGGTGCGAGACGTAGGAGTGATGCCGGAACGCCTCGCGCTTGTGCACCTGCGAGATGTGGACTTCGATGACCGGCGCATCGAAGGTGTTGAGCGCATCAAGAATGGCAATCGACGTATGGGTGAAAGCGCCGGGATTGATGATGATGCCGCCGGCGATGTCCCGCGCCTCATGAATCCAGTCGATGATTTCGTATTCCCGGTTGGACTGATGAAATCGGATGTCGATACCATGCTGCGCGGCAAGGGCCCGGCACTCCGCCTCAACGTCAGCCAACGTCTCCGCCCCGTAGATGTGGGGCTGGCGCTTGCCAAGCAGGTTCAGGTTCGGACCGTTGAGAATGAACACGAGTCGGGACATGGCGTTCCTATAGTGACCCATCGCGTCATCGCATGACCTGACGGGAATGAGGCGGGAGACACAAGGCGACGGCGCAAGCGCATATCACCCATATATATCAAAAGTTTATACGATCCTATAGGGTGGAAGAAGCATAAAGGAATGCCTTTTGAGCAAGCCGGGCGCCGCATGTGCCGCGAACCAGGTCGCCGCATGGTTAGCCAGAGCTTAACGAACGCGTTCTAGGGTCGTCGGTCAGGATCGTCCGGCGCAGGCATACGGCTTTGCTGTCACGGCCAGGACGGGAAGAGAGGTCTTGGAATCATGGGTCGGGCAGCGTTCCGCCAAATCGGCGAGCGGTTCAGGAAGCTACGCACTGGCGTGGTCCTGTTTGCCGTGATCCTCGTCAACTTCACGCTGACCCGCCCTTCGCCGGTCGATATCGCCTTTGCCCTGGCGCTCGCCATGACGCCGTTCTGTGCGCAGAAGATGACGCGGCGCGGCATCGTCTTCCTCGCGCTCATCGTCGCGTGGTGGACCGGGATGATGGTGTCGTCGTGGCCGCACAGCTATGACGAGGACGTGGTCTATCAGCTGACGAAGACAAGCTATGCGATCTCCATCGGCATCACGGCTTGCCTGGTCAGCATGCACTGGACGCGCGACCAGGTCGAACGGCTGTTCCAGTTCTGGATATTTTCCGCCAGTATCGCCGCCACGCTGGCCACCATCGGCTTCGCGCTTCAGATCGAAGACCTGGTGTGGGACGGGCGCGGCAAGGCATTCCTCGATGATCCCAACATGTATGCGGCCTTTGTGCTGCCGGCCTTTCTGGGCTGCATCTATTTCATCCTGACCGGGCGGAACCGAAAGCTCTATTCCGCCCTGCTCGGCCTCATGGTGGTTGGGCTTCTGGTCGCCTTCTCGCGCGTTGCCATTGCGGCGGCGCTCGGCACGGGCCTCGCCCTGACCGTGATCTTGAACCGCAGGCTGCTGGTCAAGACCTCGACCGCCCTGTTCATCGTCGGCGCCCTCGCGGTCGCGGTGGGCGCGGTGGCCATTCTCAGCTTTCCGGAATTCGCTGAGAAACTCGCCGACCGCGCAACGCTGGCGAAGGACTACGACTCCGGCGAAACGGGCCGCCTTGCCCGTTACCTCAAATCCTTCAACCTGATGCTCGACCATCCGGAGGGCATGGGCGTCCTTCAGTTCGAAAAAATCTTCCCCGAACCCATCCACAATTTCTGGCTCGGTTCCTTCGTCAACTACGGATGGCTCGCGGGCTTCGCCTGGACCTTCATCGTCTACTTCGGCCTGGCTCTGACGATCCGCAACTATCGCCACACCGGCGACAACCTGATGCTGCTGGTCTTCCTGTCCTGGCTCGCGATCTTCGGATGCGCCTTGCTGCATGAGGCCGAACGCTGGCGTCATCTCTGGTTTTTCACCGGCATCATGTGGGGCGTGACCGCGCGCAATTGGCCTCAGCGCGCGCGAGTGCCCGAACCGGTCAGAGCCGGGACCGCCGGGCCGCAGGCCATGCCGGTTCCCTCCGCGCTGCGTCACCAGCAGATCCCTCTTCATGGCGTCCGTGGCTCTGCGACCGGCACCCTGACATAACGTGACGTTCCAGGCCGAAAGCGCCGGGGCCGTGCGGCTTGCGCCGGCGGACGCGTGACTGTTACAACACCGCACACGATTTCGAGCCCCTCGGGAGGTTCGAACGGGGCGCTGCGCCCGATCGAACCCCGAGGCGAACATCGGAGTTTCGGGGGAACATGGCTGAGCGTTCATTCAAGGAAGAGGTGAAGTCGCTGCGGCTGGGTGCCGGCGAGGTATTCCGCGGCGAAGGTATCCTGGCCATCACCAAGGCCCTGTTGGAGTCGGGCGTTTCCTACGTCGGTGGCTACCAGGGCGCTCCGATTTCGCATCTTATGGACGTGCTCGCCGACGCCGAGGACATTCTCAACGATCTGGGCGTTCACTACGAATCCAGCGCCAGCGAGGCAACGGCTGCGGCGATGCTGGCGGCCTCTGTCAACTACCCCTTGCGCGGCGCCTGCGCCTTCAAGTCTCCGGTCGGAACCAACGTGGCCTCGGATGCCCTGGCCAACCTGTCCTCGGGCGGCGTCATGGGCGGGGCCATGATCATCGTCGGGGAAGACTACGGCGAAGGCTCCTCGATCATGCAGGAGCGCAGCCATGCCTTCGCGATGAAAAGCCAGATCTGGCTTATGGACCCCCGGCCCAACCTGCCCAAGATTGTGGAATGCGTGCACAAGGGTTTCGAACTGTCGGAGGCGTCGAACACGCCGGTGATGCTCGAAGTCCGTATCAGGACCTGCCATGTCACGGGCCGGTTCAACACGCAGGACAATGTGCGGCCCAGGTTCACCCGTCGTGACGCACTCGAAAACCCGGTGCGCGATGTCAATCGTATCGTCTTGCCGCCAGCAAGCTATCTGCACGAGAAGGAAAAGCTGGAGAAACGCTGGCCCGCCGCTCAGGCCTACATCGAGCGCAGTGGGATCAACGAGATGTTCGATGGCGACCTCAAGGATGTCGGCATCGTCATGCTTGGCGGCATGTACAACTCGACCATGCGTGCGCTGGAACGGCACGGTCTGGCCGATGCCTTCGGCAATGCGCGCGTGCCGATCTACGTCCTCAACGTCGCCTATCCGCTGGTCGACAACGAACTGCTGCGCTTCGCGTCCGGAAAGAAGGCGCTGCTGATCGTCGAGGAAGGCGCTCCGGAGTACATTGAGCAGGCCGTCAGCACCATGCTGCGGCGGGCCGACCTGCAGACTCGTGTGCACGGCAAGGACATGCTGCCGATGGGCGGCGAGTATACCGCCCTTGTGCTGCGCGACGGCATCGGGCGCTTCATGAAGAGCTACTACCCGAGCTTGGTTGTCGCAGCTTCGGCAGCGCCTGGCGACAACCGCGTCAAGGCGGCGCTCGCAGCCCTGGACGGCCAGATTCACGGCCGCCCACCCTCCTTCTGCACCGGCTGCCCGGAGCGTCCGATCTTCACCGCGATGAAACTGGTGGAACGCGAGCTTGGCCCTCACCACGTGGCCTGCGACATTGGCTGCCACCTGTTCTCGATCCTGCCGCCCTTCAACATCGGTGCGACAACCATGGGCTACGGGCTCGGTGGTGCCAGCCTCGCTGCGTTCAACATGCGCGCGGAGAAGGAGCCGACAAAGCGCGCCATCGCCGTGATGGGTGACGGCGGCTTCTGGCACAACGGCCTGCTGTCGTCCGTCGGCAATGCGGTCTTCAACAAATCCGACAACGTGATGATCGTCGTGGACAACGGCTATTCCGCAGCGACCGGCGGTCAGGACATCCTGTCGTCCCACCATCCCAACGCCGATCGCTCCACGATGAATTCGATCGAAAAGGCGGTGCGTGGCGTCGGCGTGACCTGGGCGCGGACGCTGACCCGCACCTACGATCTCAAGGCGATGACCGCGACGCTCAAGGAAGCGCTGACCACCGACGCGAAAGGGCCGAAGGTCATCGTCGCCCAGTCGGAGTGCATGCTCAACAAGCAGCGGCGCGAGCGTCCGCTCGTCAACCGCGCGATCGGCGATGGCAAGCGCGTGGTGCGGGAGCGCTTCGGTGTGGACCCGGACACCTGCACCGGGGACCACTCCTGCATCAGGCTGTCCGGTTGTCCTTCCCTCACCGTGGCGCCACATCCCAATCCCCTGCGCAAGGACCCAGTCACCAAGGTGATCAATTCCTGCGTCGGGTGTGGCCTGTGCGGCGAGGTCAGCCACGCGGCGATCCTTTGCCCGTCTTTCTACAAGGCCTCGATAATCAACAATCCTGACCCGGCGGACAGTTGGAAGCACAGATGGCGCACACGCATCATCGGCTTCCTCCAGCGCCGGCATGCGCGCCGCAACGCGCGTCTGCAGGCGGTCAGTGGCTGACGGCGGAAGGCTCTGCGCGACATGACGAACGACAGGCAGGACGGTCCGGCACGCGCCATCCGCATTGCCATTCTTGCAATGGGTGGCGAAGGAGGCGGCGTACTCGCCAACTGGCTGATCGACTTGGCCGAAACCAACGGCCACGTCGCCCAGATGACGTCCGTTCCCGGCGTGGCGCAGCGGACCGGCGCAACGATCTACTACATCGAGATGTTTCCCGAGGCGTTGATTCAGCCGGGCCAGTCACCGGTCCTGGCGCAGATGCCCATGCCCGGCGACGTCGACCTCGTGATCGCTTCCGAACTCATGGAGGCCGGCCGCGCCATACAACGCGGCATCGTCACGCCGGACCGGACGACGTTGATCGCCTCCTCGCATCGCGTCTTCGCCATGACGGAAAAAATCGCCCTGGCCGATGGCCGCGTCGACGAGAAGGCCCTGCTGCTCGCCTGCCGGACGGCAGCGAAGCATTTCGTTTCCTTCGACATGATGCAGATGGCCGAGAGAGCCGGGAGCGTTGTCTCCGCCGTTTTGCTCGGCGCCGTCGCAGGCGCACGGGCGCTGCCGTTTTCCCGCGACCAGTTCGAGCAGACGATCGAACGCGGCGGTGTTGGCGTCGCCGCTTCGAAACGTGCCTTCTCGGCAGCGTTCGATGCCGGCTCCGGGCGCATGATCCCTGCTGCGGCCGCACCGCAACCGGCCGTCGCGCCGAGCGGTGCAGCGACATCGTCACAACAGACCGAACGCCTGATCATCGGCGCCATGACCCGCTTCCCGCCGGAAGCGATGGAGATCATCCGATCCGGCATCGAGCAGTGCGTTGATTGGCAGGACGTCGCCAATGCAAAGCTGTACCTGCAGCGGATGGAACCGATCCTCGAACTGGATCGGCGGATCGGCGACGGCGGCTGGTGCCGCAAGGGCATGCCCGAGCAGGATTGCC
>DAOMXN010000065.1:0-10894 GCA_035437025.1 Beijerinckiaceae bacterium | reverse complement strand
GCGCAGCTCCGCGTCCGGCGATCGAGGCACGCGGCGATGCCCGCCCGGCGACCGAACTGCGCACCCCCACGCCGGAAATGCGCACGCAAATGCTCGGAAGTCCGCCGCCTTTCTTGCCGAACCTGCGCGATCAGCTGCCGCCGGAGCGGCGCGTGAACCCGTCGGAGATTCGCGTCCAGACGCCGGTTGTGGTCGAGAACCGCTACGTCGACTACCGGATCCCGGATCGTGCCCCGTTCGACTTCCGACCCCTCGACTACAAGCCGGTCGACACGCGCACGACCGACTACAAGTCGCAGGACAACAAGACACCGGACCAGAAGGTGCTCGACCCGCGCCTCAAGGAGAAGGGACCGGAGATCCAGGCCCGCATCGACTGCCGGGCCATCCTGTTCAGGGCGGTCGAGTGTAACTTCCTCGACTATCGCGAGCCCGATCCCAAGTTGCTCGAACTGTCGGCTAAATACCCCGAGATCAACCTCGGCATCGTGCCCAAGGAGTTCTCCAAGGAGCAGATCGACCGTTGGTCGCCGCTGATCACCTACCTGTCGCGTGAGATCGGTCTGAAGATCAGCCTGAAGGTCGCCAACGACTACCAGGCGCTCCTGGAAAGCCAAAAGGCCGGCCTGATCCACATGGCGATCTACAGCCCGCTGTTCTTCGCCAAGGCGCGGCTCGCGGGCTCGAAGATCGAGGCCTTTGCGGTGGAGACCAACGCCGACGGCGGGCGCGGCGCCCATTCCGTGGTCTATGCCATGGCGCGTGGCCCGAACCCGAAGGTCGAGGACCTAAAGGGCAGGAGCATCGGACTGGTCGATCCCAATTCGCTGACCGGCTATTCCGTGGCGCGCTTCGCGCTGGCCTCGCAGAAGCTTGATCCCGACAACTTCCTCGGCAAGCAGGTCTTCACGGGCAGCCATGAAAACGCGCTCGTCGCGCTTTCGCAGGGGCTTGTCGATCTCGCGGTCGGGGAATGGAAGTCGGACGAGGATTCCACCCTGACCCGTCTGCTCGCGCGCGGCGTGCTCAAGAATGTCGACGGCTCGCCCATGCGGCGCGATGACTTCCGCATCGTGCTGAAGTCCGAGCCGCTGGTGAACTCGCCGATCGCCTACCTCGCCGACATGCCGGAGGACCTGAAGGCGATGCTGCGTCGCGCCATGCTGGAAGCGCCGATGCGCGACCGTTCCGCCTTCGAGCGCATCTACGACACCAAGGGCAAGACCTGGGAGATCATCGACACCAAGGCCTACGACGGCACGGTCGACCTGCTGCGCTACATGGAAGAAAGCCGCAAACGCAACAAGCAGAGCTGACTTACCAGCGCGACAGGACCTGATCCAGGGAAGGCTTTGGCTTCGCCGGCGGATAGTCCGCCGGCGTTCCTACGGCCAGGAAGCAGACGAAGTGCTCGACAGGCGCGAGCGCGAACGCCTCTCGCACCACCGCCATCTCCAAATAGCGCCCGGACCGGACCGCCACCGCGAAACCCAGCGCCTGCGCCGCCAGAAGGAGATTCTCCAGCGCGCAGCCCGCCGTCAACCACTGGTCGCTGGCCGGGATCTTGGGATGCGCGACGTCGACGCGGGCAATCATCGCGATCAGGCATGGTCCCTCGAAGGCCTTGTCGCGCGCGCGGTCAACCTCGGACGCAGAAAGTCCCGGGTTCTCCTGCTTTGCCGCTGCGGCCAGAACGGTGGCGAAGGCCGTCCGTCGGTCTTCCCCGATCATGACGAAGCGGAACGGCACGAGTCGACCGTGGTCCGGCGCCCGCGATGCGGCAAGGACCATGCGTTCAATCTGTCCGCTGTCAGGACCGGGCGCGATGAGGTCCTTGGCCTTTGCAGACCGGCGCGCCAGCAGGCTGGCATAGAGCGGTTCCCCGTTAGTCATGACGCTGTACCTTCCCGATGGCGGTCGAATCTGTGGCCTGCCTGTGACAGATTTGGCAAGAACGCAAGTATTGTGCGCGTCCGGGGTCGATACGTCGGGCATGGCAATTGTATTGCAACAGAAAGGGCGGTTAGGTCCCTGCCCACAAGGTGCATTTTTTGATCGACTGGGCAGCGTCCGAGGGCGATGGAACACAAGACCGAACGGTTTCCCGAATCCCCCGCCGCCGATGCGGCGGGCCTGCTTCTGCGTCTCGGGTTCGGACTGCTCGTCATGGTTGCGCCGGTTTCCGCGCTGTTCTCGCGCCGCGCGTTCATCGTTCTGGTGCCTGTCGGCGCCCTGCTGATTGTTGCCGCGGCCTTGTTGAGGGACAGTGGCGGTCTGAGCCACCGCCTGCGCGATGCCGTGCTGTCGCCGACCGGAATGGCGGCTCTGGGATTGGGCATATGGTGTGCGCTTTCGCTGGCCTGGACGCCTTTTCCTGGTCCCGCCGCCGAGCGCCTCCTGCGCACGCTCGGTATTGGCGTGCTGGCGCTGGCGGTCGTCAGCGCGCTTCCGCAGCGCATGCGCGCCAGCAATCTTCATCTCATGTCGATCGGCGTCGCGGCCGCTACCTTGGCGCTGATCGTGGCAGCCGTTCTGGGCCCTTCCGCGTTGCGGTTTCTGCGCGATCTGGAAACGCCGACCATCGGCCGTGCCGCCGCTGCCGCAGGTGTGATGGTCTGGCCGGCGGTGGCCTGGACCATGACGCGCGGGCGCGATGGTCAGGCCTTCAGCCTCATCGCCGTCTGCGGCGTCGCCATAGCCGCGAGTGGCTCGCTCGACGCGGCCGTGGTGATGATCCTGGCCCTAGCGGTGTTTCTGGCCGCGAGGACCATGCCGACCACAACCGGGCGCATGTTGTCGATCGCATTTCCCGCAGCCGTGCTGGCGGCGCCGATCCTGGCCTTCGCCGCCCGCTTTCTGGCCCGGGCGATGCGGCTGCGCGCGGATCACGACCTGACCGAGATCGGGCACTGGGCAGACGCTATTGCCGCCCAGCCCATTCGGCTTATCACCGGTCACGGATTCGATACGGCGTTGCGCGCCCGCCTTGCCGGTCTGGTCGATCCGCGAGCGCCGGGCGGCCTGATCTCCGACACCTGGTATGACCTCGGTCTGATCGGCGCCACAGGGCTGGCGCTGGTGCTCTGGCTGATGTTCCGGACGCTGGCTGGCCTGGCGCAGCCCGTGGCAGCCACGGCGCTGGCCGTGGCGACGGCCATCGCGGCCTTCGCCATCATCGATCCGACGGCCTTGCAGGTCTGGTGGCTCTGCGTGATGCTGGTCGCGGCGCTGATGCTCGCCGCCGTGGAGAGCGGGCAATACCGGACCACCCGCCCGGCGGCGCTGGTCCAACAGGGCGGCCCGCGACGCCCTGTGGCGCGCATCGGGCGCTAGCTGATGGCCGGCGGGTTGACCGGGCCGTCATCGCACGCCAACATTGCTGCTCCAGACCTCGAACCCTATGGGCCCCATGTCTTCCATCGATCCGCGTATCGCCGCTCTCAAGGACGAAGTTGCCAGCTGGCGCCGTGACATCCATGCCCATCCCGAAATTCTCTACGAGGTGCATCGCACCGCGGCACTGGTGGCGGAGAAGCTGAAGAGCTTCGGCGTCGACGAGGTGGTGACCGGCATTGGCAAGACCGGCGTGGTCGGCGTGATCAAGGGCCGCAAGACCGCGAGCGGAAAGGTTGTGGCGCTGCGCGCCGACATGGATGCTCTTCCCATGTCCGAGCAGACCAACCTGCCGTATGCCTCCAAGGTGGCGAACATGATGCATGCCTGCGGCCATGACGGGCACACCGCCATGCTGCTGGGCGCTGCCAAGCATCTTGCCGCCGACCGCGGCTTCGATGGCACGGTCGTGGTGGTGTTCCAGCCGGCGGAAGAAGGCGGTGCCGGCGGCAAGGCGATGGTCGATGACGGGCTGGTGAGCCGTTTCGGCATTCAGGAGTTCTACGGGTTGCACTGCGTGCCGGGCGTGCCGGTCGGCCATTTCATGACCCGGCCCGGCCCGCTGATGGCCGCCACCGCGAACTTCGTCATCACCATCGAGGGCAAGGGCGCGCATGGCGCGCAGCCGCACCAGGGGATCGATCCCGTGCTGATCGGCAGCCACATGGTGACGGCGCTGCAGTCGATCGCCTCGCGCAACACCGATCCGCTCAAGTCCGTCGTGGTTTCGGTGACCACCTTCAACGCCGGCGACGCCTTCAACGTCATTCCGCAAACCGCCGTGTTGAGAGGCACGGTGCGGTTCCTGGAAAAGGCCGTTGGTCAGGTGACCGAGGAGCGTTTCCGCGCCATCGTGGCGAATACGGCCAAGGCCTTTGGCGCCGAAGCCCGGCTCGACTTCACATATGGCTATCCCGCCACCGTGAACCATCAGGCCGAGACGGAATTCGCCGTGGCCGCCGCCGCGACCGTCGCCGGGGCGGGCGGCGTCATCGCCAACGCGCCGCCGGTCATGGGCGGGGAGGATTTCTCCTACATGCTGGAAGCCAAGCCCGGCGCCTTCCTGTTCATCGGCAACGGCGATACGGCGCCGCTGCACAATCCGGCCTTCGACTTCAACGACGAGGCGATTCCTGCCGGCATTTCCTACTGGACAGCCGTGGCGCAGCGGGCGATGCCGCTACGCTGAGCACCCGGCTTCAGGAGTCTAGCGCCGCCACGGATTGGCCGCGGCGGCGGCCTGCCCCCACGGACCCAGCTTGCTGTCGAGCTGCACCGTTTCAGGCAGGAACGACGGCTTTGGCCCGGCTTCAGGCGCCGGCATGTGCCCGCCGGCGAACTTCACCAGCGCCTCGACCCGATCCTCGATCGGCGGATGCGTGGCGAAGACATCGACGAAGCCCGAGCGCTCGTTCTCGATGCACATTTCCATCAGTCCGGACGGAGCGCCCGGGATCTCCGCCCGGCCCGAGATTTTCAAAAGCGCGGAGATGAGCGCGTCCGGATTTTTCGTCAGTTCCGCCGCCCCGGCGTCGGCAAGATATTCGCGCGTGCGCGACAGGGCGAAGCGAAGCAGGCCCGAGGCCACCCAGGCGACCACCACGATCACCACCGCGATCATCAGAGCGGCGGCGGCGGGCGAAGCCTTCTTCGAATCGCCGTTGTCGTCGGAGAACCGGATGGTCGGTCCGCGCGCCAGCCAGCGGAACAGCAACTCGGCGAAGAAAGAGACCACGCCGGCGATGATGACCGCCGTCACCATGAGCTTCACGTCGCCGTTGCGGATATGTGTCAGCTCATGGGCAAGCACCGCCTCCATTTCCTCGTCGTTGAGCGTCTGCATCAACCCGCGGGTGACGGTGACGCAATATTGCTTCTCGTTGAGGCCGCTGGCGAAGGCGTTGAGCACCTCCGATTCCATGATTTTGAGCTGCGGCATCGGCACGCCGCGCGAGATGCACAGGTTCTCCAGCTGGTTGTACAGCTTCGGTTCGTCCTTGCGCTCCACCGAATGACTGTCGGTGATGGCGTCGATCATCTTCTGGTGAAACAGATAGGCGATCACGATCCAGATCAGCGTCAGGCCTGTGGCCAGTGGCGCATGGGTGATCAGGTCGTCGAAGGCGCGCGCCAGCATCCAGTTCAGGGATGGGCCGCCCCGCAGCCCGGCCGCCGCCAGCGCGCCAGCGAAGACCAGCGCGTAGATCAGCGCGAACAGGCCGGCAATCAGCAGAAAGGACCGCCGCCGGTTCGCCTGGATGTGGCTGTAGAGGCCGAACGCGCCGGCCATCGCTCAGCCCCGCTTCAGAACTTCACCTGAGGCGTGACATCCAGCGTCTTGCGCTGTTCCTCGCCCACGTCGAAGAAGGCCATCGGCAGGAAGCCGAACTTCGAGGCGAACAGCACGGCCGGGAACTGTTCGATTCCCGCGTTGAATTCGCTGACGGAATTGTTGAAGAACCGCCGGGCGGCGGCGAGCTTGTTCTCGATGTCCGACAATTCGCCCTGGAGCTGCTGGAAATTCGCATTCGCCTTGAGGTCGGGATAGGCTTCCGAGATGGCGATCAGCCGTCCGAGCGCGCCGGTGAGCGCCTGTTCGGCCTGCCCCTGCGCCTGTGGTCCGTGCGCGGAAACGGCTGCGGCGCGGGCCTTGATGACAGCGTCGAGCGTGTCTTTCTCGTGCGTCGCATAGCCCTTGACGGTCTCGACCAGGTTCGGGATGAGATCATGGCGCTGCTTGAGCTGTACATCGATGTCGGCAAAGGACTGGTTCGCACGCTGCCGCATCGCGACCAGACCGTTGTAGATCATGATCGCCCAAAGGATCGGCAGGACGATGATGGCGAGCAGAATCCAGCCAGTCATGTAGGTGCTCCAGTTGGCTTCGAGCCGTTGCCCCAGTCGGGGAAAGCGTCATCTTGCACAGGATTCGCGGCAACGAAAGGGCATACGCCGCCCGGGCGCGCGGGCCTGTGGCCGTTGCGCTAGCGTCGCGCATCGGCCAGCGCGCAATCCAGTGCGCGTGCGAATTCCTGCTTTTCCTGCGGGCCAAGGAAAGAGCCGACGGCAACCTCCCGGCCGTGTTCGACGATGGCAAGGTCCGTTAGGCCGAACTCGGCCTGTTCGCGCGTCCTGAGCCGCGCCCAGAAGGGGTTGAAGCGCCACTCCCGCGCGCGGCCCCTCCAGTCGACCTTGCGCAAGCACAGTTCCAGACGGCTGAGCACGACCTCTTCGTAGGCCTGCGCGCGCCGGCTGCTGATGCGGAAGGCCCCGTAGAGCAGCGCCACGTCGAGTCCGAAGAATCCGCCGATCGGCCAGGCGCCCGCCACGATGAAGGGGATGGCCGTGACGGTTGCAATCAGCGCCACAAACCCCACGACCAATGCCACTCCGCTCCGTCCGAGAGGGCGGTTCGGCCGAAGCGTTGCCGCAAAGACCGGCATTTCGGGTGGCGCGAAGACGCCTCGCCCGGTATCGAAAGAAGCGTTCGGCACAATCCCCCCGATGGCTTCCGACGGTGCGCGCATGATGACAGACTCGAAGATGCAAAAAAAGTCCCCGCGCGCGTCGGGTAGGGCGAGCGCCGGCGCGGGCAGGCGCCAGGATGCGGCGACGCTGACAGATTGCGAGGTTCGCGATGTGTTCGAACGCTTGCACGCGCTCAATCCCGAGCCGAAGGGCGAACTGGAATACGTCAATGCCTACACGCTGCTGGTCGCTGTCGTGCTGTCGGCGCAGGCGACGGACGCCGGCGTCAACAAGGCGACGCGCAAGCTGTTCGCCCTGGCTGATACGCCTGAGAAAATGCTGGCGCTCGGTGAGGACGGGGTCAGGGACCTGATCAAGACCATCGGCCTGTTCCGCAACAAGGCGAAGAACGTCATCTTGCTCTCGAGGCGTCTGATCGATGCTTTCGCCGGCGCCGTGCCGGCCGATCGTGAGGCGCTGGTGAGCCTGCCGGGCGTTGGTCGCAAGACGGCGAACGTGGTGCTCAACATCGCCTTCGGACAGCCAACGATCGCCGTGGACACGCATCTGTTCCGCGTCTCGAACCGGCTGCCGATCGCGCGCGGGACCACGCCGGAACAGGTTGAGCACGGACTCGAAAGGCGCGTGCCCGACGCCTTCCGGCTGCATTGCCATCACTGGCTGATTCTGCACGGCCGCTACATCTGCAAGGCGCAGAAGCCCGAGTGCTGGCGTTGTCCTCTGGCGGAAATCTGCCGGTTCGAGCCGAAATCGCCGCCGCCCCGGCCGAAATCGCCGTCGTATACGGCTTAGCCGAGCACCATGAGGCCGATCAGCCCTAGCGTCCCGACCGCGATGCGCCAGTAAGCGAAGGGACGAAATCCGTGGCGCGAGACGAAATCGAGAAAGCCGCGCACCACGATCAGCCCGGAAATGAACGCCATCACGAAGCCAATGAAGATCAGGCCGAAATCCTTGGCGGCGAGAACCTTGTAATTGTCCAGAAGGTCCTTGGCGAAGGCGCCCGCCATGGTCGGCATGGCGAGGAAAAAGGAAAATTCCGCCGCCGCGCGCTTGGAGGACCCCAGCAGCATCGCACCGACAATGGTCGCGCCGGACCGCGACACGCCGGGAATCATCGCCAGGCACTGGAACGCGCCGATCTTCAGCGCCATCGGCAGCGGATACTCCATCATGTCGTTGTACGTCGTCTTGAACTTGGTCTCATCGACGACGAGCAGCACCAGTCCGCCGGCGATCAGGCTGGTGCAGACCAGGAACGGATTGAAGAGATAGCTCTTGATCACTTTCGAAAAAAGGCCGCCGAGGATCATTGCCGGCACGAACGCGATCAGCACAGCGATCACGAACCGGCGGCGCGCCGGATCGGTGAACATGCCGAGCGCGAGGCTCGTCACCTTGCCGAAGTAGACAGAAAGAATCGCCAGGATGGCGCCGAATTGCACCAGCACCTCGAAGGTCTTGTTCGGCGAATCGAATTTCAGGAAATGACCGACCAGCAGCAGGTGCCCGGTGGACGAAACCGGCAGGAACTCGGTCAGGCCCTCGATGAAGCCGAGCAAGGCAGCCTGAAGCATGGAGATAAGTGTCATGGCCCCTCGATTGCGCGCCCTGCGCGGAACGTGTCGCAGCTCATCGGTCCGCCCGACTGGACAATGATTGAGGCGAATCCATTTTGCTTCTATACGCTTCGCAGGCGACCCACCAAGGTCAGAAGCAGGCGAATCTCTCGCCTGCGCCGTTGCTTTGCACGTTCATGCCAGCGCTGTTCCATCACGTTCTCTGTCCGCATTCACGATATGTCCGCCTGATCATGGGCGAGCTTGGCATGGAGGCCACGCTCTCCGAGGAGCGCGTGTGGGAGCGCCGCCGCGAGTTTCTCGCGCTGAATCCCGCGGGCAACACCCCGGTCCTGCTGGAGGAGAACGTCTTCGCCATTCCAGGTGCGGATGTAATCGCGGAATATCTGGACGAAACGCGGGGGCTGGTTCTTGGCGACCGACGTCTGTTGCCCGAGGCGCCCGCGCCGCGCATCGAAGTGCGCCGCCTGACCGATTGGTTCAACCGCAAGTTCTATGAGGAAGTGTCCCACTACCTGGTTGCGGAAAAGGTGCACAAGCGCTTCCTGCCCATGGATGCGGGCGGTGGCGCGCCGGAAGGCGCGATCCTGCGCGCGGCGCGCGCCAATGTGCGCTATCATCTGAAGTATGTCGGGCATCTGCTGGGGCAGCGGAACTGGCTGGCAGGCGACACGCTCTCCTATGCCGATCTGGCGGCTGCCGCGCATTTTTCGGTCGTGGACTATCTCGGGGATGTGCCTTGGTCCGAGGACGAGATGGCAAAGCAATGGTACGCGCGGGTCAAGTCGCGGCCGTCATTCCGTCCGATCCTGACCGATCGGCTGCTCGGCATGAACCCGAGCCAGCACTACGCGGATCTCGACTTCTGACCGGCTCCGACCTGATCGGAGCCGTTCGTGCGCGTGCCGCAGCGCTCGGGTTCGAGGCCTTTGGCGTCGCGCCGGCTGAAGCCGCCCCCCAGACCCTAGGACGGCTGCGGCAGTGGCTGGCGGAAGGGCTCCACGGCGACATGCTCTGGATGGCCGAGGCGCCGGAGCGCCGTGCGCATCCGACCGAGCTTTGGCCGCAGGTCCGGAGCATCCTGGTCCTCGGCGCGAACTACGCGGGGGAAACGGACCCGCTGGCGGCTCTTTCGGCGCGGGACAAGGCGTCGATCGCGCTCTACGCCCGCCGCAAGGACTACCACGACGTCCTCAAGGGCAGGCTGAAGGAACTGGCCGGCTTCCTGGCGGCGCGCGGAGGCGGCGACGTCAAGGTGTTCATCGACACCGCGCCGGTTCTGGAAAAGACACTGGCGGCGCAGGCCGGCCTCGGCTGGCAGGGCAAGAACACGATGCTGGTCTCGCGCCGTCACGGCAATTGGCTGTTCCTCGGCGCGATCTACACCACGCTGGCGCTGCCTGATGAAAGGCCCGAACCGGATCGCTGCGGCTCCTGTCGCCGGTGCCTGGTCGCCTGTCCGACCGAGGCTTTTCCGCGCCCCTACGTGCTGGATGCGCGCCGTTGCATTTCCTATCTGACCATCGAGCACAGGGGCGTTATTCCGCAGCGGCTGCGCGGGGCCATCGGCAACCGGGTGTTCGGCTGTGACGATTGCCTGGCCGTCTGTCCCTGGAACAAGTTTGCCCGGGCCGCCCACGACCAGAAGCTGGCGCAGCGCGTCGAGCTCGAGGCGCCGGATCTCCGGCACTTGGTGCGCCTCGATGAAACCGCCTTCCGCCTGTACTTCGCCGGAACCCCGGTCAAGCGCACGGGGCGCGACCGGTTCGTGCGCAATGTGCTGATCGCCGTCGGCAATTCGACCGATCCGACGCTGTTGCCGGAGGTCGAGGCGCTTCTGGACGATCCATCGCCCCTGGTGCGCGGCATGGCGGTTTGGGCGCTGGGGCGGCTGGCGGATGCTGACCGGTTCGCGGCGGAACGTGATAGGCGCCTGATCGCCGAGACCAATGGGGAGGTCCGTGCCGAATGGTGGCAACCGGAGGAGGAATGATGCGCCTGCTTTGCCTGGGGTACGGCTACTGCGCACAGGCTTTCGTCGCGCGGTATCGGGCGTTGTTTACTGGTATCGCCGCCACGGTGCGGCGTCAGGAACAGGTCGCCGCAGTGGAATCGGCCGGGATCGCCGCCGTTGCCCTGACGGAACAGGACGACGGCGGCCTCGCCAGCGCGATCAGCTCGAGCGCCGTCCTGCTCGTGTCCGCCGGACCTGACGCGACGGGTGATCCCTTCGTGGCGCGCGTCGCATCCGCGCTCGGCTCGTCCGGCTCCGGCAGGACGATCCTTTATCTTTCAACCGTCGGTGTCTATGGCGATCACGCCGGCGGCTGGGTGTCGGAGGAAACGCCGCCCGCGCCGGGCTCCGCGCGCAGCCGCTACCGTCTGGCGGCCGAGCACGCCTGGCTTGGCCTCGCGGCTTCGAGCGGCGCAAG
>DAOMXN010000064.1:0-10896 GCA_035437025.1 Beijerinckiaceae bacterium | reverse complement strand
CTGGCCGATGCCGACGCCTGCCGCTCCATCGGCCTCGACCGGCGGCAGGCACTTTGGGAAGCCCGGCGCCTGCCGCAATCGGCCCCCCTGCCCCTGTTCGCCGCCGCCCAGGCGGGCGAACTCGGCGCGGAGCCGGAAGCGATGCTCCCGGCCATGAGTCTCGGCGAACATGTCGCGACGGACTACCAGACCTTACGCCTGTCCCTAAGGGCGCACCCGATGGCACTGCTACGGTCCTTCTTTGCGCTTGAGAATGTCGTGACCTGCGCCGAGACCTCGAGGCGGGCCGACGGCCGCTTCACACGCACGGCCGGGCTGGTGCTGGTGCGCCAGCGGCCCGGCAAGGGCAACGCGATCTTCATCACGCTGGAGGACGAGACCGGCATCACCAACTGCGTGCTCTGGGCGCGCCAGTTCGAGGCCTTGCGCCGGCCGGTGATGGCGGCGCGGCTGATGCTCGTCGAGGGCCGCGTGCAGCGCAGCCCGGAGGGCGTCGTGCACCTGATGGCCACACATATCGTCGATCGTTCGGCCGAGATCGCGCGGCTCTGGGATGCCGGACAGGAGACAGCGCGGCCGGAACGACCGCCGCTCCGGGCGCGCCACCGTCATCCGCGCGACGTCCGGGTCTTGCCGCGCAGCCGGGATTTCCATTGACGTGGCCGACATGCGCCGGGGCCCGGCGGCCTGCATCGGCCCATAGAACCCCGCAGATTTCCCGTCCTGTTCGCCTTTCGCAAAGGCCGGAAAACTACAGCCTTCTCCCGATCAGATCGTGAAACACCGCAACGCCGATGCCAAACACCCCGTTGATCAGCGCTCCGATGAGCAGGCGAGGCGGCGCGAAACCGGCGAAGACCGGATTGCCCTTCAGAAGCGCCACCACCAGCCAGGAGCCGACCAGAGCCGGACCAAGCACCCCGAACACGAACCCGCCCAGCCAGCGCGACCTTGGCAGTCTGTTCTGCACAAACGTGTAGGCAATGCCCCAAAGACCGCCCCAGAACATGGAATTGACCAGGACCGGAACGCGCCAGGGATTCGGCCGGAAGGACCAGGCATTGCCGGCGGGTATCACCTTCAGGACACCAAGCATGAAAATCGTCGCCTGATGGAACACCAGCACTGCCAGCGCTCCAGCCAGAAACCCGAAGACGAGTTTCCTCACCAGATCCTGTTGAGCCCCTGAAGCCATTGTCGTTTCCCCCTCGGACCGAGGGAAATGAAGCCGAGGCGCACCGAAGAGTCGACCCCCTATTCAGACACGCGCCCGGTGGGCTGGCGGCCCCGCACAAGAGCGGCCATCACATTGCCGTGAACGTCAGAAGAAGGCCAGGCCGTCACGTGATCACGATGCGCGCTTTCCCCGGACCATGCTGACGGACGAGCTGGTAGAGCTTTGCCGCATTGCCGGTCGCCAGCCGGATGCACCCGTGCGATGCGGGAGCGCCGAGCTTGCCGACGGCTGTCGTGCCATGCACCGCATAGCCGCCCTTGAAGAAGATCGAATAAGGCATGGGCGAGTTGTAGTACTTCTTGGAATAGTACTTCACGTGCATGCGCTTGGGGGCATAGGTGCCGCGCGGCGTGACATAGCCCTTGCGCGCAGTCGACACGCTCCAGACATGCTGCACTTCGCCGTCAACGCTGACCACCATTTTCTGCTGCGCGATATTGATGCGGGCCACCACCTTGGCCTCTGCGCTGGCGGTTCCGGCGATCAGGCCGAAGGCCAGAATGAAGAACGCAATGATCCTGTTCATGACGCCACCCTGTCGTTACGCCTCTGTTTGCCAGATCGCAGGGCAAGGACCTTGCCGCCATCTGGATCGTGCCAAGTCTCTCCCATGCTCAGCTGCATGGCGAGCGATACCCGAATTGATCGGGGCGCCGCCGGTCGCGGCCCTCCGCATCAGTCAGGCAGATTGCGCGTCCGGAGTCGAATCCCGCTCTTCCGGCGCGCCACCTGTCGTTCCCTGTGCGGACAGAAAACCGCCACACCCCTTTCGTTGGAGTGAATTCCGGTGGTTGACGTTTCGTTTCCCAGAGATCACGGTAATCTGCCGGTTTATGAAATGATTCCAGCGTGTTAAGGTAACGACTCGAATCTTACTGAACGAGGATCGGATGCGCGCGATAGCTCTGGCCGTCATGGCGATGCTGCCCTGTCTGCTCCTTCCCGCTCGGGCCCAGCAGACGATGTCCGAAGAGATGAAGACGCGGGCGCGGCTGATGGAGATCATGCCGGCCGACGCGGCCAAGCGTCATTTCGGCGGCGCGAAGACCGCCGCCGCCGGAGACGTACGGACCATCGGCTCCTACGCCAAGGGATGCCTTGCCGGCGCGACCGCGCTCGCGCTCGACGGGCCAACCTGGCAGGTCATGCGGACCTCGCGCAATCGCAACTGGGGCCATCCCGAGCTCATCGCGCTCGTGGAACGGCTGGCGAAGCGGGGACCGAAAGAAGCGAACTGGCCCGGGCTGCTGGTCGGCGACATTTCGCAGCCGCGCGGCGGACCGATGCTGACGGGCCACGCCTCGCACCAGGTCGGGCTCGACGCAGACATCTGGCTCACGCCCATGCCGCCACGCACCCTCAATGAGGACGAACGCGAGAACATGGCGGCCACCAACGCCGTGGCGGCGGACTGGATGGACGTCGACCCAAAAGCGTGGACGCCGGCCCATCGTGACATCGTGCGCCTCGCCGCGCTGGAACCGCGCGTGACGCGCATTTTCGTCAATCCCGCCATCAAAAAGGCGATGTGCCGCGACCCCGGCAGGGATCGCGAGTGGCTGACCAAAGTGCGCCCAATGTGGGGACACAACTATCACTTCCACATCCGCATCGCCTGCCCAGCGGGCGATGCCGCCTGTATCGACCAGGACCCGCCACCGGAAGGCGACGGCTGCGGAAAGGAACTGTCGGACTGGTTGGCGCTGCAGCACAAGACGATCTTCGGACCCAAGAAGCCCAAGGATCCCAACGCCAAGCCAAAGCCACCGGTGTTCATGCCCCTGTCGGCCATGCCCGAGGCCTGCCAGCAAATCGTGCTGAGGCGATGATCCGTTGACAGGGTATTCTCCTGCCGTCGGTCCGTATGATCCCCCGCTGATCGCAACCAAAGCGCTTGGGCTGACCCTTGCGGCGGTGTTCGCCGCAGAGCTTGCGCTCAGCTTCGGACCGCTGGGCACCATGCTGGCGCCCAGCCTGCAGACCCTTGTTGCTTTCGGCGGAGCCAGCCGTGGCCTCGTGGTGGGCGACGGCGAGTGGTTTCGCCTGCTGACCATGGCGTTCGCGCACGCCCATCTGCTCCATCTGGCCATGAATGGGCTCGGTCTGTGGCTGGTCGGACGGACGCTCGAGCCGGTCCTCGGCGCACGCTGGTTCCTTGCGGTTTTCTTTGTCGGCGCGCTGTCGGGCAGTATTTCGTCGGTCTCCTTCAATCCGCCCGGCATCGTGGGAGTTGGCGCCTCGGGTGCATTGATGGGGCTGTTCGGTTTCCTGCTGGCCTTTGCCCTGCGCCTGCCGTCCGGTGAGCATCGCAAGGCATTCGCGACCAGCGCGTTGAGCGTGTTGATTCCGTCCCTGGCTCCGGCCTTGCTTCCACTGTTCCTGCCGGGACAGGGGCTCCAGATCGACTATGCGGCCCATGCCGGCGGTGCCCTGGCAGGTGCCGCGATCGCCGCGCTGTCGCCGCTGTTCTGGCCGAAAATCTGGATTCCGGTGGGGTATCGCCAGATCGCCGGCGCCATCGTCGCCGCAGGCATCCTGGTCTGCGGCTATGGCGCGGTGCAGCTCGCCTCACGGCATGACGAATACAAGCTGCTGGCGCGCCTGATCCCGGCTGCCGAGATTCCAGCCACCGAAGCAGCGTTCCAGGAGCAGTCAGCCGATCTCGTCGCTCGCTTCCCCGAAGACCCGCGGGCGCGCTTCCATCGCGCCATCGCGTTGATCCGGGCCGGCGATGCGCAGGGCGCCGAACGCGAGGCGCGCACCGCCATGGAAATCGCCGAGCGCTATCCGCGCAGCTTCACCCGGGATTTCCGCGACTGGGCACGCCTTCTGCTCGCCGGGGCGCAGCAAGAGCAGGGGCGGATGGCCGAGGCGCGCACAACGGCGCGGCCGCTCTGTGCGACCTCTGCCGGCACCGGCCGCATCCGCGATCTCCTGAACCGCTACAAGCTTTGTGAACAGGAGCGGCCCTAGCGGCGCAAGACGGCGGCCTGCACAGTCTCGGCGAGACGATCCAACTTGTCGTGCAGCGCCATGATTTCAAGTTCGGCCTTGAGGTTCACTTCATAGTCCTGCATCGCCTGCAGCCGGTCCTTCGCTGCCTGACGGTTCTGCGACATCAGGATCACCGGCGCCTGGATCGCCGCGAGCATCGACAGGACGAGGTTCAGAAAGACGAACGGGTAGGGATCGAACCGCCACGCCTGGGGCAGCACTCCTGCGTTCGCGCCACCCCAGCACAACAGGAACAGGGCGAAGGCGAGGACAAACAGCCAGGAGCCGCCCCACAAGGCCAGCCGGTCAGCCCAGATCTCGCCCAGCGTGCGCCGGTCATCATAGTCCGCGCTGACATTGCGCGAGATGTGATGGCGATGGGCGATCCGGGCAATGATCTTCCTCTCGCGCTCGGACAGATGTTCCACGCCGCTTTCGAGCAGCTCATGGGCCAGCGCCCGCACCCTCTCGTCCATCATGACCAGCTCCGGAAGTATTGGGCCGGGTTCCAGGATAGCGCGCCGTTTCCATCCGGCCTTGTCCTGGGGCAAAGCACTTGGAAGGTGCCCCGCGCCCGACAATGCTCTACCCTGCTGTTGAATCGCACTCGATCCGGCACTGCGAAGGGAAGGCACCATGGCGCGCGTCGAAGTCACCATTACCGATCATGTCGCGGAAGTGGCGCTGGCGCGCCCGGAGAAAATGAACGCCCTCGATCCCGCAATGTTCGAAGCCATTGCCGCCGCCGGAGAGGGTCTGAAGTCCAATCCGGACGTGCGGGCCGTGGTTCTCCACGGCCGGGGTCCGAGTTTCTGCGCGGGTCTCGATTTCCAGTCCTTCATGACCATGGGCGCCGATGCCGCCACGATCGAGGCACGCCTGTTCACCCTCGCGTCCGGCGAGGTCGCCAACATGTTCCAGAAGCCGTCCCATGTCTGGCAGGAACTCGAGGTGCCCGTTATCGCCGCGCTGAACGGCGTCGCCTACGGCGGCGGCTGCCAGATCGCGCTGGGCGCCGATATCCGCATCGCCGGGCCGGATGCACGGCTCTCGGTCATGGAGATCAAATGGGGCCTCGTGCCAGACATGGGGATCACCCAGTCGATCCGACGGCTGGTCCGCGTCGACGTCGCAAAGGAACTGGTGCTGACCGGCCGCGTCGTTGGCGCCGAGGAGGCTCGGGACCTCGGGCTTGTCACCCGCATCGCGGCTGATCCGCTGGCCGCCGCGCGCGAACTGGCACGCGAGATCGCCGGAAAGTCGCCGGATGCGACGCGCCGCATCAAGAAGCTGCTCGACACCGCCTGGTATGCCGCCCCGGCCGAAGGCCTGCGCCTGGAAGCCCGTTTGCAGCACGAGGTGATCGGCAAGCCGAACCAGATCGAGGCGGTTCGCGCCAACTTCGAGAAACGCGCGCCGAATTTCCGCTGACCGCCGGTCGTGTCGCCATGCCGACCGCGTTCATCGCCCTGCTGGTCTATCCCGTCATGGCGCTGCAATTCGCCGTCACCAAGATCGGCGTGGCGGCAGGGCTCACGGCGGTCGACATCGGCGGCCTGCGCTATCTCGGCGCGCTGCTGCTCGGTTTTCCGCTGTTCCTGCGCGCCGACGTGCGCTCCATGATGCGGCACCGTTTCGGTCCGTTCCTCGCCGTCGGTCTGCTCGGCGGAGGGTTCTATGGCATGGTGTTCGCCACAGCCATCGCACTGACGCCGGCTTCCCACGGCGCCGTCATCGTGCCCTCCCTGTCGATCACCGTGGCCATGGTCGGCACCGGACTGCTCACGGGCGCATGGCCTGACCGGGCGCGCTGGGTCGGCCTTGCCCTGATCATTGGCGGCCTCTTGGTTTTCGCGGCCGGCTCCAAGACGGGTTCAAGCGGATTCTCGGCGCTGGGCGACGCCCTGCTCATCGTGATCGGCCTGATGTGGGGCTCGGCGTCCCTCGCCATGAAGTACTGGCAGGTACCACCGGCTGCGGTCGCCGCCAGTTTCACGCTGACCGGCATCGGCGCCGTGGGCTACTGGCTGGGCATGGAAGGCATGGCGGCCGCCATCGCGGCGCCGGGCGCCTCGCTGCTGCAGATGGTGTTCCAGGGCGGGCTGCTGACGGTCCTCGCCTTCGCACTCTGGGGTGAACTGGTGCGCCGCATCGGTCCCACGCGCACCGCTCTCGGCGTGGCGAGCGTTCCACCGCTGGCGCTGGTCACGGCCGTCCCTTTGCTGGGTGAATGGCCGACGACGCTCCAGTATCTGGGCACCGGTGTCGTCGTCGCGGGAATCGCGCTCGCGAGCGGAGCGGCTCAACGCAGATCTGACAGGTAGTGGAAGGAATCGGTCAGGCAGTAGGCAATGCGCCACTCCGCCGCGCTGCCCTCGATCGAGCGCGCCAGCCGGTCCACCCTGAGAACCGGGGTACCGCGCGCGACGCGCAGCACATCGGCATCGCCCGGCGGCGCGCCGACCGCCTTAAGTTTTTCCGTCGACCGGGCAATGGTTACGCCGTAGCGTGCGGCATAGAGCGCGTAGAGGTTGTTGGGGATCTCTGACTCCGCCAGCCCCGTGAACAGCACCGCCGGCAGGGTGATGTGTTCCGAGACACAGGGCTTGCCGCGCAAGGACCGCATGCGCCGGATCCTGATCACGCCCGCTCCGGCCGGCAGATCCAACATTGCACGCTCCTGGGCACTCGCCTGGTCCTGGTCGCAGGACAGGGCAACGCTTTCGGGGAATTCGCGTTCGCCATCGTCGGGAACCAGCTTGAAATACTGGAACAGCACCCGTTGCTCGTTATGCTCCGACACAAACGTGCCGCGCCCCTGGCGACGCACCAGGATATGCTCCGCCGCCATCTCGTCGAGCGCCTTGCGCACGGTGCCCTGCGACACGCCGAACTCCCCGGCAATCTGTGCCTCGCTTGGCAGCATCTGGCCTGGAGGCCAGTAGCCGTCGGCGATGCGCCGCATCAACCGATCGCGCACCTGACGATATAGCGGGCGGAAGCCGAGCGGCTCGTTGGTGCCGGACCCGCCTGCCGGAGGAGGGGTGGTGTTCTCCATGAGCGTCTCCGCCGGGAACCATCAAGAGTTAGGTCTTCTAACAGATACAGGACCGGCGTTCCAGCGCCTCAGTCGAACTCGCTCCCGGAGTTGCGTTGACAGTGCCGCGTCCTATGTCTTATATAAGACTAAGCTCCCTTTCCATCAGCGAGGCTTTCTCATGGCGAATCCGCATCTGTTGGTGCACGAACACAAGGACACCGTCGGCGTGGTCGTGGTTGAAGGGCTCAGGGCAGGGGCGGACATGCTGTGCGTGCGCACCTGTGACAATTCCGACTTCCACCTGAAGGCAAAGATGGACATTCCGATCGGCCACAAGGTCGCGCTTGTTGATATCAAGAAGGGCGACACGATCTGGAAGTACGGCCAGGACATCGGCAAGGCGATCGCCGACATCAAGAAGGGCGAGCATCTGCACGTCCACAACGTCAAGACCAAGCGCTGGTAAGCGCCGCCACTCGTCCGATTTCTCCCGGTTCACAGGATTTTCGCCATGGGCATCGTCGCCAATTTCGACCTCGTCAATCGCAAGCTGAAGGGTTTCAAGGGCCGCAAGATCGAGGCACCCGCCTTCAAGGCGCCCGCAGGCAAGCGGCCCAGTGGTCGCGCGCTGGACTCCTTCATGGGCTGGCGGCGCGAGAACGGCCGCATGGGCGTGCGCAACCATGTGGTGATCCTGCCGCTTGACGATCTGTCCAACGCGGCCGCCGAAGCCGTGGCCAACAACATCAAGGGCACGCTGGCGATTCCCCATGCCTACGGCCGACTGCAGTTTGGCGCCGACCTCGACCTATTCTTCCGAACCCTGATCGGCACGGGCTCGAACCCGAACGTCGCTGCCGTCGTAGTGATCGGGATCGAGGAAGGCTGGACCAAGACCGTGGTCGACGGCATCGCAGCGACCGGCAAGCCGGTCGTCGGCTTCGGCATTGAGGGCCATGGCGACATCTCGACCATCGCCAGAGCCTCTTATGTCGCGAAGGAATTCGTCCAATGGGCGAGCGAACTGCCGCGCGAGAAAGCCTCGATCACGGAGCTTTGGGTGTCGACGAAGTGCGGCGAATCCGACACGACCACGGGCCTGTCCTCCTGCCCCACTGTCGGCAACATGTACGACAAGCTGATTCCGCGCGGGATCTACGGCGTGTTCGGCGAGACTTCGGAGATCACTGGCGCCGAACACCTGTGTCGTGCCCGCGCC
Organism: Beijerinckiaceae bacterium; assembly: GCA_035437025.1. Classification (GTDB taxonomy): domain Bacteria; phylum Pseudomonadota; class Alphaproteobacteria; order Rhizobiales; family Beijerinckiaceae; genus JAIUNP01. Next base: position 2,406 of record DAOMXN010000064.1, on the reverse strand, counting down.
ATAGACAAGAAGACCGGCGACCGCTGGTACAAGATGTGGAAATCCTATCAGGATGACGTGATCGAGGCGCACAAGACCAACGACCTGTCGGACAGCCAGCCAACCAAGGGCAACATCGCCGGCGGCCTCACGACCATTGAGGAGAAGGCGCTCGGCAACCTCGAGAAGATCGGCCGCGAGTGCAAGTACATCGACATCCTCGAACCGGCCGAGGCGCCGGCGAAAGGGGCGGGGCTGTACTTCATGGACACATCGTCGGCCGCGGCGGAATGCGTGACGCTGATGGCTGCCGCCGGCTATGTCGTGCACACCTTCCCGACCGGACAGGGCAACGTCATCGGTAATCCGATCGTTCCGGTGATCAAGATCTCCGGCAACCCCAAGACCCTGCGCACCATGCCCGAGCACATCGACGTGGACGTGACCGGTGTCCTGAAGCGGACCATGACCATTCCGGAGGCGGGCGATGCGCTGATTGAATGCATCGTACGCACGTCGAACGGACGTTTCACCGCCAACGAGGCACTGGGTCATCGCGAGTTCTCGCTGACCAAGCTGTATCGCTCGGCCTGAGGTCACGGCACGCGCCATGGCCGATGTCGTCATCACCGAATTCATGGATGAGGCCGCCGTCGCCGACCTCCGGCGCACGCATGACGTGCATTACGATGCCAACCTCGTGGACAAGCCGGCGGAACTGCTGCGGCTGGCGGCTGGCGCGCGCGCGCTGATCGTCCGCAACCGGACCCAGGTGCGCGGCGAGCTCTTGGCGTCGGCGCGCACTCTCATCTGCGTGGGTCGGCTTGGCGTCGGTCTCGACAACATCGACCTTGAGGCCTGCCGTGCGCGCAACATCGCGGTTCTTCCCGCGACGGGGGCAAACGATCTCGGCGTTGCCGAATATGTCGTTGGCACGGCCATGGTGCTCCTTCGGGGCGCCTATGCCTCGACGGGCGAGGTGGTGGCCGGAAAATGGCCGCGCAACCGGCTCATGGGGCGGGAGATCGCGGGAAAGACCCTTGGGCTCATAGGCTTCGGCTCGATCGGGCGGCTGACCGCGCAGCTCGCCAGGGCACTCGGCATGTCCGTGGCCGCCTTCGATCCGCATCTTCCGGCCGATGATCCGCGCTGGGCCGAGGCCGAGCGCCTGGAGCTCGATGCGCTCCTGACTTCGGCTGACGTCATCTCGCTGCATGTGCCTCTCACCGACGCGACGCGCAGGCTGCTTGACGCCTCGCGCCTTGCCCGCATGAAGTCCGGTGCCATTCTGATCAACGCGGCCCGTGGCGGCGTGATCGACGAAGCGGCGCTGGCCGCAGCACTGAAGGCGGGCCGACTCGGTGGAGCAGCGCTGGACGTTTTCGAGGAGGAGCCCCTGTCTGCGGCGCGCGGTGCCGTGTTCGAGGACTGTCCGAACCTGATACTGACGCCGCACATCGCCGGCGTCTCTGTCGAATCCAACACGCGTGTTTCCTGGCTGACGGTCGAGAATGTCCGCCGGACCCTGGGGGGCTGACCGTGGCTGTACTGACCCTGGCTGACGCTCAGGACCTGGTCTCGGTCGCGCTCCAGCGCAACCGCACGGAGGCCGGCAATGCCGCCAGCGTGGCCCGGGCACTTGTGGCGGCCGAAGCGGACGGCCAGAAGGGCCACGGCCTCTCCCGCGTGCCAAGTTATGCCGCGCAGGCGAAGGCCGGGAAGGTGGATGGATATGCTCATCCCACCATCAGCCGGGCCAGAGCCGGACTGCTGGTCGTCGATGCGGCGCACGGCTTTGCCTATCCGGCACTCGATACGGCCATGGCCGTGCTGCCGTCGATTGCGGCTGCCAATGGCGTGGCGGCGGCGGCCGTCCATCGCTCGCACCATTGCGGAGCGGCGGGGCTCGTGGTCGAATCCCTGGCGGACAAAGGCATGGTTGCGCTGCTGTTCGCCAACACACCGGCCGCCATGGCCCCCTGGGGTGGATCCGTCGGGGTTTTCGGCACCAATCCGATCGCGTTTGCCTGCCCGCTGCCGGAGGCTCCGGCGCTGGTGATCGACCTGTCGCTGTCGAAGGTGGCGCGCGGCAACCTTGTCGCTGCCAAGCAGCGGGGCGAGACAATTCCGGAAGGCTGGGCAGTCGACAATGACGGCAAGCCGACTACCGATCCCGACGCGGGACTGGCTGGAACCATGGTCCCGATGGGCGACGCCAAGGGGACGGCGCTGGCGTTGATGGTCGAACTGCTCGCCGCGGGGCTGACCGGCGCGAATTTCGCGGCGGACGCTTCTTCGTTCCTCGATGCGAAGGGACCGCCGCCCGGCACCGGACAATTGCTTATCGCGCTGGATTGTGGCGCAGTGGGCGGACCGGCCGCGCTGGCACGCTTTGCGCGGCTCGCGGCTTCCATCGAGGGCCAACCA
>DAOMXN010000063.1:0-10951 GCA_035437025.1 Beijerinckiaceae bacterium | reverse complement strand
GTCCGGTCCGCCGCGACTGCCGCCCCGCTGCGGACCGGACTGACGGAACAGCGCCCGGATACGCTCGTCCATCGCCTCGCGGTAATGCTTCCTGACCGTCTCGTCCTTGATGGCGGAAACCGCCTCGCGCAGCCGCTTTTCAAGGTCGGCGCGCCGTTCGGGCGTATCCAGCGGCTCGCGCTCCGCCTCGCGGGCGAACAGCACGTCGACGAAACTGCGCGGCCTGTTGACCACGGCGGCGATGGCATCCGGCCCGGACGAGCGCAGCAGCTCATCGGGGTCCTGCCCGCCTGGCAGGAAGGCGAACCGCAGCGTGCGCCCGGGCTGAAGATGCGGCAACGCCACGTCAATGGCGCGGTGCGCCGCCTTCACCCCCGCCTTGTCGCCATCGAAGCACAGCACCGGCTCGCCGGCGATGCGCCACATCAGCGCCAGCTGGTCCTCGGTCAGCGCCGTTCCGAGAGGCGCCACCGTTTCCGGAAAGCCGGCGCGGGTCATGGCGATGGCGTCGACATAGCCCTCCACCGCGATGAGATTGCCCTTCTCATGCGCGGGCTTGCGCGCCTTGTTGAGGTTGTAGAGCGTGGCGCCCTTGTGGAAGAGCGGGGTTTCCGGCGAATTGAGATATTTTGCCTGTGCATCCTTCTGGAGCGCCCGCCCGCCGAAGGCGATGACCTTGCCGCGCGCATCGCTGATCGGGAACATCACCCGGTCGCGGAACCGGTCATAGGGAACCGCGACCTCCTCGACCGAGATCAACAGACCCGCTTCCACCATGACTTCGACGGGCACGCCCTTGCCGGCGAGGAAATCGCGCAGCCCGAAGCGCTCGTTCGGCGCATAGCCAAGGCGGAATTCCGCCTGCACGGCGGGCGGCAGGTCGCGCCCCTTGAGATACTCCCGCGCGCCGGCCCCGGCCCGCTCCTTCAGCTGCTGCTGGAACCACTGCGCCGCGAGTTCCATCGCCTCGCCGAGGCCCTTGCGCTGCTGTTCGAACCGCTCCGCCTCGACCGAAACCTTCGGCAGTTCGACGCCGGCTTCCGCCGCCAGCCGCTCCACGGCCTCGGGAAACGACAGCCCCTCCGTTTCCATCACGAACTTGAAGATGTCGCCGTTCTTGCCGGAGGAAAAATCGAAAAATGAGCCCTTCTGGTCGTTCACGAAGAACGAGGGCGTCTTCTCCTGGTTGAACGGGGAAAGCCCCTTCCACTCGCGCCCGGCGCGGGTCAGCTTCACGCGCCGCCCGACGACGGCCGAAACCGGCAGCCGGGCGCGGATGTCGTCGAGGAGCGAAGGGGGGTAGCGCATGGGGATTTCTCCCATAGCACATCTTCCCGGAGGCGGCAGAAGAAGCGCAGCGCGCATCCAGCGCTTCGAGAAGACAGATCGCCAGCCGCCGTTTTCTCCCCGCAATCCACAGCCGGAATGAAACGGACGGGGCAAAATGCGTCACGACCGACGCGCTACCCTGGGTTGCAGCGGCTGGTTTCCTTGCCCATCCAACTGCTAAACTCTTACACAAATGCCGCCGGCCGCATTTGCATGCCTGAAACTGTGGAGCGTCTTTTGCCCGAAATGCCGGGCGTCATGGCGCATTTCCTGCCCGTGCGTAGAAAATTGCGGGAAGATTTCGTTAAACGTCTCCCCTGTAAGATACAACCTGTAATTGTATTGCAGGTCTGCGACTATGAGGGGCTGAATCCATGCAGGCTATCGAGTTCACATGGTCAACGGGTCAGGGTTTCAGCACACCGGTCGCGAAAGCGCACGATTCGGACCTGGTCCTTTATTTCGGCGCGCGCGAGGCGCTGGAACAGGGCGACTGGTTTGCCCGCTGGCGCGAGGCATTCCCCCGGGCGACAATCTTCGGCTGCAGCACTGGCGGCCAGATCATGCACGCCGACATCGTCGACGGCGTCATCGCGGCTGTCGCCCTGCGCTTCGACAGGACGCGGTTGCGGAAGGTGGTTGCGCCTATCGGCCTTGCCTCGGGCTCTCGGGACTGCGGGCGAAACATTGGCCAGCAGTTGGTGGCGCATGACCTGGCCGGCGTGCTGCTGCTATCCGATGGGCTGCAAGTCAACGGCACGCATCTGGTCGAGGGCATCGTCGAAGTGTTAGGAGGCCAGGTCCCAGTTTGCGGCGGCCTCGCGGGCGACGGTGCGGCATTTTCGACTACGCTCGTGGGTCTGGACGCGCAACCCACAAGTGGTCTTGTCGCCGCTGTGGGTCTTTATGGCACGGACATCGCTGTCGGCTCTGGCAGCGCCGGTGGCTGGGAAGTTTTCGGGCCGAACCGCGTTGTCACCCGCTCGGAAGGCAATATCCTGCGCGAGCTTGATGGTCAGCCGGCCCTCGACTTGTACGAGCGCTATCTCTGCGCCGATGACATCGCCGGCCTGCCCGGCACGGCGTTGCTCTATCCTCTGCTGATCCGCAACCCGGAATGCAGCAAGCAAGAACTGGTGCGCACCATTCTGGCGGTGGATCGCCAGGCTCGCACCATGACCTTCGCCGGCGACATGCCGGTCGGCTGGTCGGCGCAACTGATGCGCGGCTCCTTCGAGCGTCTGGCCGAAGGCGCGGCAAGCGCAGCGAAATCCGCCGCTGACGCCATCGTGCAGATCGGCAAGGATCAGCCACCAACCTCCGTGGCCGTGATGATCAGTTGCATCGGTCGTCGTCTGATGATGGGCCAGCGCGTCTCCGATGAGATCGAGGCGGCCATGGCCTGTTTCCCGCCCGGAACCGCCGGCATCGGCTTCTATTCCTACGGAGAGATCGCGCCGCATGCCGCGACAGGGTTCTGCGACTTGCACAACCAGACCATGACCATCATGACCCTTTCGGAGCGCGCGGCATGAACGATCTGCACATACAGCTGAAACGGCAGATCGCACGCGCAACCGCTCCGAACGGTGTACTCGATATCGTTCGACTGACGCAGATGATCAACGAGGCCTATCTCGAAGCGGACAAGGAGCGCCGCCGCACGGACCATTCCATTCGCCAGATGGTTTCTGAACTTGACCATCGCGCCCAGCACGACGTGCTGACCAACCTTGCCAATCGGAGTTATTTCTCGTCATGGCTCAGGCAAGCGATCGGCTCGGTCACCGATCTGGCGCGCATTGCCGTCTTTTTTCTTGACCTTGATCGTTTCAAGGAGGTCAACGACACGCTTGGCCATCCAGCCGGCGATGAGCTCCTGCGCTCCGTTGCCGCGCGGCTGTCCGAGGCCGTCGGGGAAAAAGGCCTCGTGGCGCGGCTCGGAGGCGACGAATTTGCGGTGGCGCTGCCGCTCGACGCCGGCACGGTCACGCCCGCGGAACTGGCCAGTCGCATCATCCACTGGATGTCGGAGCCGTTCCTTATCGAGGGGCAGCTAACCTCGATCGGCGTCAGCATCGGCATCTGCCTTTTCCCGGACAACGGCAGCGGCCCCACGGATCTGCTGCGATGCGCCGACATGGCGCTGTACCGCGCCAAGCATGCCGGCAAGGGGACCTTTTGCTTTTTCGAGGATGAGATGTCGCGCACAGCGCGGTACCAAAAGGCGATGGAGGAAGGCCTCCGCGAGGCGCTGGAGCGGGGCAGTTTCGAGCTCTATTTCCAGCCCATCGTCGAAGCTGCGACCATGCGCAACCGCACCCTGGAGACGCTATTGCGCTGGCACCACCCCACTCGTGGCCTGATCACGCCGTCGGATTTCATCCCGGTCGCCGAGACGACCGGCCTCATCGTTCCGATCGGCGAATGGGTCATCCGCAATGCCTGCCTGCAGGCCCGAGCGTTTGATCCGGCAGTTTCGGTGGCCATCAACCTGTCGCCAGCCCAGTTGGGATCGGAGAACATAGTCCGCGTGTTCGAGGACGCCTTGAGCGAGAGCGGTGTCGCGGCATCGCGCATCGAGATCGAGATCACCGAGACCGTCCTTATGCGTGAGGACATCCAGACCCGCAATGTCTTGCAGCGGCTGCGCCAGATCGGCTTGCGCTTCTCGCTCGACGACTTCGGCACCGGCTATTCCTCACTCGGCTACCTGCAGAAATTCCACTTCGACAAGATCAAGATCGACCGGTCCTTCTGCGCCAGCGTCAATTCCAACCCGGTCAATGCCGCGCTGGTCCGCGCTATTGCCGGTCTCGGTCGTGACCTTGGCATTGCAGTCGTGGCGGAGGGGATCGAAACGGCGCAGCAGAGCGCCGCACTGGCCGCCGAGGGCTGCCAATACCTGCAGGGATATTTCCACGGCCGGCCGGCGCCGGCTATGGACTTTGTCTCGAACCTCGATGGTGCCGCAAGCATGGCCACGCGCCTGCGTGACACGTTGCGCCCGCCCGCGCGCGAACTCGCCGCAGCCTCGTAACCGCCCTCACCCCGTATTGCGCAACCCCGCCGCGATGCCGTTGATGGAAATGAGGATGCCGCGCCGGATTTTCTCATCGTGGTCGCCGGCGCGCCAACGGCGGATCAGTTCCACCTGCAAATGGTTGAGCGGCGCGATATAGGGAAAGCGGTGGCGGATGGAGCGTGCCAGCGCCGGGTTTTCGGCTAGCCGCTGCGTCGCGCCGGTGATCGCCGCGAGCGCCCGTTCCGCGCGCCGCCATTCCTCTTCGATCCTGGCGGAGATGCGTTTCGCCTGCGCCCCGTCGGCCGCCAGCGCGGCATAGCGCGGCAGCATGGCGAGATCGCCCTTGGCCAGCACCATGTCCATGTTCGAGAGCAGCGTGTGGAAGAACGGCCAGTCGCGATACATGCGCCGGAGCAGCGTCTCGCCCGATGGCCCCCGGGCCGCGACGAAAGCCTCGACCGCCGCGCCGAACCCGTACCAGCCGGGCAGCGCCACGCGCGCCTGCCCCCAGGAAAAGCTCCAGGGAATGGCGCGCAGATCCTCGATGCGCCGGTTGGCCTTGCGGGACGCCGGCCGCGACCCGATGTTGAGTTCGGCGATCTCGGCGATCGGTGTCGCGGCGAAGAAGAAATCGGCGAAATCCGGATCGTCATAGACCAGCGCGCGGTAGGCCTGCGTGGAGGCCTCTGAAAGGGCTTCAGCCGCATCGAGGAAATCCGCCGGAGCGGTTTCGGCCGATTGCAGCAGCGTCGCCTCGATCGCCGCGACCGCAAGCGTCTCGAGGTTGCGCCGGCCAATCTCCGGATTGGCGTATTTCGAGGCGATGACCTCCCCCTGTTCGGTCAGCCGGATCTGGCCCGTCACCGTGCCGGGCGGCTGGGCGAGGATCGCCTGATAGCTCGGCCCGCCGCCGCGTCCCACCGTGCCGCCCCGGCCATGGAACAGCCTGAGCGTGACGCCGAGCTCCTGCGAGAACAGCCGGGCCAGCGCCGTCGAGGCGCGGTAGAGTTCCCAGTTCGAGGTGAAATAGCCGCCGTCCTTGTTGGAATCGGAATAGCCGAGCATGACTTCCTGCTCGTTGTTCTGGCTGCGCACGAGCTCCGCGATGCCCGCAATGGCGAAGAAGCCGCGCATCACCGCCTCTGCCTGCCTGAGATCGCCGATGGTCTCGAACAGGGGAACCACGGTGAGGGCCGCGCGCGCGCCTGACTCTCCCAGCGTGCCGTCCATCAGGCCGCATTCCTTTTGCAGCACCAGCACTTCCAACAGGTCGCTGACCGTTTCGGTATGGCTGATGATGGCGTGGCGCACCGCCTGCCGGCCAATGCGCGAACGCAGCCTGCGGGCGGTCGCGAAGATGTCCAGTTCGCTTTCGGTCTCGGCGGAATAGACCCGGTGCGGCACGCGGAGCGCGCGCGGATCGCGCAACGCCGCGGTCAACACGGCGAGCTTCCGGGCTTCGGGCAGGGCACTGTAGTCTTCCGCGACGCGCGCGACCTTCATCAGTTCCGCCACCGCCGCCTCGTGCCGGTCGGAGTTCTGCCTGAGATCGATGGTCGCGAGCTGGAAACCGAACACTTCCGCGGTGCGCACCAGCGGCGCAAGCCTCAGGTCAGCCATCGCCGCACCGTGATGCGCCCGCAGTGAGGCATCGACGATGGCGAGGTCGGCCAGGAATTCCGTGATCGACCCATAGGGCGTGGAGGGCGCGACGGCATGGCGCAGCGCCTCCTCGCCGGTGCGATCCTTCAGCGTCGCCGCAAGCCGGGCATAGACGCCCACGAGAGCACGTCGGTAGGGCTCGTCGGAGCGATGACTGTTGCTGTCGCCCGAGGCATCGGCGAGCGCCAGGAGTTCCGGCGTGGCGCCCGCCAGCATCTGCGAGACCGAAAGTTCGCCGCCCAGTTCGTGCACCTCGGTCAGGTAGTGACGGATCGCCGTCTCGCACTGGCGCGTGAGAGCGATCCTGAGCGTCTCCGCCGTCACGTTGGGGTTGCCGTCCCGGTCCCCGCCGATCCAGCTGCCCATGCGCAGGAAGGCGGCAACACGTCCCTGTCCCAGCAGCTCCTCCAGCCGGCCGTAAAGTCTTGGTATCTCGCGCAGGAACGTGGCGCGATAATAGCTCAGCGCGTTCTCGATCTCGTCCGAGACGGACAGCTTCGAGGTGCGCAGCAGGCGCGTCTGCCACAGCTGCGCGACGCGCGCCTGCATCGCCTTGAGATTGTCCGCCCGCTCGCGCGGGGTGCGCAATCCGTCACGCATCGCCAGCAGCCCGGCGATGGCGCGTTCGGCATCGAGGATGCTCTTGCGCTGCACCTCGGTGGGATGAGCCGTGAGCACCGGCGCCACCCAGGCGCGGTCGAGCATCGCCTTCGTCGCTTCCGGCGTGACGCCTCCGGCCGCGAGCCGGTCGAAACAGCGTTCCAGCGATCCCGCCTGCGGCCGGTCTCCGGCTTCGTCGTGGGCGACACGGCGGCGGATGTGGTGACGGTCCTCGGCCAGGTTCGCCAGATGCGAGAAGTAGGTGAAGGCGCGCACCACGCTCACGGCCTCCGCCGGGCTCAGGCCCCGCAGCAGCGCATCGAGCTGGTCCGCCGCCTCGCGCGATGCCTCGCGGCTGATCGCCACCGACAACCGGCGGATGGTCTCGATCAGGGCGAAGACCGCCTCGCCCTCCTGCTCGCGCACGGTGTCGCCGAGAATCTGGCCGAGCAGCCGGATGTCGGCGATCAGCGGTGCCTCGGTATCCGAAGCGGCGGGTGCGACATCTGCCATGCGCATGCCTCCTTGCCCTGCGTCCCGCTCCATGCAGGATAGAGACCAAAGTTGCAATTCGCCGGGTGCCCGAAACAGACGCTCCCCGGCCAGGAACGGGAGAAGCGCATGCGGCGGCTCGGAAGCATTCTGAAATGGCTTGGCATGACGCTGGCGATCATCTTCGTCGCGGCCGGCGTCGGCGCCGGCTGGTACACGTTCGCCGTGCTGCCTCCCTATACCGGGGAATTGCGCCTCGCCGGCCTCAGCGGCCCGGTCGATGTCGTGCGCGACAAGGAGGGCGTGCCGCATATCTATGCCGGCAGCGAGCTGGACGCGGTCTTCGCGCAGGGCGCCGTGCACGCGCAGGACCGGCTCTGGCAGATGGAAATGCACCGGCGCATCGCCAACGGCCGCATGGCGGAAGTCCTTGGGCCAAACGCCCTGCCCATCGATCGCATGCTGCGCACCCTCGGCATCCGCCGGACGGCGGAGGCGATGTACCGCAACCTCGATCCGCAATCGAAGGCCTATTTCGAAGCCTATGCCCGCGGTGTGAACGCCTATCTGTTGCAGCGCACCGGTCCTTTGCCGCCGGAGTTCTATCTCACGAGCCTGCCGGCCATCTGGAACCACATATCGCCCGAACCCTGGACGCCGGTCGATTCCATCGGCTGGACGCTGATGATGGCCTGGGACCTCGGCGGCAACTGGCGCACCGAACTCCAGCGCCTGCAACTCGCCCAGCGCGGCCTCACCGTGGAGCAGATCAACGCCCTGCTGCCGGTCTCTGTCAACGAGACATGGCCCTCGCTCGCCTCGGCGCAGACCCTGCTGACCACGCTCTACAAGGACATGAAGGCCGAAACGGGGGCTGTCGACCGGCTCTTCGCCGCCCTGCCCGGCTATGAGGAAGGCATGGGGTCCAACAACTGGGTCGTCTCCGGCGCGCGTTCAGAGACGGGCAAGCCCCTGCTCGCCAACGACCCGCACCTGGGCCTCATCGCCCCGGCGCTGTGGTATTTCGCGCATCTGTCCTCGCCGGAATCCGACGTGATCGGCGCGTCGCTGCCGGGCGTGCCGGGCATCATCCTCGGCCGCAACAAGCGCATCGCCTGGGGCTTCACCAACACCGGCCCGGACGTGCAGGATCTCTTCATCGAGAAGCTCAATCCCGCCAATCCTGACGAGTACCAGACGCCGGACGGCTGGAAGAAGTTCGACATCGTCGAGGAGCGGATCAAGATCAAGGGGCAGGCCGACGTGGTGCTGAAGGTGCGCATCTCCCGCCATGGGCCGATCGTCAGCGACGGCGGAAGCGACGACCACACCCGGGTCGCGCCGAAGGGCCACGCGCTCGCCTTCGCCTGGGCGGCGCTGCACCCGGAAAACACCACCCCGGCGGCGCTCGCCGGCATCGGCCGGGCGAAGAACTGGGAGGAGTTCCTCGCCTCGGCGAAGCTGTTCCAGGCCCCGCAGCAGAACATGCTTTACGCCGACGTGGACGGAAACATCGGCTATGTCGCGCCCGGCCGCGTGCCGATCCGCAAGCCGGAGAACGACCTCAACGGCCTGTTCCCGGCGCCCGGCTGGGACGCACGCTACGACTGGGACGGATTCATCCCGTTCGAGGAGCTGCCGCGCGAGTTCAATCCGGCACGCGGCTATCGCGCCACGGCGAACGAGCGCATCGTGGACGCCGATTACAAGCCGCACATCACCTATGAATGGGCGACGGACCATCGCGCCCGCCGCATCGCCGATGTGCTGCCGCAGAAGCCCAAGCATACCTTGGCCAGCTTCCGCGACCTGCATGCCGATGTCGTTTCCTACGCCATCAGGGAGGCTCTGCCGCATCTCCTCAAGGTCACGCCGGCGGGCGACAGGGAGAAGCGCGCCCATGACCTCCTGGCGAAGTTCGACGGCACCATGCTGCCCGACCGCGCCGAGCCGCTGATCGCCACGGCGTGGCTGCGCGAGGTCGCCCGCATGACCTATGGCGATGAAGTGGGCGCGGACCTGATGAAGAGCTTCTTCGACCAGCGGCATCTGTTCGTCATGTCGGTCATTTCCGGCCAGCCCGGTCGCGACGCCTGGTGCGACGACATGACCTCGCCGGCGAAGGAGACCTGCCCGGACATCGTCGCGAAGGCGCTGACCGCCGCCCTGGCCGATCTCGAAAAGCGCTACGGAGCGGACTGGTCCAAGTGGCGCTGGGGCGAGGCGCATGCCGCGCGATCGGAACACCGGCCGTTCAGTGCGGTTCCGGCGCTGGCCAAGTACTTCGACGTCAAGGTGCCGACCGGCGGCGACACCTACACCGTCAACGTCGGCCGCCACACCGTGCGCAAGGAGGCCGAACCCTTCGTCAGCACGCATGCCGCGTCCCTGCGCGCGCTCTACGACCTCTCGGACCTCGAGAAGTCGCAGTTCATCCACTCCACCGGCCAGTCCGGCATTTTGTTCTCGCCGCAATACGCGAATCTGGCCAGGCGCTGGGCGGATGTTCAGTACATCCCCATGGTCACCGACCGGAAGGCGGCGGAAAAGGACGCGTTGGGGACCCTGAAACTGAAGCCGTGAGATCGCCGATACACGCGCCGTGCGCCAGCGCACAGGCGGACGGACAGCCTTGAGCAATCCTTGCTGAAACCGGCGGCATTCGCCGGGTTGCAACAGCAAGGTGCATCATGGCTCTGTTTTCCGCGCGCGGCTTTTCCACCACCTACAAGCCCCAGGTTTCCGGCACGGAGGGCGACGACACGCTCTACGCCATCGCCGGACGCGGGGCGGTTTTCGCCGGCGGTGGCAATGACTGGGTGGTGGGAACGAGTGGCAACGACCAGCTCTACGGCGGAACCGGCGACGACGTCCTGTTTGGCCATGGCGGCAACGACCGGCTCTACGGTGAGGACGGCAACGACTACATCGATGGCGGCACCGGCCAGAATGTCATCGATGGCGGCGCCGGCGATGACGTCATCAACGGCTCGTTCGGACACGCCTCAATGCTCTACGGCGGCGAGGGCAACGATACGATCTTCGGCGGCCACACCGGCAATGGCATGTCGGGCGGCGAAGGCGACGATGTCCTGCACCTCGATGGCAATCTCGCCGCACCGAACGTTGGTCCCTTCGTCTTCGCCTCCGGCGGCGAGGGCAGCGACACGCTCGTCTTCGATGGTGCCATCGACGTGTCGAGCCTTCAGGCCTTCACCGTGGATGGATCTTTCGAAACCCTGTTCGTCCGCTGGACCGGTTCGAACGGCTCATTCCACAGCGGCACCGTGAATTCCATCGAATGGATCGACGCCGGCAACGGCGTGGAATCGATCCTGAACTACGTCGTCGCCTGACGTCTCACGGCGACAGCGCGACAAACAGCGCGAGGCCCGCCGCCAGCGCGGCGGCGGAGACGCCGGAGAAAGCCAGCGCGAAGCGGCCGCCGCCGAGCACTGCCGCATAGACCGCCTTGGCGACGGTGTTGGTGACGATCGCCGCCCCCATCGCCTTAGCGGCGACTGGCGCCTTGACCGCTCCGCCAATCATGCCGGCGGCCGTGACGATGGCCGCATCCACATCGGCGAGGCCGGAGAGCGCCGAAACCAGGATGACGCCGCCAGCGCCCAGGTGCTGGGACGCCGCCCGGGCGGCGAAGGCGATGGCGGCGAGCAGCAAAGCCATCTGCAGCACGGCCCAGAAGTCGAATGGCGTGCGGGTCGCGGCATCGCCAGCCTCCGTGTCCTGTCCCCGGCGGGCCAGCGTCAGAGCGCCAAGGGCATAGACCGCTCCGCCCGCGACCAGCGCCGGGCCGAGGCGGTCCAGGGTCGAGTCCGCGAATGC
>DAOMXN010000062.1:0-11016 GCA_035437025.1 Beijerinckiaceae bacterium | reverse complement strand
GCGGTCGGGCCGCCGCGCCTTCGGCAGGCCGATGGCCTCAAGGGCGAGGGAGACGTTGCCGGCCGCGGTTCGCCAGGGCAGCAGGGCCCGGCCATAGTCCTGGAAGACGATGGCGACGGCGGGGTCCGGTCCGGAGACGACGCGGCCGTCGATGCGGACGCTGCCGCGCGTCGGCAGGTAAAGTCCGGCGGCGAGGCGCAGCAGCGTGGTCTTGCCGCTGCCCGAGGCGCCGACGATCGACACGAAGGTTCCCGGCGTGACCGTGAAGTCGATCGCATCGAGAATGGTCCGTCCGCCGAGATCGATCGAGGTGGTTTCGAAGGCGATGGAAGCGGTCACGTCGAACTCTGGCAATGGGAGTGCATGGGCATCCTGTCGAGCGTCCGCCGACGGCATGCGACGCGTACGGTGCCCGGAAGGCGGGACCAACCCCTCATCCGGCCCTCCGATGTGTTCGGGCCACCCGCCCCCGCTCTTGGCAGAGGACGGATGGCGCGCCGCACGATGCGTCGTGCGGATCTCACTTCCAGATGATTTTCGCCACGTCGAGATTGGACTGGATCAGGCCCTGCGATTTCATCGTGTCGATCCAGTCCTTGAGGCCGGCCGGGGTGACCTCCGCCTTCCATGTGCCGAGCTTGAGTGTCTTCAGCACCGGTTCCGGCATCTGGATGAACTTGCCGATCACCGTGCGCACCTCGTCGGCGTTGGCCGGGTTGTTGACCGCCTCGGTCGCCTCGGCGATCGCTTCGGCGAAGGCCTTCGCGGCGGCCGGGTTCGCCTGCGCCCAGGCACGCGTCGCGGAATAGACGATGATCGGCATGTCGTTCGTCAGGTTGTCGGTGAAGTGCGTCGAAACCTTGCCAACTCCGGCTTGCAGGATGCGCGAGGTGAAAGGCTCACCGGTGACAATGGCGTCCACCGTACCGCCCTTGAGCACATCGAGGTGCTGCGGGAAGGCGACTTCGACGAAGGTGACCTTCTTCAGATCGGCGCCGTTGTCGAGCAGCCACTTCGAGAACAGCACGTGCAGGAAGGCGCCGATGCCCGGCGCGCCAACCTTCTTGCCCTCGAAGCCCTTGGCGCCGCTGATCGGCGCCTCCGCCCGGGCGAGCGTGCCGAATGTGTCGGAGTTCTTCCTCGTCAGCCCCGAGCCGGCCAGCGCCACATGGTCGAGGCCGCCATCCACCGCCTGCAACAGCACGGTCGTCGTCGGTCCGCCGACCTGCACCGAGCCGGATTGCACCGCCGCCGGAATCTGGGGATTGAGTGGCACGAGCTTGAACTCGACATCGAGCCCGCGCTTCTTGAACAGCCCCTTGTCGACGGCCCAGAAGCCGGAGGCGTAGTCACCGCTCGCGGTGTGGGCGACGGTGATCTTGCCCTGGGCCAGGGCCGGCCCGCTTGCGAGAGCTGCCGCTGCAAGCGCGGCAAAGGCGAGTGATTTCAGCGACGACATGGGTTCTCCTCCTGACAGAAACCGATGCAGGCGTCCGCCTCTGGCGGGCGTGTCGGGAAAGAAGCTAGAGGCGGATGTCCTTGGCCGCAACAGCGGAAATCAAACCATGCAGGCTGTGCCCTAGGTTTGCTGTCCACGGCCCAGCAGGCGCGCCACCAGCCGCCAGAGCCAGGCGAATGCGTGGCCGTATGCCATCAGGATCACTGCGAGCACGCCGCTGCCGCCGACGCTGATGGGCCAAATGGCCGTTTGAGGACGGCTCTGCTCGATCGGCTGGACCCAGACGATGGCCCATCCGGCGAGGAACAGCAGCAAGGAGAGCAGGACCACGGCACGGCGGTAGCCACCGACCAGCCATCCCAGAGGCCAGGCCAGCACCAGTGCGCCCACCGCCAGGATCAGCGCGATGAATCCGACGATAATACCCATGCGCGGATAGGAGTGCCGATCGCCTGAGGTGTCAACGGCAGGCGCGCATCACGGGCGCAGGCGGCGCCAGTACGCTCCGCCCGGCGCATCCGTGCTGATCGCCTCGTGGATCATCGCGAGAACTTCGTCGGCGATCGGCAGGCGGAAATGCAGACTGTCCCAGTAGTTGGAATCGGTGCGTGTCAGGTCATTGGCGAACTTCATGTCGATGATGCTCGCCCGCTTCCCCACTTTGCGCAGGAGGGCCTCACGGCAGGTCCGTTCGCGCGCGTCGTTGCGCGAGCCGGGGATCGGTTGTCCCGCGATGTGATTGGGTGGGAAGATCAGGATGAGCCGGGTGGCGGCCGGCAGCGCGCTGGCAAAGGCGCCGAGCCAATCGATGGCGGGGAACCGCAAGGTCCGCGCTTCTTCCGGCGAAAGCACGTAAGGGGGCACAACTGGCACGATGGGCTTGTTCACGCCGGTCCACAGCAGGCGCTCGGCATAGGCCGGAGTCCAGTCCGTTTCCGGGGGCAGAAAATTCTCATAACCATCCTGCCGGATACGCGGCGTGGCGCGGCCGAGGTGATAGCCGAGCAGCCGGCCGGTGATCTCCAGCGTCTTCAGATTGAAGAAATGCACCAGGTCATTGACCGTGCTGTCATCATAGAAACTCTCGGGAAATGCCCGGAAGGTGGTGCGCTTGGCCAGCGCGTCGGCGTCGGCTTCGCACCAGGGGGCATCAAGGCCAAGGATCACGGTGCGCAGGCCGGGCGTATGGCGGCTCATGAGGGACGCGAGCTGCAACTGTTCCCAGGGCGTCGCGGCATTCATGGCGAGATTGGCAAACGCGCCGCCGAACTTGGCGTCCAGCTTTTCCGGATCGAGCAGCCGCAAGGTCGAGGTGCCGAAAACCGCGGAGTCGAACCGGCCCGAGCGCGCCACCTGCGGGTACATGTAGCGCTGGTTGATGTCCATCATCGGTCGGGAAATCGGCAAGCGCAGTGGCGAGACGCCGTAAGGGTCGAGAAGCGCCAGGATCAGGAAAAGGGTCGCCGCCAGTCCGCCCGCGACCAGTAGGAACAGGGCGAGAAAACGTGCGCCGGCGGACTTGAATGGCAACGTCATGGAGCGGTCCATACCCGCCCTGAGAGCGGGCGGCAATGCGTCCGGGCCGTGTCTTCCCGGCAACGGGTCCGGGTGGAAGCCCGTTCTTTTCGTGAATGCCGGGGCACTTGCGAGCGGGTTGCTTGGCAAGTCCCTAACGCACTGTTAGGAACTCGTCCTGGTGGACAGCTGATGAAATCAATGGCGATTCGTGCGATTGCGCTTGCCATGGCGCTCGCCCTACAGGGACTGCCGGCGGGCGCGACCTCGCTGGACGAGACCGTTCGCCGTGCGGTTGCGAGCTATCCCTCCATTCCGGAATCGGCGGCTTCACGGCGGTCCATCGAGGCTGATTTCGACGGAGCCAATGCTGCCCTGGCGCCGCGCGCTGATCTGGAGGCCTATGCCGGGCCGCAGATGTTCGACAGGCCGGAATCCCTGTCGAACGATCTAAACCAGAAGTGGCGCTTTCACCGGCAGGCCGGCCTGACGGTGCGTCATACTCTGTTCGACGCCTGGGCGCGCGAGAATGAGATTTACCGGCAGGGCATGCGGACGAACTCGTCCGCCTTCCGGGTGCTGGAGCGCACGGGGCAGGTGGCGATCGAGGCGGTGGAAGCGCACATCGATGTCGTGCGGCACAGCCGCGTGCTGGCGCTGGCCGAGGATAACATCGCGGCACACCAGCGCATTCTGACGGACATTCAGGCACGGTTTTCCGGCGGCGGTTCCGGCGCCGGCGAGACGGAGCAGGCGAAGGAACGGCTGGCGGCAGCCCATGCGATCCGCGGGGAAATCCTGCGCTCGGTTGGAGCAGCCAGGGCGCGCTACAAGCGGCTGACCGGTATCGAGCCGAAGCGTCTGGCCGGTCCGCGGAGCGCGCGCCTGATGCCGAAGTCCCGGCAGAACGCGCTCAGCACGGCTTACGCGCACCATCCCTCGCTCATCGCGGCGGGCTTCGACATCAAGGGCGTCGATGCCGAGGTCGAGCAGTCCAAGGCCAGGGCCTATCCGCAAATCGGCGTGGAGGGAAAGGCTTCGGTCGGCCAGGAGCTGGGCGGCGTGAAGAGCTGGAACAACGAGGCGTCCGCGCGCGTGACCATGTCGTGGACCATTTTCGATGGCGGCGTCAACGATGCGCGCCGCCGCGCGTCGGTTGAGAAGCGCACGGAAACCGAGTTGCGACGCGACCGGATGATGCGCGAGATCGCCGAGACGGTCGAGATCGCCTGGTCGGACATCGGCGCGACGTCGCAGCGACTCGATGCGTTGCGGCGACAGACAGCCGCATCGGAGCGCGTCGTGCAGGTTTACCGCGATGAGTTCAATGGCGGGCGGCGCACGCTCATCGATGTGCTCGACGCGCAGAATTCCCTGTTCAACACGCGCGTTGCGGCGGCCGGCGCCGAGGCGATCACGGCGTATACGCGCTTCAAGCTGGT
Organism: Beijerinckiaceae bacterium; assembly: GCA_035437025.1. GTDB lineage: Bacteria > Pseudomonadota > Alphaproteobacteria > Rhizobiales > Beijerinckiaceae > JAIUNP01. The sequence goes on along the minus strand of DAOMXN010000062.1, from coordinate 6,600 downwards.
CGCCTCAATGGGGCGCATTCTTAACGAATTCGGCGTATCTGCTCCAAGGGAGTCCCTGCCGCTGCCATCCGGCGCAATCGGCGACATCCGCCGACTGGGTGTGCCGCTCGAACCGATACGCTGACATTGAACGACACAGCTCCGCCACCTGAACCACAGTCGCAAACTCCGGTCAGGCCGGCGGATGGCCCCCCGGCCATCGGTCTTGCCGGGGCCCTGCTTCTTGCCGCGCGCCATCACGGCCTTGGGATCACGGCGAACGCGCTGACCGCCGGTCTGACCGGCGATACCGGCGAGATCCCGCTCGCCGCATTGCGCGAGGCGGCGGAGAAGGCCGGGCTGCGTGTTGATCTACGCAGGGCCGGCCTCGGCCAGGTGCCCGGCAGCGTTCTGCCGATCATTGCCTTCCTGCCAGACGGACAGGCGATCTTTGTCGAGAAGGTCGATTTCTCAACCGGCCACGTTTCCGGCGCCTACGGCTCCACGGGACAGCCGGCGGAGCTGGATCCCGACGCCTTCGGGCCTTCGCCGCCAATCGTGCTGATCGCGCCGGCCAGGCCGATCGGGCAGGGGGGGCAAGCCAACGAGCCGGCGCCGTCCTCGGCCTGGTTCTGGCCCTTCGTCGGCCGCTTCTGGCCGGACTACCTGCAGATGGCGGTGGCGGGCTTCGCCATCAACATTCTCGGGCTGGCCCTGCCGCTTTTCACGATGAACGTCTACGACCGCGTCATTCCCAACGCGGCCACCTCGACGCTTTGGGCGCTGTTCTGGGGCATCGTCATCGTCCTGGCTTTCGATCTGCTGCTGCGATCGCTGCGCGCGTGGATCGTGGATGAGGTAGGGCGACGCGTAGATCTGGCGGTTTCCGGCCGTCTTTTCGACCATCTGCTCAATCTCAACCTCGCCGGCAAGCCGCGCTCGGCCGGCATCCTTGCCAGCCAGATCAAGGAATTCGAGAGCGTACGCGAAGTCATGACCTCGGGCGCGGTGATCGCCGTCGCCGATGCCATCTTCATTGTCATCTTCCTGGCCGCGATGTACCTGATCGTCGGGCCTCTGGTGATCGTGCCGATGGTTGCCGTGCCGGTCGTGCTGCTGCTGACCGTGCTCGTGCAGATGCCGATCTCGCGCACGATGGACGAAACCCAGGCGGCGGCGGCCCAGCGCCACGGCACGCTGGTGGAGGCCGTTGTCGGCCTTGAGACCATCAAGATCGTCGGCGCGCAGAACGTGATGCGCCAGCGCTGGGACCGGGCAGTGGCCGCGGCCAGCCGCGCCATGTCGAAGGCGCGGTTCTGGTCCAGCCTGACCACCAACATCCTGTCGACGGCGCAGCAGACCGTGACCATCGCGCTCACGGTCTGGGGCGTCTATCTGATCATCGACGGGCAGATCACCATGGGCGCGCTGGTGGCGGCGAACCTCCTGTCCGGCCGTGTTCTCGCGCCGCTGGCCGGAATCGCCCAGACCCTGACGCGCGCCGCACAGGCCAAGGCCGCCCTCAAGGGGCTGAGCCGGTTCATGTCGCTGCCGAGCGAGACCATCGCGCCGGAGAAGGCGACCAGCCTGACGCCGAAGAAGGGCGCGGTCATCTTCCAGAACGTGTCGTTCCAGTATGCGGGAAGCCCGACGAAGGCGCTGGACAAGGTGAGTTTCTCGGTCAAGCCGGGCGAGAAGATCGGAATCATCGGCCGCATCGGCTCCGGCAAAACGACGTTCGCGCGGCTTCTGGCCGGACTTTACGCGCCGACTGAAGGGTCGGTGCTGATCGATAACATCGATGTGCGCCAATACAGTCCGTTGGATCTGCGCAAGTTCGTCGGCGTGCTTCCCCAGGATTCGGACCTGTTCAGCGGCACGCTGCGCGACAACATCGTCATCGGTCGACCGACGGCGGGAGAGGGACGTCTGCGTCAGGCAGTCGAGATGTCGGGTGTCAATGCCTTCGCTTCCGCGCATCCGCAAGGCCTCGCCATGCCGATCACCGAGCGCGGCGCGGGCCTTTCCGGCGGGCAGAGGCAGTCCGTGTCGCTGGCGCGCTTCCTGATCCGCGAGCCGCGCGTCATGTTCCTGGACGAGCCGACAGCGTCGATGGACACGACCACGGAAGCCATGCTGATCCAGCGGCTGGCCCGCATCGCCGACACCGGCGTCACGATGTTCATCTCGACCCATCGGGACTCGTTGCTGCGCATCGTCGACCGGCTGTTCGTGCTCGACGGCGGCCGGCTGGTTATGGACGGACCGCGCGATGAGGTCTTGAAGGCGCTTGCCGATCGGGCGGCCCGGCTTTCGGGAGCCAAGCCGACATGAGCCGGATCAACGAGGATTTCGCCACCGATGTGCGCGCCGCGATCATGGAAAAGGCCGGCACCCGGACCTGGCCGCTGTCGATCGGCGCGGTGGGGCTGCTCGCTATTGCCGCCTGGTGGGCTTCCGTCGCAGTGCTGGATGAGGTGACCTCCGGCGATGGCCGCGTCATCCCGTCATCGCAGACGCAAGTGGTGCAGGTGCTCGAAGGCGCACTGATTTCAGCCGTGAACGTGAAGGTCGGTGACCGCGTCACGACCGGGCAGCCGCTGATGCGCGTGAACGACGTCACGGCGCAGTCTCAGCTCGGTGAACTGAACGAGAAGCGCGAGGCCTTTCTGGCGCGCAATGCGCGGTTGTCCGCCGAGGCGCAGGGCAAGGCCCCGGACTTTTCCGGCATCAATGCCGGCAACAACCTCCTCGCGGCCGAGAAGGCGCTGTTCGAGAGCCGCAAGAGTTCGCTCGATCTCGAAGTGATGGCAGCCGATCAGGCGCTGGCGCAGCGCCGGCAGGAGCGCGTCGAGGCTGATGTACGCATTCGCGAGAGCGACCGCACGCTGGGCCTGCTCGATCGCGAGCTGACGCTGGCTCGCAATCTCCAGACGCGCGGGGTGTTTCCCGAGATCGACATGGTGCGGCTGGAACGCCAGCGCCAGGGCGAGGCGCGCGATCAGGCCCTGCTCAAGGCTTCGCTGTCGCGACTCGACCAGGCCATCGCCGAGACCCAGGCCCGCCGCGACGCGGCGATCCAGAAGTTCCGGGCGACGGCGCAGGAGGAATTCGCCAAGACCCTGGGCGAGATGTCGGTTCTGGAAGAAACGCTGCGCGCCGCGGAAGAGCGCGTGCGACGGACCACGCTGCGCGCGCCCGTGAATGGCATCGTCAACGCCATCCCGGTGACGACCATCGGCGCCGTGGTGCAGCCCGGCAAGAACATCATCGAGATCGTCCCGGTCGACGATAGACTGCTGATCGAAGCGCGGCTGCGGCCGCAGGACATCGCCTTCGTCGCCCCGGGACAGCCGGCGAGCGTGAAGATCACTGCCTTCGACTACACCATCTACGGCGACATGAAGGGCAGGGTCGAGCGCGTCGGTGCCGACACCAAGTTCGATGACAAGGGCAATCCGTACTACGAGGTGACGGTGCGCACCGATTCCAATCGCCTTGGCCCGCCCGAACGCACCCTGCAGATCATTCCGGGCATGGTGACGCGCGTCGACATTCAGACCAGCCGCAAGACGGTGATGCAATATCTTCTGCGGCCCATGGCGCGCATGAAGAACGAGGCGATGCGCGAGCGCTGATCCGCCGCTGCCCACAGGTCCATTTCAGTCGCGCGCCGCACCGATGGGGCGACGCGCCCGAAAAATGGTTATACAACATAATCATTATGTGGTATGCCTTGTCTTGGATCGGCATGTTGAAGCATGCTGTTCGACAAGCGCGAAACGCGCGCGACGAGGAGGGAACCATGGGCATTTCGAATGACGGGCGGGGCTTGTCCGTAAGCCGCCGCAAGCTGTTGGGCACGGCCGGACTGGCCGCGGCCTCCACCACGGTCGCCATGCCGGCGATCGCGCAGTCGCAGCCTTCATTGACCTGGCGCATGCCGATGTTCGTGCCGAAGAACGTCGAAAGCGTGAACGGGGCGGCGGACGACTTCATCAAGCGTGTTTCCGACCTGACCGACGGAAGGTTCAAGATCACCAAGTTCGGCGCCGGCGAGATCACGCCCGGCGGCCCGGCGGTGCTGGATGCGGCCGAGCAGGGCACGGTCGAGTGCTCGTTCACGCTGTCCTACTATTCTGTGGGCAAGGATCCGGCCTACGCGTTCGGTTCGACGCTGCCATTCGGGTTCAACCTGCGCGGCCAGACAGCCTGGCTGTACAAGTGGGGCGGGCTGGAACTGTGCAACGAATTCCACAATGCACGTGGCACGCATGGGCTGCCGGTCGGCAATTCCACGTCGCAGATGGGCGGCTTCTTCCGCAAGGAGATCAACAAGCTCGACGATCTGAAAGGGCTGAAGATGCGCATTCCGGGCCTCGGCGGCACGGTGATGAGCAAGCTCGGCGTCATCCCGCAGCAGATTTCTCCGGCGGATATCTATCCGGCGCTGGAGCGCGGCACGATCGACGCGGCGGAGTGGGCTGCTCCCTACGACGACTTCAAGTTCGGCCTGCACAAGGTGGCACCTTACTATTATGCACCGGGCTGGTGGGAGCCGCAGGCAACCATCATGGTCTTCGTCAACAAGCCGAAATGGGATGAACTGACCCCGCAGTACAAGGCGGTGCTGGAAGCTGCCGCTTCCGCCACCTGGACCAGCCACATGGCCTGGAACGACCGGCTGAACTCCGACGGCCTGCGTGAACTGGTCAAGGCCGGCGCGCAGGTGCGATTCTTCTCAAAGGAAATCCTCGACGCGGCCTACGAGGAATCCTTCAAGCTGTTCGACGAACTGGCGCAGCGGTCGCCGGCCTTCGCCAAGATCTATCCCTCGTGGAAAAAGCACCTCGACACGCAGGAGCTGTATTACCGGATCGGCGACGCGACCTACGACAACTACATCTACGCCAAGCGCTCGCGCAGCTGATCCTGTCGAGGGACCGGGCCCGGAAGGGGCCCGGTGGGCGTTGACACGACGCGGCGGGACGGGTCCGCTGGCGGCTCCATCACCAAGGAGTCGCCATGTCCCGCTCGCAGCAGTTCGAAAAAGGCCTGAAGGTCCGCCGCGCCGTGCTCGGCGCGGAGTATGTCGATGGATCTATCGCCAAGGCCGACGATTTCATGATGGCCTTTCAGGAGATCACCACGGAATGGTGCTGGGGCTATGCCTGGACGCGGCCGGGCCTCGACCTGAAGACCCGCTCCATGCTGAACCTCGCCATGCTCACGGCGCTCGGCAAGCCCGCTGAACTGCGCTTGCATGTGAAAGGCGCGCTGACCAACGGCGTCAGCGTCGATGAGATCAAGGAAATCCTGCTGCACGCTACCGTCTATTCCGGCATCCCGGCCGGGCTCGAAGCCTTCAAGGCGGCGCATGAGGTGCTGAAGGCAGAGGGCGCGCTGGAAAAATAGCGCCGAAACCGCGCGGGCTGCCGTTTCTTCAACGGCCGGTCAACGCGTCCGCGAATTCGATGCGATGCCTGAAAAGCGAGCGCTGACGGAAGGGAAGCGTCAAGTCTTCTGTGCGACACGTCGTACCTGGCACTTCGGACAGGCAGACGGGATTTGAGCGGCGCGCAGACATACCGGGACGACATTCAGGGGCTGCGCGCGCTCGCGGTGGTGCCCGTCGTGCTGTATCACGCCGACGACCGGCTGTTGCCGGGCGGCTTCGTCGGCGTCGACATCTTCTTTGTCATTTCGGGCTTCCTGATCACGCAGATCCTGCTGCGCGAGATCGCGAACGGCACGTTTTCCCTGCGCGGCTTCTACGAGCGGCGGGTGCGCCGTCTGTTTCCGGCGCTCTATGCCATGCTCGCGGCGACGCTGATCTGGGGCTACATGATCCTGTCGCCGGCCGACTTCCGGGAACTGGCGCTGACGGCGCTGGCCACGGTGGTCTTTGCCTCGAACGCGATGTTCCTGTCGTTGTCGGATTATTTCGACGGGCCGGCGGAACTCAAGCCGCTGCTGCACACCTGGTCACTGGCGGTGGAGGAGCAGTTCTACCTGCTGTTCCCGCTGGTGCTGATCGCCATCGCCCGTTTCGCGCCGCGGCTGCTGAAACCGCTGCTGTGGATCGCGCTCATCCTGTCGCTGGCCCTGTGCATCCGGGCGACGCGCAGCTTTCAGGCCGCCGCCTTCTATCTGCCGATGACGCGGGCCTGGGAACTGCTGGCCGGCGCGGTGCTGGCCGCCGGCGCCGTTCCGGCCTGCCGCACCCGCCTGAGCCGGGACGTGCTGTCGGTTCTGGGGCTGCTGCTGATTGCCGGCAGCCTGCTGTTCATCGATAAGTCGATGCGGTTTCCGGGCGCATTTCCGCTGTTCCCGGTGCTGGGCGCCGCGCTGGTGATCCATGCCGGGCAGGGCGGGGAGAGCATCGGCGGGCGGGTGCTGTCGCTGGCGCCGCTCGTCTGGATCGGCGCGCTGTCCTATTCGCTCTACCTCTGGCACTGGCCGCCCATTGCCTTTGCCCGCTACACCACGATCGGCGAACCGGACCCCGCGCGGCTCTGGCTGGCGGCGGCGATCTCGCTGCCGCTCGCGGTGGCCTCGCTGTACTGGATCGAACGGCCGATGCTGAAGGCCAAGCTCTCCGGACGCGCCATCCTGCAGGGC
>DAOMXN010000061.1:4572-11069 GCA_035437025.1 Beijerinckiaceae bacterium | reverse complement strand
CCTGAAGCCGATGAGCCAGGTGGGCGGTCGCATGGCCGTGCATCCCGGAGCGTCGGCGCTGGAGAAGTCGCGCGGAGGGCGCGGCGTGCTGATCGGCGGCGTGCCGGGCGTCGCGCCGGCGAAGGTGGTCATCATCGGCGGCGGCGTGGGCGGCTTCAACGCCGCACAGATGGCCGTGGGCATGCATGCGGACGTCATCATCCTGGATCGCAACCCGATGGTCCTGGAAAAGCTGTCGACCCATTTCGAGGCGAGTGCCAAGGTCGTCTACGCCATGAAGTCGGCCATAGAACACCACGTCGAGCAGGCCGATCTGGTCATCGGCGCGGTGCTGGTGCCGGGCGCGGCCGCGCCGAAGCTCGTCACCCGTCAGATGGTCAAGGGCATGAAGAAGGGCGCGGTTCTGGTCGATGTCGCCATCGATCAGGGCGGCTGCTTCGAGACATCGCGCGCGACCACGCATGCCAAGCCGACCTATGTGGTCGATGGGGTCGTGCACTACTGCGTCGCCAACATGCCGGGCGGCGTCGCCCGCACCTCGACCTATGCCCTGAACAACGTGACGCTGCAGCACGCGCTCGCCATCGCCGACAAGGGCTGGAAGAAGGCGTTGCAGACCAACCATCATCTCGCCAACGGGCTGAATGTCTGCGATGGCAAGGTCACCTGCGAGCCGGTTGCGCGCGACCTCGGGTACGCCTACGTGCCGGTCGCCGACATGCTGCGGTAAGCAGCAGACGGCAGCCGGCTGTCCAGGCAACCGTGACAAAGTGACGACGGGGGGCTTGGCTGCATCAGCCGGGCTGATAAGAACGATAAACGGGCCGAATGGCCAGACCGGTGGAGGGGAGTGATCCGCCGGGAACCAGGGCGGGGTTACGCGACAAATGGAAGTTTTTGTTCAGCAGGTCATCAACGGGCTGACGCTCGGGGCGATCTATGGGTTGATTGCCGTCGGATATACGATGGTCTTCGGCATCATCGGCATGGTCAATTTCGCCCACGGCGACATTTTCATGGTGGGCGGCTTCACGGCGCTCATCCTGTTCCTGCTTGTCACCGGGGCGCTCGGCTTTGGCGCGGGCGCCGTCGCGCTGGCGCTTCTGGTCTGCCTCATCCTCGGCATGGCGCTGACCGGGCTGTGGAACTGGGCCATCGAAAAAGTGGCCTACCGGCCCTTGCGCGGCTCCTTCCGCCTGGCGCCGCTCATCTCGGCCATCGGCATGTCCATCGTGCTCGTCAACTTCGTGCAGGTGGCGCAGGGCGCGCGCAACAAGCCGGTGCCGCCGATGCTGCGGGACGGCATCAAGCTGATGGAAAAGGACGGGTTTGTCGTCACCCTCGCCTACAAGCAGATCGTCATCTTCGTGGTGACCGCCCTGTTGCTCGGCATCTTCTGGTACGTCGTGCAGAAGACGCCGCTCGGCCGGGCGCAGCGCGCCTGCGAGCAGGACGGCAAGATGGCGTCGCTGCTCGGCATCGACGTGGACCGTACCGTGTCGATCACCTTCGTCATCGGCGCGGCGCTCGCCGCGGTCGCCGGCGTGATGTACCTGATCTACTACGGCGTGATCTCGTTCTCGGACGGCTTCGTCCCGGGCGTCAAGGCCTTCACGGCGGCGGTTCTGGGCGGCATCGGTTCCCTGCCGGGAGCGGTTCTGGGCGGCCTCATCATCGGCATGGTGGAGACGCTGTGGTCCGCCTATTTCTCCATTGATTACAAGGATGTTGCGGCCTTCATGCTGCTCGCCGTGACACTGATCTTCCTGCCCCAGGGCCTGCTCGGCAAGCCGGAAGTGGAGAAGGTGTGATGGCTGGCGTCGTCGATCCGGACAAGGAAAAGTCGCTCACCGACATCCTGCGCGATGCGGTCATGGCGACAGCCGTCGCCTTCGGCATGTTCGTGTTGCTGATCGGTCTGAAGACGGATCAGAGCCAGGCGAATTCGATCGAGCTTTCGGCCCGTCCTGGCCTCCTGGGATCGATCTTGCTGGCCGTGTTCATCGGCACCGTGCTGATCGGCATCATCCGGCAGCAGGCGGCGAAACGACCGGCAAAGCCGGCGAACGCGCCGCCGCATCCGCTGGTCGCGGCGCTTTCGCCCTATCTCGCGCCATTCCTGATCGGCTTCGTCTTTCTGTTCCCGATCATCGCGATCCAGCTCGCGGGCTGGCAGGGCGCCCTGAAGTGGATCGACAACTTCGGCATCCAGATCCTGATCTACATCATGCTGGGCTGGGGGCTGAACGTGGTTGTCGGCCTCGCCGGCCTGCTGGACCTCGGCTACGTCGCGTTCTATGCCGTGGGCGCCTACTCCTATGCGCTGCTGGCGACGAAATACGGCCTGTCCTTCTGGATCCTCCTGCCCATCGCCGGAATTCTTGCCGCCTTCTGGGGCATCATCCTGGGCTTCCCGGTCTTGCGCCTGCGCGGCGACTACCTGGCCGTGGTGACGCTGGCTTTCGGCGAGATCATCCGACTGGTGCTGATCAACTGGGTGGATTTCTCCAACGGCTACGCCGGCATTTCGGGCATTCCGCGCCCCACCTTCTTCGGCATCCCGTTCAATGCCAGCGACACCGGCTTCGCGGCGGTGTTCGGGCTGGAATTCACGCCGGTCTACCGCACGATCTTCCTGTTCTATCTCATCCTCGTGCTGTCGCTGATCACCGCCTATGTCACGGTCCGGCTGCGCCGGCTGCCCATCGGCCGGGCCTGGGAAGCCTTGCGCGAGGACGAGATCGCCTGCCGGGCGCTGGGCATCAACACGGTGACGACCAAGCTCACCGCTTTCGCCATCGGCGCCATGTTCGGCGGGTTCGCCGGCTCGTTCTTCGCGGCGCGTCAGGGCTTCATCAGCCCGGAGAGCTTCACCTTCATCGAGTCGGCGCAGATCCTCGCCATCGTCGTGCTGGGGGGGCTTGGCAGCCTGTACGGCGTGGTGATCGCCTCGGTCGCCATCGTCGGCGGCTTTGAAATCCTGCGCGAGCTTGATTTCCTCAAGCAGGTCTTCGGCAAGGATTTCGATCCGGCGCAGTATCGCGCCCTGATCTTCGGTCTCTCCATGGTGCTGATCATGCTGTGGAAACCGCGCGGCCTGGTCTCGACCCGCGAGCCAAGCGTCTTCCTCAAGGAGCGCAAGGCGGTCTCCGGGTCCCTCGTCAAGGAGGGACACGGCTGATGAGCGCCTGGCAGACAACGCCCCTCCTCAAGGTCGAACATCTGACGATGCGCTTCGGCGGCCTCGTCGCGATCAACGATCTGTCGTTCAACGTTCGCAAAGGCGACATCACCGCCCTGATCGGCCCGAACGGCGCCGGCAAGACCACCGTCTTCAACTGCATCACCGGCTTCTACAAGCCGACGGTCGGCCGGCTTGCCCTCCGCCACGGGTCGGTCGACCTCGAAGGCAATGTGGAGGCCGCGACCGACAATGCCGGCCCTGTCACCGCGGTTGAGCACGGCTCGGTGTTCCTGTTGGAGCGCATGCCGGATTTTGAAATCACGCAGCAGGCGAAGGTGGCGCGCACCTTCCAGAACATCCGCCTGTTCTCCGGCATGACCGTTCTGGAAAACCTGATGGTTGCGCAGCACAACGTGCTCAACGCCGCCTCGACCTATACCGTGGGCGGGCTCTTGGGGCTGCGATCCTTCCGGGATGCCGAGCGGCAGGGCGTGGAGAAGGCCAAGTTCTGGCTGGAGAAGACCGGCCTGATCGACCGCGCCGACGATCCCGCCGGCGACCTGTCCTACGGCGCCCAGCGCCGGCTGGAGATCGCGCGGGCGATGTGCACGGACCCGGTGCTGCTGTGCCTCGACGAGCCCGCGGCCGGCCTGAACCCCAAGGAGAGCCTTGAGCTGAACACGTTGATCCGGTCGATTCGCGACCAGCACGAGTGCTCCGTGCTGCTGATCGAGCATGATATGTCGGTGGTGATGGAGATTTCCGACCACGTCGTGGTGCTGGATTACGGCACCAAGATCGCCGACGGGACGCCGAAGGAAATCCAGCAGGATCCCAAGGTCATCGCCGCCTACCTCGGCGTCGAGGACGAGGAAGTCGACGCGGTGGAAGCGGAGGTGGGCCTATGAGCGCGCAGCCCATCCTGTCCGTTCGCGGCGTCAAGACCTATTACGGCAACATCATCGCGCTGAAGGGCGTGGACCTCGACGTCAATCGCGGCGAGATTGTCACGCTGATCGGGGCCAACGGCGCCGGCAAGTCGACGTTGATGATGACCATCTTTGGCAAGCCGCGCGCCCGCGAGGGCAGCATAGCCTATGAGGGCCGCGACATCACGCAGATGCCGACCCACGAGATCTCGCGGCTCGGCATCAGCCAGTCACCGGAAGGCCGACGCATCTTCCCGCGCATGACCGTCTACGAGAACCTGCAGATGGGCGCGGCGGTCGACGGGTTCCGTCACTTCGATGCGGACCTGGAGCGGGTGACGACAATCTTCCCGCGCCTGAAGGAGCGTCTTTCCCAGCGCGGCGGCACGCTTTCCGGCGGCGAGCAGCAGATGCTGTCCATCGCCCGCGCGCTGATGGCGCGGCCAAAGCTGCTGCTGCTGGACGAGCCGTCCCTCGGCCTGGCGCCGATCATCGTGCGCCAGATCTTCGATGTGATCCGGGAAATCAACCAGAAGGACGGCATGACCGTGTTTCTGGTGGAGCAGAACGCCTATCACGCCCTGAAACTTGCCCATCGCGGCTACGTCATGGTCAACGGCGTCATCACCATGTCCGGCGAGGGCAAGAAGCTTCTGGCCGATCCGCAGGTCCGCGCGGCCTATCTTGAAGGCGGGAGGCACTGATGCAGGGCGTTCTCTACGAGGAAAGCTCCGCCTGGCTGTTCATCCTGGTGACCATCATCATGGGCGGCTGGGCGGCCTGGCAGACCGGGCAGGCCGTCGCCCGCACCTGGAAGCCGCGCTGGCAGCTGATTTTCTACATGATCCTGCTGGGATGGGCGGTGCGTTTCATCCATTTCGCCTTGTTCGAGGGCACCTTCCTCAGCCTGCGCTACTACATCATCGATACGCTGATACTCATGGCCTTCACCTTCGCCGGCTGGAAGGTGCAGCGCGCCAGGCAGATGCTCCGACAGTACGAGTGGCTGTTCGATGCCGCCGGACCGGGTGCCTGGAAACGGAAGGCGCAATGAACGGCGCCTGCGGTACGCACGCGCGCAAATCCCGCCAGGTCGGAAAGCGGGCGGAACCGGACCGCTTCCTGCACAAATCAGATGACTTCACGCCGGAATCCGGCTTCTATCGGAACAAGGCGCTCGTAAGCGCCCGAACCGCATGCGGGGGCGGAGTACCCCGCCAGTTCAAGCAAGTGAGGAGACTTGGATGAAAAAGACTCTTTTGGCAGGCGTGGCGATGACGGCTGCCCTCCTGCTCTCGGGAGCAGCGCAGGCACAGATCAAGATGGGCGTCGCCGGACCGATCACCGGCCCGAACGCCGCATTCGGCAAGCAGCTCACGGACGGTGTCGAACAGGCGGTTGAGGACATCAACGCGGCTGGCGGCATCATGGGCCAGAAGCTCAGCGTCTCGAAAGGCGACGACGTTTCCGATCCCAAGCAGGGCGTTTCGGTCGCCAACAAGTTCGTCGGCGACGGCATCAAGTTCGTGGTCGGTCACTTCAACTCGGGCGTCACCATCCCGGCCTCGGAAATCTACGCCGAGAACGGCATCCTGATGATCAGCCCCTCCGCGACCAACCCGAAGGTCACCGAGCGCGGCCTGTGGAACGCGTTCCGCACCTGCGGCCGCGACGATCAGCAGGGTGAAGTTGCCGGCGCCTACATCGCCGACAAGCTGAAGGGCAAGAAGGTCGCCGTCGTGCACGACAAGACCACCTACGGCCAGGGCCTCGCCGACGAGACCCGCAAGGCCATGGGCAAGCGCGGCGTCAAGGAAGTCCTCTACGAAGGCGTGAACACCGGCGAGAAGGACTTCTCGGCCCTGGTTTCCAAGATGAAGGCGGCCGGCGTTGAGGTCGTCTACTGGGGCGGCCTGCACACCGAAGGCGGCCTGATCATCCGTCAGATGCGCGATCAGGGCCTGAACGCGGTGATGATGTCGGGTGACGGCATCACCTCGGCCGAGTTCGCCACCATCGGCGGCCCGGGCACCGAAGGCACGCTGATGACCTTCCCGCCGGACCCGCGCGCCCGTCCGGAAGCCAAGGCCATCGTCGAGAAGTACAAGGCCAAGAAGATCGATCCGGAGAGCTACACGCTCTACTCCTACGCCGCGGTCGAGGTGATCAAGCAGGCGGCGGAAACCGCCAAGTCGGTCGACCCGAAGAAGGTCGCCGAGCAGATCAAGTCCGGTCAGAAGTTCAAGACCGTGATCGGCGAGCTCTCCTACGACAAGAAGGGCGACATCACCCGTCCGGACTACGTGATGTACACCTGGAAGAAGGGCCCGGACGGCAAGATCAGCTACTTCCAGCAGTAAGCTGACGCCGGCCAGTCAGGCCAG
>DAOMXN010000061.1:0-4472 GCA_035437025.1 Beijerinckiaceae bacterium | reverse complement strand
TATCCGAGCTTTCCCAGGGCAGGAAACAAGTCAAGCAGCCAGGTTCCGAGCGTCGTGAACGATCCCGTGATGAACGCGATGCCGGTCGCCACCAGGAATCCTCCCATCACCTTCTCGACCGTGCCGAGATGGGTGCGGAACCGCTTCAGGAAACGCACGAACGGCCCCATCGCAAAGGCTGCGATCAGGAACGGTATGCCCAGGCCGGCGGAATAGACCGCCAGCAGCGTCATGCCCCGCGTCACGCTCGCTTCCGAGCCGGCCACCGCGAAGACGCTGCCAAGGACGGGGCCGATGCAGGGGGACCAGCCGAAGGCGAAGGCGAGACCCATGACATAGGCCCCGGCCACGCCCGCCGGCTTTTCCACATGCAGCCTGGCCTCACGCGCCAGGATCGGAATGCGGATCAGGCCGATGAAGTGCAATCCCATCACGACGATCAGCGCCCCTGCGATCCAGCCGATCTCCAGCGAATTCTGTCGCAGGAAGCCGCCGATCACCGAAGCACCGGCGCCGAGCAGCACGAACACCGTGGAAAACCCCAGTACGAAGCAGGCCGCAGCCGCCAGCGCCCAGTGATTGATCCCGCTTTCCGTTTCGTCTGACCACTCGTCCAGCGTCGTGCCGGCGAGATAGCACAGGTATGGCGGCACAAGCGGCAGCACGCAGGGGCTGAGGAAGCTCAGGAGCCCGGCGAGGGCCACGTAGGGATAGGTCAGATCGCCGTTCATCGTTTCCGTGTGGGTTGGAACCGGTTGCACTTTGCCATGCCGCGCATGAGAAATACTCTCAACCTCCTAAAACTTTCGCGAGGGCGCATGCGCAATCTGATCACGGACGTTCCGGGTGTCAGCGTCGGCAATGTCGAGGACGAGAAGGTCGCGACCGGCGTCACCGCCGTGATCTTCGACAAGACGGCAGTCTGCTCGGTCCGCCATGGCGGCGGCGCGCCAGGCTCGCGTGACACCACGCTGCTGGAAACCGACATGACCCAGCAGGGCATCGATGCGGTTGTCCTGTCCGGCGGATCCCTGTTCGGCCTCGATGCGGCGGGCGGCGTTCTGTCGCATCTCCGAGAGCAGGGGCGCGGCTTCATGCTGGCCGGCATCACGATTCCGATCGTCTCGCAGTCCATCGTCTTCGATCTGGTCAACGGCGGCGACAAGGCCTGGGGTCACAAGCCGCCCTACTGGAATCTGGGCATCGAAGCCGCCCGGCGCGCCGGAAAGGATTTCGCGCTTGGCTCCGCGGGAGGGGGATATGGCGCGACAACCGCCAATCTCAAGGGCGGGCTTGGCTCTGCCAGCATGGTCACGGCATCCGGATACACGGTGGGCGCCATCGTCATTGTCAACGCCATCGGCATGGCGACTATTGGCGACACACCGCATTTCTGGGCCGCGCCCTACGAACAAAATCGCGAGTTCGGCGGTCTCGGCTGGCCGGCAGCCATCCCGGACGCGGCGCTGGCCCTGCGCGTCAAGGGCGACGCGCCGGCGACCACCATCGCCCTTGTCGCGACCGATGCGCTCCTCACCAAGGCGGAAGCCAAGCGCATCGCCATCATGGCCGATGACGGACTCGGCAAGGCCATCCGCCCGGCCCATGCGGCCTTCGACGGCGACACGATCTATGCCGCCTCGACCGGCCGCAAAGTGATGGCCAACCCGATGCGCGATCTCACCGAGATCGGGCTTGCCGCAGGCGATTGCCTGGCCCGCGCCATCGCGCGCGGCGTGTATGAAGCGACGGCCCTGCCCTTCCCCGGTGCCCTGCCAGCGTGGAAGGACCGGTTCGGGCCCTGACTTCAGCCGAACCGTTCCGCCGAATAGGGCTTCGGATCGCAGTAGGTCGTCTCGCCGCAGATCATTTCGGCCATGAAGCGTCCGCAGCTTCCCGCCAGCGTCAACCCGTGGTGGGCATGAGCGAAGTTGAACCACAGCCGCTTGTGGCGCGGCGCCGGGCCCATCACCGGAATCATGTCCGGCGTGCACGGTCGCCGCCCCATCCAGGGCGTGTCCTCAAGGCGTGAATCGAGCGGGAAGATGCCGCGCGCGGCCTTTTCCGCGCGATCCACCTGTACATACACCGGCGGCGCATCGCGATCGGAGAAGTCCGCGCCGGTGGTCAGGCGGAAGCCTTGCGTCATCGGTGTCAGGCAATAACCAACGTCGCCGTCGAGGATCGGACCGTTGAGGCTGGCATTCCCCCTGGCGCTGAAATGCATGTGATAGCCGCGCTTGACGCCGAGCGGCATGCGATACCCCAGCGGCTCGGTGACATCCTTGGCCCAGGGGCCGAGCGCAATCACGCAATCGCGCGCGCTCTCCCGACCACCCTCGACCGCCACGGACCAGCCGTCGCCCTCCTGCTGGAGAGAGCGCGCGTCGCCCGTGACGACCCGGCCCCCCTGCTTCTTGAACAGCTCCACATAGGCGCGGCTCAGCGCCAGCGGCTCGGCCAGGCTGATCGGCCCGTTGTACTTCACGCCGCCGATGATCTCGCCCGGTGTCAGACCCGGCTCGGCGGCGGCGACTTCCCGGTGGTTGAGCACCGCGGCCTCGACGTTCCACTGCTTCAGTTCGGTGATCTTGCCGATCTCGTCGGCGAGATTGCGGTCGTTGCGGAACACCTTGAGCCAACCGGTCGGGCGGAACTGCGCGATCGCCCCCGCCGCCTGCGCCAGCTTCTCGTGTTCGGGAATCGAAATCTCGAAGATCGGCGCCCGCGCCCTCGCCGTGCGCATCACCCGGTCCTTCGCCGCCTCGCGCCAGTAGCCGTAGATGAAGGAGGCAACCTTCGGCAAAGACGACGGGCTGTAATAGGCATCCGTGCGCAGGTTCAGCGCCGCCTGGAGGATGACCCAGGGATTGGTCGGGAACGGATACGGCATAACAGCTTCCGACTGGATCAGCCCGGTGTTGCCGTAGGAGGTCTCCTCGCCTGGTCCGCGCCGGTCGACGAGCGTGACGCTGCGCCCTTTCGCCTGGAGGTTGAGGGCCAGACCGATGCCCACGAACCCCGCTCCAAGAACCAGCACGTCGCTGCGCATGACCGACACATCCCCGAATTGACCGGCACGCACTTTGAAGCCCCCGCGCGCGCCTTTCAAGCCGGTGGATCAATGGCGGCCATGCAAATGCTGTGGTTGTTCCCGGCCCCGTCCGGTGCTAACGGCGCGCATGCTCCGCGATCTGCTCATCGCCCCGTCCATCCTCGCCGCCGATTTCGCCAGTCTCGGCCCGGATGTCGCCGCCGCCGACGCCGCCGGCGGTGACTGGATCCATATCGACGTGATGGACGGCCATTTCGTGCCGAACATCACCTTCGGGCCGGATCTCGTGAAGGCGATTCGCCCCTATTCGAAGAAATGCTTCGACGTGCATCTGATGATCGCGCCGGTCGACCCTTACGTCGAAGCCTTCGCGAAGGCCGGCGCGGACCTCATCTCCTTCCATGTCGAGGCCAGCGCGCACAGCCATCGCACGCTGCAGCTCATCCGCTCCCTCGGCAAGAAGTCCGGCATCGTCCTTTGCCCCGGAACGCCGGCCTCGGCCATCGAACCGCTGCTCGACATGCTCGATCTCGTGCTGGTGATGAGCGTGAACCCGGGCTTCGGCGGCCAGAGCTTCATCAAGTCCGTCCTGCCGACGATCGCCGCCTGCAAGGCGCTGATCGGCTCCCGGCCCATCGATCTGGAGGTCGACGGCGGCATCACGCCGGAAACCGCGCCGCTCGCGGCCAGGGCCGGCGCCAACGTGCTCGTCGCCGGTTCCGCCTTTTTCCGGGGCGGGAAAGAGAAATACGCCGAGAATTGCCGTGCCCTGCGGGCGGCGGCGGAACTCTAACCCCTCATCCGAATGAGGGGGGCCGTCCAGAAGTACGAAGGAAGCGCCCCATGATCCCCCGTTATTCCCGCCCTGCGATGACCGCGATCTGGGAGCCGCAGAACCGCTTCCGCATCTGGTTCGAGATCGAGGCGCACGCAACCGACAAGCTCGCGGAGCTCGGGGTCGTGCCGAAGGAAGCCGCCGCGAAAATCTGGGAAAAGGGCAAGGACGCCGTCTTCGACGTCGCCCGCATCGACGAGATTGAACGCGTTACCAAGCATGACGTCATCGCCTTCCTGACGCATCTGTCCGAGATCGTCGGCGAGGAAGCGCGCTTCGTCCATCAGGGCATGACCTCGTCGGACGTGCTCGACACCTGCCTGAACATCCAGCTCACCCAGGCCGCCGATCTTCTCATCGCCGACCTCGACGCCCTGCTCGCCGCCATCAGGCGCCGCGCCTTCGAGCACAAGATGACGCCGACGATCGGCCGCTCGCATGGCATCCATGCCGAGCCGGTGACCTTCGGCCTGAAGCTGGCGCAGGCCCATGCCGAGTTTTCGCGCAACCGCGCCCGCCTCGTCGCGGCCCGTGCGGAAGTCGCGACCTGCGCCATCTCCGGCGCCGTCGGCACCTTCGCCA
>DAOMXN010000060.1:0-11102 GCA_035437025.1 Beijerinckiaceae bacterium | reverse complement strand
GTCCGTACGTCAACTGGGGCAAGGTCAACGCCAACATTCCGAAGGCGATGGCGGCGGACGATATCACGCTGGAACAAGCAATCGATCTGCTGCGCGCCCGCGAAGCCAGCGGCGGAGGCACCAAAGCGAAGGCTCCGGCAAAGAAGCCTGCGAGAAAGGCCGCGAAGAAGTCCTGAGCGCTGCGATTGCGGTGGTGTCGCGCTTCGCAGCGATTCAAGGCGCGACTTGCGCCGCGCCGCCGAATCCGGCCCGCTTCAGCCGTACGATCGCCAGGTCGAGCGCTGACAGGAACGCCGAACGGTCTTTCGGCGCGAAGGGTTTCGGCCCGCCGGTGATCGCCCCTGCGGAGCGCAGGTCATCCATCAGGTTGCGTGTCGCGAGCACGTTGCCGATAGACTGCTCGGTGAAGGGCCGGCCGTTCGGCGCGATGGCATCCGCCCCCGCCCTGAGGCTGCGTGCGGCCAGCGGTATGTCCGCCGTGATCACCACGACGCCGCGTCGGGCCCGCTCCGCGATCCAGTCATCCGCGACATCGAGACCCGCAGGCACGACCACCTGTTCGATCAGCGGATCGCCGCGCGGCACATTCATCCAGGTGTTGGAAACCACGATGGTTCTCACGCCGTGGCGTGCGGCGACCTTGTAGGTTTCCTCCTTCACCGGGCAGGCATCGGCGTCGATGAGGACGAGGATCGGCTCCACGCAGCGTCCTATCGGCTCAGCGCCCGCATCGCACCATCGAGGCCTTCCAGCGTCAGCGGGAACATGCGGCCCGAAAACTGCTGCTGGATCATGCGGATGGAGTGGGTGTAGCCCCAGTGCTGCTCCGGGATCGGATTCAGCCACACCGACTTGGGGAAATGATCCAGCATGCGCTGGAGCCAGACCGCTCCGGCCTCCTCGTTGAAGTGCTCCACCGAGCCGCCGGGCTGCATGATCTCGTAAGGGCTCATCGAGGCATCGCCGACGAAGACGACGCGATATTCGCCGCCATAGGTGCGCAGGAGTTCCGCCGTCGACAGCGAGGACTGGTCGCGCCTGCGGTTCTCCTTCCACACCCGCTCGTAGAGGCAGTTGTGGAAATAGAAGTGTTCCATGTGCTTGAACTCGGACTTGGCGGCCGAGAACAGTTCGTCCGCCTGCTCCACGTGCCAGTCCATCGACCCGCCGATGTCGAGCAGCAGCAGCACCTTGATGGCGTTGCGGCGCTCCGCGCGCATGTGCACGTCGAGGTAGCCCTTGTGGGCCGTGCCCCTGATCGTGCCGTCGAGGTCAAGCTCGTCCAGCGCCCCGGTGCGCGCGAACCGGCGCAGGCGCCTGAGCGCGATCTTGATGTTGCGGGTTCCGAGTTCTGCCTTGCCGTCGAGATCCTTGAACTCGCGCTTGTCCCAGACCTTCACCGCGCGGAAGTTGCGGTTCCCGGCCTGACCTATGCGGATGCCTTCCGGATTGTAGCCATAGGCGCCGAAGGGAGAGGTACCGCCCGTGCCAATCCACTTGTTGCCGCCCTGATGGCGTCCCTTCTGCTCCTCCAGTCGCTGCTTCAGCGTCTCCCAGAGCTTGTCCCAGCCCAGTGCCTCGATCTTGGCCTTTTCCTCATCGGACAGATATTTCTCGGCGAGCTTGCGCAGCCACTCCTCGGGAATGTCGACCGGAGCGATGCCGTCCGCAGCCGCGCCTTCCAACCCCTTGAAGACGGTACCGAACACCCGGTCGAACTTGTCGAGGTTGCGCTCGTCCTTCACCAGCAGCGCGCGAGAGAGATAGTAGAAATCCTCGACGGTGGCATTGGCGAGATCGGCCTTGAGCGCCTCGATCAGCGTCAGGTACTCGCGCAGCGTGACGGGAACCTTGGCCTCGCGCAGCGAAGTGAAGAAATGGAGCAGCATGACGCTTTCTTCCCCGGCGGGGCCGGAAGGTCAAGCCACCCTGCCCTGTGCGCCGCCGCACTGCACCGCCCCGGCGCTTCGCCTATAGAGTCCAGCGTGGGGCAAACCGAGGAGGTTCGCCATGAAGATGATGACCCAGTATGCGGCCGACACCGCGTCCACCGCACGCGTGCTGACCCTGCGCGGGCACCAGTCCGGCCTCTGGGAGCTGAGCGACAACCTCGGCCGTCTCGGCGGCGTGTTCGTCGACATGAAGTCGGCGATCCGTTTTGCGAAGATGGAGTGCGGCGAGGCCATCGTCCTGATCGACGCCAGGCATGGCGCTGCCACAACGCATTGACCGCCAGCCTATTGACCGCTCGCATCGGGCGTTCCAAACAACAGTATCGTGATGGTTTGGAACTGAACAATGCGTTTTGCCGGCACTGACTCCTATGTCGCCACCGACGACCTCAAGGTGGCGGTCAACGCCGCTATCGTGCTCCAGCGCCCCCTGCTGGTCAAAGGCGAGCCCGGAACCGGCAAGACCGTGCTGGCCGAGGAGATCGCCAGGGCGACCGGCTCCCACCTGATTACCTGGCACATCAAGTCCACCACCAAGGCCGCGCAGGGCCTCTATGAGTACGACGCGGTCTCGCGCCTGCGCGACAGCCAGCTCGGCGATCCGCGCGTCTCGGACATCCGCAACTACATCCGCAAGGGCAAGCTCTGGGAGGCATTCTCTTCGGACCAGCGCCCGGTGCTGTTGATCGACGAGATCGACAAGGCGGATATCGAGTTCCCGAACGACCTGCTGCTCGAACTCGACCGGATGGAATTCCATGTCTACGAGACCGGCGAGACGGTGAAGGCCGCGCAGCGCCCCATAGTCGTCATCACCTCGAACAACGAGAAGGAACTGCCGGACGCATTCCTGCGCCGCTGCTTCTTCCACTACATCAAGTTCCCGGATGGCGAGACGATGCAGAAGATCGTCGACGTGCATTATCCCGGCATCAAGCGGCAGCTTGTCGCGGCGGCGCTCAACGTGTTCTTCCAGGTGCGCGACACGCCGGGCCTGAAGAAGAAGCCCTCCACCTCCGAGCTGCTGGACTGGCTGAAGCTGCTCGTCTCCGAGGATATTTCGCCCGAAGCGCTGAAGGAACGCGACCAGCGCAAGCTGCTGCCGATCCTGCATGGCGCGCTGTTGAAGAACGAGCAGGACGTCAGCCTGTTTGAAAAGCTCGCCTTCCTGTCGCGCCGCGAAGGGCGCTGAGCGAACCGGGGCAACGGGCGGTGACCAATCCCGGCTTCCCGCCCCGCCCCTACCCTTGGGAAAAGTCCTATCCGCCGGGCGTGCGCTGGGATTTTCCGCTTGAGACCGGTCCGGTCGGCAAGGTGCTGGACAACGGCATCGCGGGCTATCCGGACCGGCCTGCGCTGAGCTACGGGGCGCGGACCTGGACCTATGCGGCCTTCGGCGACCTCGTGGCGCGGGCGGCGACCGGGCTCATGACTCTCGGGGTTGGTCGCGGCACGCCGGTGGCGCTCTATCTGCCGAACACGCCCTGGCACCCCGTGCTGTTCTTCGCGGTGATGCGGCTCGGCGGCATCGTCGTGCATCTCTCCCCGCTCGACGCCGAACGCGAGCTTGCCCACAAGCTGAAGGATTCCGGCGCGCGCATCGTCGCGACCACCGATCTCGGGCCGATGGCCGGCGCGGCGCGGCTTCTGCAGGATCGGTTCGCCGCGACAGGGATCATTGATACGATCATCGTCGGCGAAGATGCGGTCTGGCGCGAGGATAGGCTCCAACGCACTGCGGAAGCCGGTCCAATCCGCTCCGGCGCAGCGCTTCTGGACCATGCTCCGCTGCCGGCAAGCGCCTTCGCGCCGGTCGATCCGGCCGAGGTCGCCGTCCTCCAGTTCACCGGCGGCACTACCGGGATGCCGAAAGCCGCGGCGCTCAGCCACGCCAATCTCTACGCGGCCTGCGAGATGTATCGCGCCTGGGCCGAACCACAGAATCTGCTGCGCTACGGCGCGGAAAAGACGCTGATGGTGCT
This sequence comes from Beijerinckiaceae bacterium, assembly GCA_035437025.1. Lineage (GTDB taxonomy): Bacteria > Pseudomonadota > Alphaproteobacteria > Rhizobiales > Beijerinckiaceae > JAIUNP01. Next base: position 7,168 of record DAOMXN010000060.1, on the reverse strand, counting down.
GCCGCTGTTCCACATCTACGGCCTCACCACGGTGCTGATGTTCGGACTGCGCAACGGCGCGGAACTGGTGCTGCATCCGCGCTTCGACGTCGCGGCCGTGGTGGATGACATCGAGCGGCGCGGCATCACCCAGTTCCCCGGTGTTCCGACGATGTGGATCGCCATCGCCAATTTCCCCGGTATCGAGACGCGGAACCTGTCCTCGCTGCGGACCGTCAGTTCCGGCGGCGCGTCCTGCCCTGTGGAGATCGAGGCGCGCATCGGCAAGCTCACGGGCAAGCGGCTCGGCGGCGGCTGGGGCATGACCGAAACCGCGCCGGCCGGCTCCCGCATTCCACTCCACAAGCCAGCCCCGGCAGGAACCATCGGCTTGCCGGTTCCCGGCCTGCACATGGACATCGTCGCGCTGGACGATCCGCATCGGCGGCTCGGCGTCGGCGAAATCGGCGAAATCCGAGTCAAGGGGCCGAATGTCATCAAGGGCTATCACAACCGCCCGGAAGAGAATGCGGCCGCCTTCGCCGACGGATACCTGCTGACCGGCGATATGGGCTACACGGACGCTGAGGGATTCTTTTTCATCGTCGACCGCAAGAAGGACATGATCACCTCCGGCGGGTTCAACGTTTACCCCCGCGTGGTGGAGGAAGCGGTCTACGAGCACCCGGCGGTCGCCGAATGCATCGCTCTGGGCGTTCCCGACGCGTATCGCGGCGCTGCCATAAAGGTCTTCGTGGCGCTAAAGCCGGGTGCCCCTGCGCTCACGCTGGATGCATTGCGGGCCTTCCTCGCCGACAAGATTGGCCGGCATGAAATGCCCGCGCATCTCGAAATCCGCGAGGCCCTTCCGCGCACGCCCGTCGGCAAACTGTCGAAAAAGGCCTTGCAGGATGAGGAACGCGCGAGCGCGACTACCGCTCGCTGAGAGCGCGTGATCCACTCGCGGAAACAGTTGGGCATCGACATGCTGGCCTTGTCCGCACTGTTGCTGCGCATCTTCACGAAGACACCGGAATGGGCCGCGCCCCGCAGCAATCTCGCGCAGGCTCTCATTGAGACCGGGGACCGTCCGCGGGCCTGCGCCGCCGCGGCGAACGGTCGTGGCAGGGAGATGGAAGCGGTGGCTTCCGACATGGCCAATTTCAAGCGCCGGGCCGGCTGCCCTTAGCCGGCAGACCCGCCACCCCCGCCACGCCCATGCCGGATGGTCCGACAACCGGATTCACACGGATTGACCATCGCGCGATCCAGTCTTATATAAGATATAAAATATAGCAGAGAGAGCATTGCTGCCCGGGAGGCGCGCTTGGCTTCGGTCGACATCGTCGGTGTCCGCAAGAGTTACGGTCCCGTGCCCGTCATCCATGGGGTCGACATCGCCATCGGCGACGGCGAATTCGTCGTTCTGGTTGGCCCCTCCGGCTGCGGAAAGTCGACGCTCTTGCGGATGATTGCCGGGCTGGAGTCGATTTCCGGCGGCGACATCCGCATTGGCGGGGATCGCGTGAATGACTTGCCGCCGCGTTCGCGCGACATCGCGATGGTGTTCCAGGACTACGCCCTCTATCCCCACAAGACCGTGCGCGAGAACATCGGCTTCGGCCTGCGCATGCGTGGCGCGGCGCCGGAGACGGTCGCGACAAAGGTGGCGGAAGCCGCGCAGATCCTCCAGATCGGGCACCTGCTCGACCGCCGACCCGGTCAGCTCTCGGGCGGTCAGCGCCAGCGCGTCGCAATGGGCCGCGCCATCGTGCGCGAGCCGCGCGCCTTTCTGTTCGACGAGCCGCTCTCCAACCTGGACGCCCAGCTGCGCAGCGAAATGCGGGTGGAGATCAAGAAACTGCACCAGCGTCTTCAGAACACCATGATCTATGTGACGCACGATCAGGTGGAGGCGATGACGCTCGCTGACCGGATCGCGGTGATGCGCAGCGGTCATCTGGAGCAGCTAGGCACGCCGGACGACATCTATAATCGCCCGCGCACCCGGTTTGTCGCCGGGTTCACCGGTTCCCCGCCCATGAATTTCGCCGATTGCGCGATCGCTGCCGACGGTGCCTCGCTGACGCTTGGCGATGTGACGCTGTCGCTGCCTGGAGAACTGCGCAGCGCTGCCCGCTCGTTGTCCGGGCGCAAGGTCAGCTTCGGAATACGGCCGGAACACATCCAGGCCGGTTCGCGACCGGGTGATGGCTTTGCCCAGGTACGGGGTCATGTCGTGCTGACCGAGCCGCTCGGTTCCGAGACGCTGGCTCGGGTCAAGATCGGCAACGCGGAACTGACCGGCCGTTTCGAGCCGGACCTCGGCCTGAAGGTCGGTCAGACCGTCGATCTGTCGCTCGCGATGGCCCGGGCGCATCTGTTCGATGAGGAAACCGGCCTGTCCGCGCTCTGGGGCGCGGCGGGCGGCAAGTCATGAGCGAAGAACCGCGGCAGGAAGGCCGCTGAAGGAGGAAGACATGAGAAAAGGCATCGTTGCCAGCGTCGTCGGGGCATCCCTTATGGCGCTGGGCCTGGCGACAACGCCGGCCGAGGCGCAGAACCTGCGTATTTTCACCGGCGGCCAGCAGCGCCCCGATGTGATGCGCAAGATCCTGGACGTGTTCCAGGAGCGCAATCCCGGCATGAAGGTCGACATCGAGGTCGGCGGCGCCACATCCGAGCAGCAGCAGCAGTATCTCAACACCGTTCTGGCCTCGCGTGACGCGTCGCTCGACGTGGTGCTGATCGATGTCATCCGCCCGGCGCAATGGGCGGCGGCCAACTGGGCGGAACCGCTGGACGGCTTCCTCGGCGCCGAGAAGGACGCGGTGATGGCGAAATACCTGCCGGCATACCGCGCCGCGAACATCGTCAACGGCAAGGTTATCGCCCTGCCCTACTTCGCCGATGCGCAATTCCTTTACTACCGCAAGGACCTGCTGGAGAAGCACAAGCAACAGCCGCCGAAGACCTGGGCCGAGTTGCAGGCATCGGCCGGCGCCGTGATGAAGGGCGAGGGCAACGCCAATCTGCAGGGCTTCCTCACGGCCGGCGCGCCCATCGAAGGCACGGTGTGCACCTATCTCGTGCCGGTCTGGGGTTCGGGCGGTGACCTGACCGATTCCGGCGGCAAGCTGGCTCTGGGCGCCGATGCCGCCAAGGCACCGTTCAAGCTCTACGCAGACATGAAGACCGCTGGTGTGCTCCCGGCCAACATCGCCGAGATTGTGACTGATCGCGCGCGCCAGATGTTCCAGGCCGGCGGTGCGGTGTACAACATGAACTGGGCGTTCAACTGGAACCGTTTCCAGAACGATGCCGACTCGCAGGTGAAGGACAAGGTCGGTGTGATTCCGCTGCCGGGCTTCACGGCGGACAGGCAGTCGACCTGCATCGGCGGCTGGCAGCTCGCCATCACCGCGTTCTCCAAGAACAAGGAAGCGGCCTATAAGTTGCTGCGCTTCCTGTCCTCGCCGGAAGTCTCGAAGATGCAGGCGATCGCCGCCTCGCACCTGCCGGTCTTTGCCGAGGTCTACGCCGATGCCGACGTCCTGAAGGCCAACCCCTGGTTCAAGGATGCGCTGCCGGTCGTCCAATCCGCCCGCTCCCGCCCGGTCTCGGCGCGCTACACCGAGGTATCGGAAATCGTTCGCACCAACATGAACGCCTACCTCGCCGGGACCAAGACCGCCGAGCAGGCGCTTGGCGACATGACGACCCGCCTCGGCGCCATCTATCGCTGATGCCAGAACAAGAAGCCCTCCGCCGCGCTTGGCGGCGGAGGGTCGCAGGCACTTCTCGACCCAACATCCGACCCGGGGCCGGTCATGACCAGCGCGACGCCTGTCCTCAAACACCGCCTCACCCCGCTGGAGCGATCCGAGCGGCGGCTGGGCCTGGTGATGCTGGCGCCGGCCTTTATCCTGCTGGCCGCCACGGTGATCTATCCGGTCGCGACGCTGATCTGGACCTCGTTCCGTTTCCAGCATCTCGCCCAGCCCTGGATGGGCACGCCCTTCGTCGGCCTGGAGCAGTACTGGAAGGGCCTCACGGACCCGCATTTCTGGTCATCGACGCTCAACACCGCGCTGTACATTCTGGTCACCGTGCCCGGCGCGGTGATCGTTGGTCTTGGCCTGGCGTTGCTCGCCAACCAGCCCTTCCGCATCAAGTGGCCCGTGCGCCTCGGCCTGTTGCTGCCCTGGGCGCTGCCTCTGGTGTTTGCCGGCCTGATCTTCCGCTGGTTCTTTGAATTCAAGCAGGGCATCGTCAACAACGCGCTGATCTGGTTCGGATTGAAGCCGCTGAACTGGCTGACCGACCCGACCCTTGCCTTCATCGCGATCTGCATTGCGATCATCTGGAAATCGTCGAGTTTCGTTGCGCTGGTCCTGCTCGCCGGCCTCCAGACGATTCCGAAGTCCATGTATGAGGCAGCCGAGATCGACGGCGCCAACAAGTGGCAGCAGTTCGTCGAGATCACGCTGCCCATGCTGCGCCCCGCGATCTTCGTGGCTCTGATTTTCCGGACCATCACCGCCATCCAGACCTTCGACATTCCCTACGCCATGACCAATGGCGGGCCGGGCAACTCCACCGAGACGCTTGCGATGTACATCCACAAGACGACGATCGATTTCCTCGATTTCGGCTATGGGTCGGCGCTCGCCGTGCTGATGTTCATCGTGTCGGTGATCGCGACCTCGGGCTACCTGCGCTACACCCGGCGCGATCCCTCGAAGGCTGGCAGGTGACGCCATGACCAGTTCGCAGAAGAAGCGCAACATCACCTGGCTGGCCGCGCTGATCGTGGCGGCGAACGGTTTCATCCCGGCGATCTGGGTGCTGTTCACCTCGCTGAAGACCGAGGGAGAGCTCAACCGCATCCCCATCACCATCTTCCCGAACCAGCCGACGCTGGAGAACTTCACCCGTGTCTTCGTTGACCAGCCCATCCTTGTCTTCATCGCGAACTCGGTCGCGGTAGCGATCATTTCCACGGTGATCTGCGTGCTCGTGTCGGCGCTGGCGGCCTACGCGCTCGTACGTCTGCGACTACCGGCGCCCGGGCTGATCCTTTCGGTGATCCTCGCCATCGCCATGTTCCCGCTGATTTCAATCCTCGTGCCGCTGTTCGCGGTGATGCGCGACGCCGGACTGCTGAACACCTGGTGGGCGCTCATCTTTCCCTATGCCGTGCTGTCGATGCCGGTGTGCACCATGGTGCTGATCGCCTTCTTCCAGGACATACCGGCCGACCTCGAGAACGCGGCGATGATCGACGGCTGCACCCGCGTGGGGGCGCTGTTCCGTGTGGTGGTGCCACTGTCGGCTCCGGGTGTGTTCACCGCGGCGATCCTCGCCTTCGTCAACGCCTGGGACGAATTCCTGCTGGCGCTGACGCTCTCGCCGCGCGTGATGAGCCGCACGCTGCCGGTGGGTATCACGCTCTACCAGGGCGAATTCGCCTTTCCCTGGCCGATCATGTCGGCGGCACTGGTGGTGGCGATCACCCCGGTCTGCGTGCTGATCGCCATCTATCAGGACAAGATCGTCTCCGGCTTGACGCAGGGCGGCATGAAGGGCTGAAGCAGGGCTTCGGTCCCTGCGAACCGCCCGAAGCCTTCAGGAACATCAGACCATGACCCAAGTTATTCGATACGGCATCATCGGCGCCGGCATGATGGCCCGTGAGCACATGCGCAACCTCGCGCTGATCCCGGGCTCCGTCGTGGCCGCCATCGCCGATCCGGACGCCGAGTCCCGCCGTCTGTCCGGCGAATCCGCCGGGCCGCAGGCCAGGCTCTTCGCGGATCACCACAGCCTTCTTGCGGCAGGCGACTGCGATGCACTCATCATCGCCAGCCCCAACGATACCCATGCCGCCATCCTGGGCGACATCTTCGCGCAGTCGCGTGCGCTGCCGGTCCTGGTGGAGAAGCCGGTCTGCACGCGCCTTGAGGAGTGCGACGCACTGGAGCGCGCCGCCGCAGCGCATCGCGCGCCGGTCTGGGTGGCGATGGAATACCGCTACATGCCGCCGGTCGCCGAGTTGCGCCAGCGCGTCTCAGCCGGCGAAGTCGGCGCCTTGCACATGCTGACGATCCGCGAACACCGCTTTCCGTTCCTCGAAAAGGTCGGCGACTGGAACCGGTTTTCCGAACGCACCGGGGGAACGCTCGTCGAGAAATGCTGCCACTTCTTCGACCTCATGCGCCTGATCATGGCTGACGAGCCGGTCCGCGTTTATGCATCCGGCGCCATGGACGTAAACCACCGGGGCGAGCGATACGGCGGTCGCATGCCGGACATCATCGACAACGCTTACTGTATCGTCGACTTCCGCTCCGGGCGCCGCGCCATGCTGGAGCTTTGCATGTTCGCGGAAGGCTCGTACTGGCAGGAGATCATCACGGCGGTCGGCGACAGGGCGAAGGTCGAGTGCTTCGTGCCGGGGCCGGCGCGCTTCTGGCCGGGCGGCGGCGAGCGGGAGAGCGAGATCGAGATTTCCCCGCGCGATCCGAAAGGCCCGAGGCGGAGCACGGTCCATGTCGATCCGCATGTGCTGAAGGCCGGCGACCATCATGGGTCGACCTATTACCAGCACCTTGGCTTCCGGCGCGCCGTTCTGGACGGGGGCGCCGTCGATGTGACCATGGCGGATGGGCTGATGGCGGTGAAGATAGGCCTGGCGGCGGAACGCTCGATCAAGGAAGGCAGGGCGATCATGCTCTGACCGGTCGACGCGCGGCGGCGGCCAGGTCGGCGATCATCGCGATGACGAAAGGGCGACGGTCGAGATTGTAGGCCTCGACGTCGCGCCGTCCCTCGCCCAGGCGATTCCAAAGTTCGGACAACGGTGCGAGCGCCGCGACATCGCGGGGCCGTTCCGCCATTTCGCGCGCCAGCCAGCTTTCGCACAACTCGCAGAACCGGACGAACGCTTCCTCGCCGGTTCGCCCGGCGGTCTGCTCGGCGATCGCATCGATTTCGTTGCCGTCGAGGTGCGGCAGGCCGGCGAGGGTCGCCTCCACCCGGTCATTGAAGGCCAGGCGCTTGGGTTCGAGCACGGACAACGCGCGGCGCACGGACCCTTCCCCCAGCTCTGCGGCGCGCTGGTGAAGGGGCTCGGGCAGGTCCGAAAAATCCGGCATGCCCCGCGTGACCGCGGCGATGTCGGCCGGTT
>DAOMXN010000059.1:0-11177 GCA_035437025.1 Beijerinckiaceae bacterium | reverse complement strand
GGTCGCCTGGAGTCTTTCGGCCGCCTGTTCGGGCGCCAGCACCGGAGGCTCGGCCACCGGAGGGGGGGCTGCCGCCTGGACCTGAGGCTCCCGAACCCTGGCCGCTGCCGGAGGTGCAGCCGGCGGCGCCGGATGCCAGGCCGGTTGCGGATTGAATGACGGGTCCGCGACCGGAGGCGACGCCTGGAACTGCCCGGGATGGTGGCGCGGCGCTTCCGGCGCAACGAAGCGCCCGTGGGGATCGACCATCGCCGGCGGCATGATCTCACCAGCCGGATCGGTCATGAAGACCTGACGCGTGACGACCATGGCGCAGCTCAGGATGAGCGTGGCCAGCGTCGCCAGCAGGATCATTGGCAGCTTTTTCGGGAAGGCCGGCTTCTGCGGAACGATAGCGCGGGAGAAGATGCGGGCATCGGCCGGCGAGGCGGCATCGGAATCGCGCGAAAGGGAATCGCGGTATTTCGCCAGATAGGATTCGTAATTGTCGCGCAGCGCCCGTGCCTCGCGTTCCAGGGCGCGAAGCTGGACCTCGCTGCCGTTGGCGTCGGCGGCGGTGCGCTTCTGTCCCTCGAACTCGGCTTGCAGGCTCTGCATGCGCGCGCCGGCAACGCGGGCGTCGTTCTCCAGTGTCCGGGCCGTGCGCTCCGCGGCGGTGCGGATCTGACCCTCCAGGTCATTGAGCTGAGCGGTCAGTTCCTTCATGCGCGGATGGCCCGGCAACAGCGTGCGCTCTTCCAGTGCGATCTGCGTCTTCATCGCGACGCGCTGTTCCAGCAGGCGGCGGATGAGTTCGTTGTTGACCACATCGGAGGTTTCGAAGATGCGCCCGTTCTTCAGGGCCTCGCGAATCAACCGGGCCTTGGCTTGCAGATCCGACTGCGCCGAACGCGCGTTCGAGATCTGCGTGTTCATCTCGCCGAGTTGCTGGGTGGTGATGGTCGCGTTCGACGAGCCGATGAGCAACCCGTTGGCTGCGCGGTAGTTCTCGACCTTGGCTTCAGCCTCGGCGACCTTGGCCCTGAGCGTCTCGATGGTCTGCGAAAGCCAGGCGCTGGCACCCTGGGTGGTCGATTTCTTGGCGTCGCCCTGGAACCGGATGTACTCGTCGGCCACCGTGTTGGCGGCGCGGGCAGCCAGATCAGGGTCCTTCGAGGAAAAACTGACGGAGATGACACGGGACTTGCCGACAGTGACCACAAGCAGCTTGTCCATGTAGGCTTCCAGGACACGCTCCTCCGGCGACGAGGCCAGCGGGTCCTTGGCCAGTCCGGCGATCGCGAGAAGACGCTTCAGGCTGCTCGCTTCACGGCGGGCGGAATCGAACTCCTCCTTCGATGAAAGATCCAGCTTCTTGATCACGGCGCGCGCGATGTCGCGCGACAGGATCAGTTGCACCTGGCTCTGCACCGCTTCCGCGTCAATCGATGGCTCGGCGCCACGGGAATCGCGATCGGGCCGGGTAAAGTAGTTGTCGCGGTTCTCCAGCAGAAGCCGGGCTTCGCCGGTGTAGCTCGGCGTGACGATGTTCACGAACGCCGCCGTGGCGACGAACGCCATCGTCGTCGCCATCAGGATCCACCACTTGCGCCGGTTGAGCGCCGCGAACACGCCTCCGAGACTGGCGTCGGCGGCGGGCGCCTGCCCGAAATCCGGCTGTATGGGACCACGCATGAACCGATTCTCCGAACGCAAATTCGAAGGGATTACGAACGAACATGGTTAGTGGTGCGTTAAGGCGCTCCCAATTCGCCAAAATTGGTAAAGTGTTAACCATAACCCGCGCATTGTCGGGGCTGTTCGCAATCACCAGTACTGTCGCGATGCGCTTGCTCCGTATTCTCCTTTCCCTGACCTGCGCGCTGACCGTTGCGGCCTGCTCGCCACCCATCATGCCGCCGGATGTGCTGCAGGCGAGCCTGAGCCAGCCCTACACGCTCAATTCCGGCGACAAGCTGCGGGTGATCGTGTTCGGACAGGATGCACTGTCGAACGTCTATGCCGTAGATGGCGCCGGGCGCATCTCGCTGCCGCTGATCGGCACGGTCGAGGCGCGCGGCTTGACAACCGCCGGGCTGGAACGCTCGATCGAGGGCCGTCTGCGCGCCGGCTTCCTGCGCGAACCCAAGGTCAGCGTCGAGGTCGATACCTATCGGCCCTTCTTCATTCTCGGAGAAGTGACCACATCGGGACAATACCCTTACGTCAACGGCATGACCATCCAGACCGCCGTGGCGATCGCCGGAGGGTTTTCCGCGCGCGCCGCACGTCACTATGCTGAGGTGACGCGCGTCGTGAACGGCGACCTCCTGACCGTCAACGTGCCGATCACCACCCCCATCCGCCCGGGCGACACGATTCTTGTGCGCGAACGGTTCTTCTGACCCCTGCTGCAAGGACCTGACAGGATCATGAGCGCCTTGCGCGTGCTGCTGGTGTTCCGCGCGCCACTCGGCGGCCTGTTCCGGCAGGTGATCGATCTGGCGCGTTACCTGATCGCTGATGGACACTCCGTGGGCATCGTCGCCGATACGATCGCGGACAACCCGCGGGCCGAGGCGACGTTTGCCGAGCTCAAAGACCAATGTGCCTTGGGCATCCACCGTCTGCCGATGCATCGCAATCCGCACTGGACCGACATCGGTAACATCCGGCGCATCCGCGCCATCGCGAAGGAAACGCAGGCGCATGTCCTGCATGGCCACGGCTCAAAGGGCGGGCTCTACGCCCGAGCCGACGCGGCGCTGGGAATGGGCGGTCCCGTGCGGGTCTACACGCCGCACGGCGGCAGCTTCAACTACCAGCCCGGGACCATGGCGCACCGCGTCTACATGGTCATCGAGACCCTGCTCGAACGCGGCACCGACGTCTTCGCCTTCGAAAGCGAATTCATCGCGGGCAGGTTCCGCGCGGAGGTCGGCCAGACCCGGAAGATCGTCCGCATCGCCCTGAACGGATTGCACCCGCACGAGTTCACGCCACGACAGGTGGCCGCCGACGCCACCGACATCGTGTTCATCGGCGAGTTGCGCCCTGTCAAAGGCATCGATCTTCTCATCCATGCCATTTGCCGGATCAAGAAGCAGGGCCGCTCCCTGACGGCGACGATCATCGGGAGCGGACCGGACGAAGCCGAACTCAAGGCACTGGCCGAGCGGGAAGGAATCGCCGGACAGCTGCAGTTCACCGGGCCGATGCCGGCGCAGGTTGGCCTGACGCGCGGCCGCATCATGGTCGCGCCGTCCCGCTTCGAGTCCCTGCCCTACATCGTCCTGGAATCCGTTGCGGCGCAAATCCCGCTGATCACCACCAGTTGCGGCGGCATTCCCGAGATTGTCGGTTCAGACTACCCTTGGATGCTGCCCGTCGACGATCTCGACAGGCTGGTCGGCGCGATCATGGAAGCCGATGCCATGTCCGACGACGCGTTGCGGATCCGCGCGGCCGCGCTGGCGGATCGCATCCGCCCGCTGTTCGATGCACAGCGCATGGGCAGAGACATCGTCGCGGCCTACCGGGCCGGGCTGGCCGCGCGTCAAGGTTAACCGCGACTTACCGGCGAACCCAACGGTCGAAACTGCTATTCTGCAAGCCAATCGCAACAGGAGATGCGCGATGCTTGCGGAAGGCCAGGGTGGCCTCGCCCTCGAAACGGCAGGGATTGGCGCGAAGGGAACCGGAGCGGTGCGGCTTCGGCCCGCCGAGGCGTTTTCCCCCATGCCGCTGGGACGGGGACGCATCTCGCCGATCGTGATTTCCGGCGCGGTGCGCATCCTGGAATTCATCGTCGTCTGCCTGACCGGCGCGGCTATCGCCTGGGTCTATCTGCCGGTCGAAGTGAGCGCCAGACCGTACTGGGTTGCTCTTCCCGGCGCAGCCGCGTTGACGTTGGTGGCTTTCCGATTGCTCGACATCGACCAACCCGGAGCCCTTCGGAACTTCGTGGGCAGCGCCTGGAAGGTGGTCGCAGGATTCGCGCTGGTGTTCCTCGTGCTGTTCGCGCTGGTCTTCTTCCTCAAATTCGAGGGGGCCTTCTCGCGGGTCGTGTTCGCCGCCTGGTTCGTGTTCGGACTGGCGGCGCTGCTCGCGCTACGCTTCGTGGTCCACCTTGCCGTGAAAGCCATGACGGCACGCGGACTTCTGGACCGGCGCGCGGCCATCGTCGGCGGCGGCGCAACGGCCGAAGCCCTCCTGGAAGCCTTGACTCGCGACAAGGACAGCGATCTGCGCATCGTCGGACTGTTCGACGACCGGACGGATGGGCGATCGCCGGATCTCGTCGCCGGTTATCCCAAGCTTGGCGGCATTGACGAGTTGATCGGCTATGCACGGAACGCTCGGCTCGACACGATCATCTTCGCCCTGCCCGTGACCGCGGAAGCGCGAATTCTGGACATGCTGAAGCGGGTATGCGTCTTGCCGGTGGACATCCGGCTGGCCGCGCACACGCAGCAGTTGCGCTTCAAGCCACGCAACTATTCCTACCTCGGCTCCATGCCGGTCTTCGACATGGCCGACCGGCCGGTCGCCGACTGGGGCCTGGTGTGGAAGGCGGCATTCGACCGGGTCGCCGGTGCGCTGCTGCTCCTGGCGCTGACGCCGCTGATGCTGCTGATCGCCCTGGCGGTGAAGCTCGATTCGCGCGGACCGGTGCTGTTTCGCCAGAAGCGCTATGGCTTCAACAACCAGATGATCGAGGTCTTCAAATTCCGCTCGATGTACGTCGAGCAGACGGACGCGACCGCCGCCAGGCTGGTGACGCGGGATGATCCGCGGGTGACCCGCGTCGGCCGTTTCCTGCGCAAGGCATCGCTCGACGAATTGCCGCAACTGTTCAATGTGGTGTTCCGCGGCGACCTGTCACTGGTCGGACCGCGCCCGCACGCGGTGCACGCCAAGGCGGAAGACCGGCTCTATGACGAGGTTGTCGAGGGCTATTTCGCGCGCCACAAGGTCAAGCCGGGCATCACGGGCTGGGCCCAGGTGAACGGCTGGCGAGGCGAAACGGACACGCACGAAAAGATCCAGAAGCGCGTCGAACACGATCTTTTCTACATCGAGAATTGGTCGCTCGCCTTTGACTTCTACATCCTGCTGCTGACGCCGTTCGCCCTGATCAAGAGCGAAAATGCCTACTGACCCGTCAGCAAGCGGCCGTAAACCTGCTCCAGCCGGGACACGTGGCGCTCCAGCGTGAAGGGGTCGGCCCAATAGCGCCCATAGGCAGCCCGCGACATCGCGGCGACGCGCGCATCATCCCGCATCATCGTGATTTTCTGAGCAAGATCATTCACATCCGCCTGCCTGAACCACAGTCCGGTGACGCCATCGACCACGCTTTCTCGTCCCGCCGATCCGTCGCCGGCGATGACCGGCGTGCCCATCGCAAGCGATTCCAGCACGGTCAGCGGCTGGCCCTCGTACCAGAGCGAAGGGAAGACGAGGCAGCGCGCCTCGCGCAGCGCCCTGCGCACTCCGGCGATGTCCTGCCAGCCATGAAATCTGGCCTGCGGATAGCGGCGCTTAAGGTCTTCCGCCGCGGGTCCATCGCCGACGAAGGCCGGCACGACCCCCGCTCGCGCCGCCGCCTCCGCGAAAAGCGGACAGCCTTTCTCTGTAGAAAGCCGCCCGACGAAGACGAAATCACCGCGTTCGGGCGTTGACTTCGGACCAAGGTCGGCCGCTTCGATCGGGTTGGCGATCTCGTGGAAGCGTGTGGCGGGGGGCAAGTGCGGGGCGATGATCTGCTTCTGAAAGCCGTGGAAATGGGCGATGTCTGTCAGCGTTCCGAACACGTCGGCGATGCGGCTGGAGATGACACCCCGCGCGCCACGCCACAGCTTGAATCCGTAACTGCGCGTGTCGCAATGAGTCTTCCAGCAGGCGGGCGAAAGGGGCTTTAGCGTGCAGTGGTGGTTCTCGCGGTAATTGTAGAAGCCGCCATTCGGGCACAACAGGTAGTACTCATGCATGGTGTAGAGCACGGGCAGGCCAGCGGCCCGAATAGCCGGCACCACGGATGACGACAGCGCCTTGGCGTAGCCGTGCAGGTGGACCACCGTATCGCCCTGCGGCAGGCGCGCCAAAAGGGTTGCCAGCGCTTTCCTCGCTTCGAAGTTCCAAAGTCCCCGCAAGGCCGCCGCCGCTTTCGACGGATCCGTCACAAACTCGTGCTGGCCCAGGCAAACCGTCTCGATTCCCGCAGCTTCCAGTTCCGGCATCACCGGCCCGGAGGCGGCAAAGACGACAGGCGTGTGCCCGCGCGCCTTAAGACCGAAAGCCGAATCGAGCGCGACCTTGGCCTGGCCACCGTTGACATGGGCCTGGTCCAGAATGATGACGACGTGCATGGGCCATTCCCAGGCTGCCGGCGGAATTGCCGGTGTGCGCCCGCACTTTCCTACCCACAAGTGGTGAAGAAAGGCTCGCTCGCCGGAATGCCGATCATGGATTGCGCCCGCGCTCTACGGTGTTATAAGCGCCGCCAGTCGGAGTGTAGCGCAGCCCGGTTAGCGCACTAGTCTGGGGGACTAGGGGTCGTGGGTTCGAATCCCGCCACTCCGACCATTCAAGATTCTGATTTTTCTTCACTTTACCGCCCTGTTGCGCCCCCTGCGACCGGCGCAACCGTGGCGAGCAACAGCCCAGCGAATGATCTTCGCCCCTTACGCCCCTGGCTGGGTTGCATTGGCGAAGAACAGCTGCTCGCCGTTGATCTTGTAGTCGGCGATGGCCTTCTGGCCTTCGGGGCCGGTCAGCCAGTCGATGAAGGCCTGTCCGTCGGCCTTCTTGACATGGGCGTGTCTGGCCGGATTGACGAGAATGACGCCGTACTGGTTGTACAGCCGACGATCCCCCTCGACCACGATCTCAAGCTCGCCGCGATTCCTGAAATTGAGCCAGGTCGCGCGGTCGGAGAGCACATAGGCGCCCATCGCGCCGGAAGTGTTGAGGGCCGCGCCCATGCCCTGACCGATCTCGCGATACCAAGGCCCCTTGGTTTTCTCGATGTCGATCTCGGCCACCTTCCACAGGTTGAGTTCGGCGGAATGGGTACCGGACTTGTCGCCGCGCGATACGAAGGGCGTGGCCTTGGCCTGAATGGCCTTCAGCGCGGCGGCAATGTCCCTGGAGCCCTTGATGCCAGCGGGATCCTGCTTTGGCCCGATCAGGACGAAGTCATTGTACATGACCGGCTTGCGCTCGACGCCGAAGCCGTCCTCGACGAATTTCACTTCCTGCGCGCGTGCATGCACGAACACCACGTCCGCATCACCGCGCCGGCCGGTATCCAGTGCCTGGCCGGTGCCCTGGCTGACCACGCGCACCTCGATGCCTGTCTTGGCCTTGAAGGCAGGCAGAAGGTGGTTGAACAGGCCGGAGTCGGTGGTCGAGGTCGTCGAGGACACCGTGATGAACCGAGTCCCGGCGGCCGCGCCGGATTGCGCGGGGGCGGCAGGCTGTGCGGTCTGCGCGAGGGCAAGGCCGGTGAACGCGAGGCTGAAGCCGGCGGTTATCAGGTTGCGTTTGGTCACCATGGTCGGGTTCCTCTCTTCCTGGTTTGAAGGGTCGTTACCACAGGAGTTCTCCTGCGATGAAAGCCTGGCCCTCCCGGGTGCCAGGAGCGGCGAAAAATCGGGCCGTGGCAGCGTCCTCGATCAGACGCCCCTTGTTCAGCAACAGTATGCGCACGCCAAGGCGCCGCGCCTGGCCAAGGTCATGGGTGGTCATGAGGATGGTCATTCCTTCCGACGCAAGGCTGGCGATGATCCCCTCGATTTGCCGAGTCGCGCCCGGGTCAAGCTGCGACGTCGGCTCATCGAGAAACAGGACTTCGGGCGACAGCGACCAGGCGCGGGCGATGGCAAGCCGCTGTTGCTCGCCGCCCGACAGCAGGCGTGCCGGGCGCTCGGCGATGTCGTTCAGGCCGAAGCGCTCCAGCGCCGCTGTGACGCGCAGTGCCGCATCGGCGGCGCCAACGGCCGACAGCGCGTGCACCAGATTGGCCCGGACCGAGCGACGGAGCATGATGGGCCGCTGAAACACCATGGCGTGGCGTTTGCGCCCGACTGCCGCACCCGGTGCAGCCCCCCAGTGCACGGTGCCGGACGTCGGCGTGAGCAGACCATGGCAGAGCCTGAGCGTCAGCGACTTTCCGGCCCCGTTCGGCCCGATGATCGTGGTGACCCCACCGCCCGGGAGCGTGAAGCTCACGTCCTCCAGAAGGCGCTTGCCATCCGTTTCGAAACACAGCCTCTGGACCGAGAGCGGCAAGATGCTGGGGGTATCCCGCATGGACATCACCCAGCGAAGCGCGCGCCGACGCGGCTCGCGCCGTAGGCTGCCGCGTTGATGGCCAGGGTGAGCGCGATCAGCACGATGCCCAGGCCCAGGGCCAGGGGCAGATCGCCCTTCGAGGTCTCCAGTGCGATCGATGTGGTCATCGTGCGGGTGTAGCCGGCGATGTTGCCGCCCACGATCAGCACCGCGCCAACCTCAGCGCTTGCCCGCCCGAAGCCGGCGAGCAGGCCCGTCGCGAGCGCGAAGCGGCCATCGAAGATCAGCGTGGGAATGGCGCGAAGTCCCGTCATTCCAAGCGAGGTCAGGTGGTCACGGTATTCGCCCCAGAGTTCCTCGAGCGTGCTACGGGTCAGCGCAAGCACGATCGGCAGCACCAGCAGTGTCTGCGCGATCACCATGGCCGTCGGCGTGAACAGCCAGCCCAGCCCGCCGAGTGGCCCGGAACGCGAAAGCGCCAGGAACACAATCAGTCCGGCGACCACCGGCGGCAGCCCCATCAGCCCGTTGACCAGCACGATCACCGCAGAGCGTCCCGGAAAACGCGCCAGCGCCAGCCAGGCACCCAGCGGAACGCCAATCAGCGCCGCCAGCAGCACCGCCGTCAGCGTGACGCGCAGCGACAGTCCGACGACCTGCAGGAATTGCGGATCGAGGCCAACAATGAGCGCAAATGCGGCAGCGAAGGCGCCGGAGACATCCAAGACCCGAAAACCCCGTATTTTCTGTTGGCTTTTATATGGGTTTTGCATAGAAATACTCAAGTTCGGAATCTACGCAGTTAAAAACAATCAAACGCATGAAAGCCTATCTCAACACCGAGGAAGCCGCCGCCTATCTCGGCATCAAGGAGCGCAAGCTCTACGAACTGGTTGCCAATGGCGCGGTGCCTTGCTCGAAGGTGACGGGCAAATGGCTGTTCCCACAGGCCGCACTCGACCGCTGGGTGGAAGCGAACCTCGCACACCCGGGAGGGTTCTCGCCTCTTGCACCGCCCCCGATCATCGGCGGCAGCCACGATCCGCTGCTCGAATGGGCAGCGCGTCGTTCGGGGTCGGGATTGGCGCTGCTCAGCGAAGGTTCGAGCGCCGGTCTCGCCAAGCTCGACCGCAACGAGGTCGCCATGGCCGCGATACACCTGCATGCGGTCGGCAGCGATGCGGACGTCAACATCGCGGGCGTGCAGGCGTGCCCGAAACTGACTGACGCGGTCGTCGTCGCCTTTGCGCGGCGCGAACAGGGCCTGCTCACCGCGACCGGCAATCCGCTGAAGCTCGTGACGCTCGCCGATGTAGCATCTCGCGAGGCGCGCATTGGCTTTCGGCAAAGCGGCGCCGGCGCGCAACTGTTCCTCGAAGTCCTGGCTGCGGCAGCCAGACTCCCGCTGGACGCCCTCAACCGGAAGGGGGATCCCTTCACGACGGGCCATGACCTCGCCTTCGCGATCCGCGCCGGCGAGATCGACTGCGGGGTCGCGACCCGCGCCGACGCCGCAGCCAATTCGCTAGGCTTCGTGCCGCTCGCTTGGGAGCACTTCGACCTCGTGATGCGCCGCCGGACGTATTTCGAACCAGGGCCGCAGAGACTCTTCGCGCTGCTGCGCGAGCCGGAGTTTCGCCGGCATGCCGACATGCTGACCGGATATGACATCTCAGATACAGGCAGCATCCGCTTCAATCGCTGAACGGCCTTGCGCCAGCGCCTCTCCAATCACGCCGATGCGGGTAACCGGTGTATTCGCGATGGCCTCACCCTTGGTCGCGCCTGGTGGCGGCCGGTCCGCTCGGCCTCCCGAGGGCGTCCGGCAACACCGATACGAGGGCCCATGCGCACGCCATCGGTGAAGCCCATGCCGGGCGCCGGTGACGCCATGCCTGGCGGTTGACACTGGCTTCGAAACACCCATGAATTGCAGTGGCAAGCCTCCGAATTGATCGTCACACGTTTGATCTTTCCGAAGACACGCATGCTTTGGACATCGGCGTTCTGGGGATGGCCCACCGCTCCAACAGGTTCACTCTCAGGCCGGGAACACAGATGATCTCCCTCGACGACATTCGCGCCGCCGCGGACCGCGTCCGCCCGCACGTGCGGCGCACACCGGTTCTCGATGTGGAGGCGGACGCGCTGGGCGTTGACCGGCCGCTGTCGCTCAAGCTCGAGTTTCTACAGGTCACGGGCACCTTCAAGGCGCGCGGCGCCTTCAACGCCTTGCTGTCCGCCCCCCTGCCCGCGGCGGGAGTCTGCGCCGCCTCTGGCGGCAATCACGGATTCGCCGTGGCGCATGCGGCGCGTCGGCTGGGCGTTCCGGCACGCATCTTCGTGCCGGAAATCTCCTCTCCGGCCAAGATCACCCGAATTCGCGAGACGGGAGTCGAGTTGGTGGTCGGCGGAGCACGCTACGCCGACGCGCTGACGGCCTGCGAGGCCTATGCCGCGCGCACGGCGGCGCGCTCGATCCACGCCTATGACGCCTGGCCAACCATCGCCGGACAGGGCACGGTGGGACTGGAATGGCAGGAACAGACACCCGGCCTCGACACTGTCCTGGTCGCGGCCGGCGGTGGCGGGCTGGTGTCCGGCATCGCGCGCTGGTTCGAGAGCCGCGTCAGGGTCGTGGCGGTCGAGCCGGAAGGCTCCTGCGCCCTTCATCGCGCCCTGGCGGCCGGCGCGCCGGTGGACGTCCCGGTGCAATCCGTGGCGGCGGACTCACTGGGTGCGGCGAACGTGTTTTCCCGCGTGCACCAGACCTGCGCGCGATATCTCGACCACGTGGCGCTGGTGCCGGACAGCGCCATTCTCGAAGCACAGCGCCGTCTCTGGCTTGGATTGCGCGTGGCGGTCGAGCCCGGCGGCGCCGCCGCCCTTGCCGCACTCGT
>DAOMXN010000058.1:0-11209 GCA_035437025.1 Beijerinckiaceae bacterium | reverse complement strand
GCGGACTGCAGGACGCCGTCGACGCGCAGGAAGTTGCCCCGCGCCGCATTGTGCGGATGCTGCTCCACCTCGTCCCAGCCAAGCACCGGCGCCACGCACGCGTCGGTACCCTCGAACAGCGCCATCCACGCGTCGCGCGTTCGCATGCGGAAGAGCGCGGCATAGTCGCGCCGCCGCTCCTCCCAGGTGGCGCGGTCATTCTGGGAAGCCCGATGGCTCTGCGGAAGCCCCGCGCGGTCCACGAGTTCGGCGAAGAACTGCGGTTCCAGCGGTCCGACGGACAGGTACTTGCCATCCGCGGTTTCGTAACAGCCATAGAACGGCGCGCCGCCGTCGAGCCAGTTGGCCTCGCGCTTCCGCGTCCAGAAGCCGCTGGCGACGAATCCGTGGATCAACCCCATGAGCGCGGGAACGCCATCCACCATCGCAGCGTCGATCACCTGCCCCCGGCCCGACGTCTGGCGCTCGAACAGTGCGGCAAGGATGCCGAAGGCGAGGAACATCGCGCCCCCGCCATAGTCGGCCACCAGGTTGAGCGGCGGCATGGGTGGCTCGTTGGCGCGGCCCATCGCATGCAGGGCCCCGGTGATCGACAGGTAGTTGATGTCGTGGCCGGCGGTCTGCGCCAGAGGTCCGTCCTGTCCCCAGCCGGTCATGCGGCCGTAGATCAGGCGCGGGTTGCGGGAAAGACAGACATCAGGCCCCAGCCCCAGCTTCTCCATGACGCCGGGCCGGAACCCCTCGATCAGGGCATCGGCCCGGCCGATCAGCTTCAGGCAGGCTTCGACGCCTTCGGCGGACTTGAGGTTGAGTGCGACGGAGCGCTTTCCGCGCGCATTGATGTCAAAGCGGTTGGCCGGCCCGGACTTCCGTTCCACCAGAATGACATCCGCGCCGAGATCCGCCAGCAATTGGCCGGCAAGCGGCCCGGGGCCGATTCCCCCCATCTCGACGACGCGCAAGCCTTTGAGAGGGCCGCCCGCTTGCTCATGTTCAGTCATGGTCCGCCTGCCTGTGCTCCGGGAGAGATGATTTACATCTGAACCAACTCTGGCAACAGGAAATCGCACGAGCGCCAGTGCAACAAAACTCCCGAGCGCATCGACATGCGCCTCGACTCCGGCCGGCGAATGGTCATAAACCGCTTCGCAGGCATGCGCCGCCGGGTCGCACGCGCATGTTTGAATGGCAAGGCGGCGCCACTGGCGTCACACTGTCGGGAATCGGGAAGCGTTCCGGTGCATTCCGGGCGCGGCAAGGAGATTGAATCATGCCTGGTGTTCGCAAGATGATCCCCATCATCATGTGCGGTGGCGCCGGCACCCGGCTCTGGCCGGTCTCCCGCGATTCCATGCCCAAGCAGTTCGTGCGCCTGTTCGGGGAGGAATCAACCTTCCAGCGCACGGTGAGACTGCTGTCGGACCGCTCCGTGTTCGAGGCGCCGATCGTTCTGACTGCCACTGACTATCGATTCACGGTCGAGGATCAGCTCAAGGCCATCGGCATCGACTGCTCGATCGTGCTGGAGCCCCAGCGCCGCGATTCGGCCGCAGCGGTGGCCGTGGCGACGCTGTTGTCTCTGCAACGCGACCCCGATGCCATCGTCGGCGTCTTCGCGGCGGACCACGTCGTCCAGGATGGCGCCGGCTTTGTCGCGACCTGCGCGCTCGCGGCGCGCACCGCTGCCGCCGGGCGCATTGTCACCATCGGCATCCGTCCCACGCACCCGGCCACGGGCTATGGCTACATCAAGCCTGGTGCTCCGACGGAACCGGGCTCCGAGGCCCGGATCGTCGAGGCCTTCGTCGAGAAGCCGGATGCGGCGCGCGCCGAACGCTACGTTCTGGACGGCTACCTGTGGAATTCCGGCAATTTCATCTTCCACGGCGCGACCATGGCTTCCGAGCTCGAAAAGCACGCGGCCGATGTCCTGCATCCCGCGGCAGACGCCGTGGCGACGGCGAAGCGCGACCTGGCCTTCACCGTGCTCGGGGAAGAGGCCTTTTCGGCGGCGCGCAAGATCGCCATCGATTTCGCCGTCATGGAAAAGACCACCCAGGCCGCGGTCGTGCCCGGATCGTTCGGCTGGTCGGACGTCGGAGGCTGGGCGGCGGTCTGGGACCTGTCGGACAAGGATGAGGACGGCAACGCCATCATCGGCAAGGGCCATGTGCTCGAAGGCCGCAACAACCTGGTGCGCTCCGAGGACGGGGTCGTCGGCGTCGTTGGCCTGAGCGATATCGCCGTTGTCTCGACGCGCGATGCGACGCTCGTCGTGCCGCGCGACCGCGCGGACCGGGTCAAGGAGCTTGTCGAGCAGCTCCGGCTGCGGGGCGAGCCGGCCGCCAGCGCCCACCGCGAGATCCACAGGCCGTGGGGCAAGTATGTGTCCATCGATTCCGGCGCCCGCCACCAGGTCAAGCGCATCACGGTGAAGCCGGGCGGCGTGCTTTCGTTGCAGAAGCACTTTCACCGCGCCGAGCATTGGGTCGTCGTGCGCGGCACCGCGGAAGTGACGCGCGAGAAGGAAACGATCATCGTGCATGAGAACGAGTCGATCTACCTGCCCATCGGCTGCGTGCACCGGATGAAGAACCCGGGAAAGATCGATCTCGACATCATCGAGGTTCAGGTCGGCTCCTACTTCGGAGAGGACGACATCGTGCGCCTCGAAGATGTCTACCGCCGTACCTGAGCCGGTGTGATGAGCGGGTCCCTCAAGTTCGGCACAAGCGGCCTGCGTGGCCTGGTCACGGAGCTCTGTGGCGCCCCGGCCTATGCCTACACGCGGGCCTACTGCGCCATGCTGGCGGATGATGGCTCCCCGCGTGGCAGCGGCATGCTGATCGCCCGCGACTTGCGCGCCAGCAGCCCCGACATCGCCGAGTTGTGCATCCAGGCCATTGCCGACAGCGGCTTCACACCGCTCGATTGCGGCGCCGTACCGACGCCGGCCTTGGCTCTGCTGGCGCTACGCGAGGGGTTGCCCGCCGTCATGGTGACGGGCAGTCACATCCCGGAAGACCGGAACGGCCTGAAGTTCTATCGGGCCACCGGCGAAATCGACAAGGCGGACGAACAACGCATCCTCGCCCACCATGCTCGCCTCGCCATCATGCAGGCCCCGCCACCCTCGGCCAGAGCCGAACGGCGCGACGCGCTTTCGGCCTACGCCACGCGCTATGCGGAATTCTTCCCGCCGGACGGTCTCGCCGGCTTGCGCGTCGGCATCTATCAGCATTCCTCCGTGGCGCGCGACATGATCGCCGACATCCTGTCCGGGATGGGCGCGACGGTCCTGCCATTCGCGAGGGCCGGCTCCTTCATCCCGGTCGACACAGAAGCGATCCGCCTGGAAGATCGGGAGCTCGCCCGCGCATTCGCCGCCGAGAACCGGGTCGACGCGATCGTCTCGACCGATGGCGACGCGGATCGCCCGCTGGTCGCGGACGAGGCTGGCGCCTTCCTGCGCGGCGACCTGATCGGAGCCTTGACCGCGGCTTCCCTCGGTGCTGACGCCATCGTGACGCCGGTTACATCCAATTCGGCGCTGGAAGCCTGCGGAAAATTCGCCTCCATACGCCGCACCAGGGTCGGCTCGCCCTTCGTGCTGGAAGGGATGGCGGAAGCGGCGGCATCCGGCGCACGCGTGGTGGTCGGGTTCGAAGCCAATGGCGGCGTGCTGCTGGGCTCGGATGTCGCTGTTGCCGGTCGGCGCCTCGCCGCGCTGCCGACCCGCGACGCCATGCTGCCAATCCTCGCCATCCTGCGCGAGATCGCGCACACGCGCCGGCCCCTCTCCGATCTGGTCCGCTCCTACAGCTTCAAGATCGCGCTCTCGGACCGCATCCCGCATGTGGCGGCCGAGAAAAGCCTGCCGGTCATGGCCCGGCTGGAACGCGATGACCCGTTCGCGGACGCCACCTTCGCACCGTGGGGCGGAATCGCTGGCCGCGACACACGCGATGGCCTGCGCATGTCCACCGGCGCGGGCGACATCGTGCATCTGCGCCAGTCCGGCAATGCGCCGGAACTGCGGGTCTATGTCGAGGCCGCAGATGAGGTGCGCGCCGGCGCGCTGCTGGAATTCGCCCTGACGGCCGCGCGCACGTTGGTCGCTTAGGTAACTTCGGACCGCCGCCCCGCCTGACGCAGCGTTCGTCCGCTGCGCAGCCAACCTGGCCCGCGAGCCGATGGACGAAGATATTCACAATTAAGGCAACAGCGACTGTATTGAAACGCTTTTTCTTCACCATGCCTCAGAGTTACGAGGTAAACGGCATTTTCATTATGTCATTTATGTTTGTCTTCATGTTCGCGCTGTAGCTTTCCCCTGCGTTCGTTGTGACAGAACCGTTTGCAAACGGTCGGCGCGACGCCAGGGATCGTTATGACAGACGGTGGTCACTTCCGACCGCGCGACGTCGCGGCGTATGATGCAGTCCGGACAGCGAGCGTGTCGCTGGATTTCGGATCCGCCGCCGCGCACACGCCCTTTGCCGCGAATGCCAAGCTGCTGGCACGGCTGAGCTTTTCCCTGGTGGCTGTGCTGGTGGACGTTGCCGCGATCATGGCGGCCGCCTTCGCCGCCGACGTCGGGTACAACTTTCTCATGCACGGGAATTTCGCGGTCTGCGCCGCGAACATCCAGCTTGGCATGTTCGCGGCCATCCTTTTTGCCATCGCCAACATGGCGCGGCAGGGCTACAAGGTGTCCGCCTTCATGGACGTGCCCGAACAGGCGCAGAAGGCATTCAGCCTCTGGACCATGTCGTTCCTGGCGGCCGCGACCTTCGGATTTCTGGCCAAGGCCATCGAGGACTCCTCGCGCGGCGCCTTCCTCGCCATGTTCTTCATCGGCATCAGCTGCCTGTTTGCCGCCCGTGCCGCGTTGACACTGTTCGTGCGCCGACACGCAACGAACGACGGCATCCTTGCAGCCCGGATCATGATCGTCGGATTCCGCGAGGATGTCGCCGCCTTCATGAGCCAGCACAACCTCCCCAGACAGGGCATGACGGTCCTGGGAACGAAGGTCCTGTCGGACTCGAGCGCGATGACCGACGTCGAACTGTCCGAAGTGACGGGCGTTGCGCGTCGTCTCGTGCCGGACGACATCTTCCTCGCCGTGCCGTGGGACCGGGCCGACATGATCGAGCGGTGCACCAACGCCTTCCTGCGCGTGCCCTCCTCGCTTCATCTGGTGATGGACCCGCATTCTGCTCTCAGCCGCTTCGCCGTCACGCAGATGACGACGCGCGGATCGATTTCGAGCCTGCGCCTGCGCGGATATGCCATGAGCAGTGTCGGCATGGCGCTGAAGCGGCTGTTCGATGTCCTTGTTTCGCTTCTGGCGCTGATCGTCCTCCTGCCGTTGTTCCTGGTCGTGGCCATCGCGATCAAGCTGGAAAGCCGCGGGCCGGTGCTGTTCTTCCAGACCCGGCACGGTTTCAACAAGATGCCGTTCCGGATCATGAAGTTCCGCTCGATGCGGACCATGGAAGATGGGCAGAACGTGCGTCAGGTGACCGCCAACGATCCTCGGATCACGCGGGTCGGCCGCCTCCTGCGCAAGTACAACATCGATGAGCTTCCCCAGCTCTTTAACGTGCTGCGCGGCGAGATGTCGCTGGTCGGGCCTCGGCCGCATGCGCTCGTCCACGACCAGCAGTTCGAGCCCGAAGTGGTGCTTTACGCGCGTCGCCACAATGTGAAGCCGGGCATCACGGGTTGGGCGCAGGTCAGTGGTTATCGCGGCGAGACCGATACCTCGGAAAAGATTTCCAAGCGCGTGCAGTACGACCTGTACTACATCGACCACTGGTCGTTCGTTTTCGACGTCTGGATCCTGTTCCTGACGATCTTCTCGCGGCGAGCCTACGCCAACGCGGCGTAGGGAAAATGGGCGCTGAACCGCGCGCGAGACCCGGGTTTCCACCCAAAAATCGCCTGAGTTTTCAGCACGATCCACAGGTTCCAGCACCGTCGGGAGACCGTCCGGCGCGCCACCGGCACGCCGGTCCGTCCACGCCCTGACTCAAAACGACAAGCGCTGAGGATTCAACGTTTTAGATTCGCATAACCATAGGGCATCATTTCCACGATCATTATGAATTGAATCGTTTTTGGCCGGTAGCTTCTGCAGCGAACTATCAGGCCGACCGTGTCCAGACAAAAGCGACCAGCAGCACCGCGCAATACAGGTTGGAAGGCGAACGCCTATTCCAGCCCGTGGTGGGACACGTTCGAAATCCTGCATGCCGCCGTCTGGCGCAGGATGCTGCGAATCATCATGGTGACCATCACGCTCGCCACCCTCGGCGCGGCGGGGCGCTTCCTTGTTCCGCCGAGCTATGTCGCAACCTCCCAGGTTCTTTTCGACCCGCGCGGCCTCAAGGTATTCTCCAACGAGCTGACCGCCGGCTACTATGACGCGAACTCCGCCATCAGCTTTGTCGAGAGCCAGATGGGCGTCTTGCAGTCGGAACGCGTTCACTCGCGCATCGTGACCATGCTTTGCGACGGTTCGTCCCTGCCACAGGGCGTAGCCAGGCCGTCCTTCTGTCCAGCCGCCGGCAGCACCAGGGCAATGGACAGCGCCGTCAACACCATCAAGCGCTCCATCACGGTCCGGCGATCCGAGCGGTCCTTCCTTGTCGACATCAACGCGACGTCGTCCGATCCGCAGCTGTCTGCCGCCATCGCTTCCGCGACCGTGGCCGCCTATCAGGCCGAAGATGCGGCGACCCGCACCGACGTCGCCAACCGGCTCACCGCCGACCTCGGCGCGAGGTCCACGAATCTGCGCAAGGCGCTGAAGGACTCGGAGGAACGCGCGGACCAGTACCGCAACGATCGCAACCTCATCCGGGTAGGCGACCGCTTGCTCGTCGAGCAACGCCTCGCGGCGGCCACGACCGCGCTGAACGAATCGCAGACGCGGCTGGATCGCATAGGCGCGCGTGCCCGCCAGATCGATCTCGCGCCGCGAAGATCAGGGTATCTCGCCGTCCTCGGCTCCGAGCCGGAAACACGGGCGCTCCAGGGATTGCTGGAGCGCAGAAACAGTTTCCTGGTCGAGATGGCCCCGCTGGCCGCTCGCGCCGGAGACCGCCATCCCGCCATGATCGAGCTGCGTTCGCGCCTTTCCGAAATCAACCGCAGCATCGCCATCGAGGTGGCGCAGATCCGTGAAAGCTCACATGCCGACCTGTCGCGGGCACAGACGGAGCAGGATAGTCTCGCGGCCACCGTCGCCGACCTGTCGGTGAAGGTCGCGCAGGCGCGCCGGGCGGAAGCCGAACTCAAGGTGCTCGACCAGGAGACCGAGTCGAACCGCAAGCTGCTCGAATCCTTCGAAACGCGCGCACGCGAGGCGCGCGAGTTCTCGAAAGTCGATGTCGGCAACCTGCGCATCGTCTCTGTCGCCCGCGCGCCGGAGACGCGGAACATGGTCCCGCACATCATCGCCTGGGGTTTCCTCGGCGCCATCCTGGGCCTGATCCTGTCGATCGCAACGACCATGATCGCCGCCGGAATCGGCATGGCCCATGCTTCCTACAAGCGCCGCAAGGATTATCGCGAGGCTGTGGAGAAGGCCAACCCGGTCTATTCCATGCGCATGAAGGCGGAGGCTTTCGCCCGCTACCGCTATGGCTGAGCGAGGAAAAGCTACTGGCCGGCTGCTGGGCTGGCTGGGATGGGCCGGAACGGATGCCATCGGCCGTCTGCTGCTGATGACCGGCAGCACCATCGTCTTCTCGCGGCTGCTGGCGCCGCGAGAGTTTGGCATTGCTGCCCTGGTTCTTACCATCGTCGCCGCCGCCGCCCTGTTCGTCGGCTCGCCGTTCGAGGAGGCCCTGGCGCAACGGCGTCATGTCCGCCGTCAGCATTTCCGCGCCGCTCTCGGCGTTTCTTGGCTCGTCGCCGGCGTCATCGTCGTGCTGGCGACGCTGCTCGGCGCGCCCCTTGCGGCGCTGTACACGGAGCCCGAGGTCGGCCTGCTGCTGCCGCTGGCCATGACCTCCGTCTTCTTCAGTGGCCACTCGGATATCCTTTCGGCCCTGGCGCGCCGGCTGCGCCGGTTCAACGACATCGCCATTGCCACGCTGGCCGGTCACGTCGTCGGCATCGCGGCCGCGCTGGCGATGGCCTTTGCCGGGTTTGGCCTGCTTGCGCTCATCGGGCAGCGGCTGTTCGTCGTCGTGGCCCGCGCCATCATCCTGCAATGGCGGCTGGGCTTCCTGATCCTGCCGGCGTGGGCGCCGGGACACGTGCGCTCGTTCGGACGCTTTGCCGGCTACTCTTTTCTGTCCCGGCTTGTCGAGAACATCACCTACCTCGCTTTCACCAACCTCGTTCAGGCTCTCTACGGCATCGCTGTTCTTGGCTACGTCAACATGGCGATGCGCCTGATAGAGCCCATCCGCGGTGCGATCGTCGCCACGGCGCACAACGTCGCCTTCTCCTTTTTCGCCCGAGCGGCCCATGATGGGGAAAAGCTGAAACGCATCGCTTCCGAGACCGCGTCTCAGGCAGCGCTGGCCATCGCGCCGATCTTCACTGGCCTTGCCGCGGTTTCTCCCGTGCTGCTGCCGCTGGTCGCCGGTCCGGGCTGGGAGGACGCGATCGGCATCGCCGTCTGCCTGTCCCTCGCCGCCGCGCTCGCTGTTCCCGCCGGCCTGATCTACACCGCCTTTTCCGCAACCGGACGGCCGGAATACAGTCTCTACTCGCTGGTAGTCGGCTTCGCGCTCATCTCTGCCATCCTTGTTGCCGCAAAGGCACTCGGCCCGATCAGCGTGGGCTATTCGCGTGTCGGAGGCGACCTGGTACGGGCGCTGTTTGCGATCCTGCTCAGCGCAGCCACCCTGCCCTGGACCCTCGGCGCCAGACTGCGCACCCTGGCGCCAGCCTGGCTGCTCTCAGGCATCATGGGGATCGCGGTTGCAGCGCTCGGTCACGCCCTCGCAGGAATTGCCCCGGTTGCGCGTCTCATGATCATGATTTCGCTTGGAATTCTGATCTATGCCGCGCTGCTGATGGTTTTCGCCCGCCCGTTCATCATAGGCCTCGCCGCGCGCCTTCGCGGCGGGCCGCACTCCGGGACCAGCGCATGACGCCCCCTGCCCCTGCGACTTCACGTACGCGCAAACCCGTGGTCCTCATCACCGGCGCCGGCGGTTTTATCGGCACGGCGCTCGCCGAAAGGCTCGTAGAAAAAGGAATCCTCGTGCGGTCCGGCGTGCGTTCGGCCCCTGCTCGGCACGGTTCGCAGGTCCCCTGCGACCTCGACCGGCCGGAGCAGATCGCGACGGCCGTGCAAGGCGTGGATCTGGTCGTGCATGCCGCCTACGGCAGCGCCGGCGACATGGAAGCGCAATGCCGATCGCTGCTGGACGCGATGGCGATTGCCGACGTTCGTCGCCTCGTCTGCCTCAGTTCCATCGCCGTCTACGGAGACGCCACGGGAGACATCGCCGAGGACTTTTCACAGCCGGCCGAGCGTGATGGCTATGGCCTGGCCAAGCAGGCCTGCGAGACAGCCGTGCGTGCCTTTGCCGGACAGTCAGGCCGCTCCGCCGTCATCCTGCGGCCGGGCATCGTCTACGGCGCCGGCAGCCCGTTCTGGATCGACAAGCTGAAGGACCGCATCGAGAGCGGCGTCTGGGGCCGCTTCGGCGAGGACGGCGAGGGCATAGCGGCACTGATCCACGTCGACGATCTCGCCGAGCAGATTGCCGCCGCCGTGGGCCGGCTCATGGACCCCGTCGGCGCTCCGACCGGCGCGGTCGCGCTCAACGCCATCGGTCCGCAGACGCCGAGCTGGAACACCTATTTCACCGCGCTCGCCCGGCATCTCGGCCATGACCTGCGCGACCTGTCGGCGGGGGAACGCAAGCTAAGGCAGGCCGTCGCCGTCGCCGCGAAGCTCTGGCGCAAGCTCGGCCTGCCGGGAGGACGCGCCGCCGCCCTCTTCCCAATGCCCGCTGAAATGGCCCTGTTCGCGCGAAAGGCCCGCTACTGCACAAATCAGGCCCGGGACTTCCTCGGCGTCGAACCGCACATCGGTCTCGCCGAAGGTTTGGCGCGCTCCCTGCCTCAGGCAAAGGTGTAGCGGCGGGCGGACCGGCCGGGCAGGATCAGTCTTCCGCCTTCGCCCGCACTCGCGTCCGTAACGGGCGCCGTGGTCGGGTGCAGCGCGTCGAAGCCCAAGACCCCCAGCAGCCTCGCGGCCCGGCCGGCGCCGAAAGCGACGTCCATGGCCACCGGCTCCGTGCGCTTGTTGATCGCGATGAGCTGAACCGCACCCTCGTCGGCCGCCGCATGGACGTCGAGCTCCGGCGTCTGCCCTTGCACCGGCAGATGACGCCCGCCAAACCTCCGACCGGACGCATCCGGCATCCGGAACAGCCGATAGGCCTCCTTCAGCCAGCCGTCGAGGCTGCCCCAATGGGTGGCGTAGGCGACGTTGGCCGCGCCGTACCGACCCAGAACATCGGCGAGTGCAAGACCCGCCGCCAGACGACCGGCGCCACCGTAGTTGAATTCGGTGATGGCAAGATCCGTGCCCGGAAAACGCCGATCTATCAGCCTACGCAGGCTCGGCAGGATCGGCAGGCCAGGCCGGTCCGGAGCGGCGACGCGCAACGCATCGGCAACCCAGCTGTCTTCTCGATAGCCGGCTTCCGTCAAGCCGCGCGGCGCATCGAGCAGCGCGGCATCGAGCGCGGCATTCTCTGTGCGAAACAAGTTGCCGTGCCGGCTGAACGGGTACCAGTGCACATCCAGAACATCGAGCAGGCGCAAGCCCGCGTCTTCCGAAGCCGCCCGGAAGGCGGCGAGATAGGCCGCCAGGAAGCTGCCCTGGCGCCGGTACTCCGGCCAGTCCGGCGCATCCTGGAAGCTGACCATCTCGGTCGCGCCCCAACTGCCGGGGCCGAACACCCGCGCCCGGGGATCGAGGGACTTGATCACCCGTGCCGCCGCGACTGACCGCTCGATGAACGCGCGAATGGTGATGCGGCGAGGCATAAGTCGCGGATGGGTCTGGAACCAGATGCCGGGCTCATTGTCGAGCGCATAGGCATGGATACCGCGCTCCGATCCCGCTCCGCCGTAGCGTTCGATGAGGCGGGCAAGCAAATGCGGAACGTCCGCGACCCCGAGGTCCGGGGCGGCGGCGGCAGGCGTGCGCCCGCCCCACCGC
>DAOMXN010000057.1:0-11269 GCA_035437025.1 Beijerinckiaceae bacterium | reverse complement strand
CGGCAGGGGCGGCCTCGCCAGCGCTGGCATGCCGGTCAGCACCATCGCCAGGACAACGCCGGCCGCGCGGGCAATCACTCGTCCGCTTCGGTCGAGATCAGACGCCAGTTCGGATCGCGCGAATTGGCGTCGCGGGCGAACGTCCAGACATCGACCAGATCGGCAATCCGTTCGGCCGAGCCCTCGATCAGCGCTCCGGACGCATTCCGGGTGGCGGTGATCAGCTTGGACGCGAATTTCACCGTCACCTGCATGGAGTTGCCCTTCAGCTCCGCCTCGACAACCTCGGAACGATCGATCGAAACGAAGGTCGTCTCAACCGTTTCGCCGCGCTGCTCGCGTCCGGCGATGGCCGCGACGAAGTTGTCGAAGACCTCCTTCGACAAAAGGTCCTTGAGCGCCTTGCGGTCGCCACGGGCAAAGGCAAGCACGATCATTTCGTAGGCCGCGCGCGCGCCGGAGACGAACTGGCGCGGATCGAAGCTGGAGTCGGTCGCCATCAACTGCGTCAGCCCCTGCGCCACCGGCGAGCCGGGCTGGGCGATGCCCTTGAGGATGGCAGCGGGATCGGCGGCAACCTCCGGCGCCGTCCTTTGCGCAGCCTGTGGCAAGGGGATGACGTTGGACGGCTGTTCCGGTTTCGGTGGTTCGGGACGCTGGAACGGATCGAACGGAGGCTTTTCGTGGCCGGTGCGCTGGCCGAGCACGGCGCGCAACCGAAAGATCACGAAGATCGCCAGCGCAAGAAAGACCAGGGTGTAGACATCGAGAAATTCGTGCATCGCGCTGTTCCGAAACGGTGCTGGACGGCGACGCGGCAGCATCCGCGCTGCCTGGCCGCCATCCGAATACGGCCTTATATAGCGAGGATCGGGGAGCCGTGGCGAGAGCGCGGCAAGTTTTTTCGCAGGCCCGGACGAACAGGAGGGGCAATGATCGTCAGACGCTGGCATCTGCGCATGGCGGCGCTCGGCGTTTTAGGCTGGATCATCGCGGAAGCGCTGTTGTTTTACGCCGCCACGCGTTCCATCGGCGTGATGGCAACCATCCTGTTCATGGCGCTGAAGGGCCTTGGTGGTCTCGCTCTGTTCGCCATCGCGGTGCGCACCGTGCTGCGCAATCTGGCGCGGACTGGACGGCGGCGGGGCCTTCCGGGAGCCGCCCATGCGGGCTTCGCCGCGCTAGGGGCGCTGCTGATTCTCGTGCCCGGATTCCTCGCGCCGCTCCTCGGCGTCGCGTTGTTTTCCCCCTCCGCGCGCCTTGGCCTGCTGCGGTTCCTCAAGCGCCGCCGCGAACGCGACCGAAGCGTCCTGACGCTCGACCGGAGCGAATGGCGCGAGGTTTCCGCTCGCCGACCGCGCCGGACGCGGCGCGGCAACCGCAGTCTTGCGCCTTGAGGCGCGCGCCGGTTCCGTGTAAGGCCTCGCGCGGATTTCATTTCAGGGACACATTCGATGAACACGACCCCGAATAACGGCGCCGGCCAGGACACCTCCCCGCACCTCGGCGCGCTGGCCCAGTACATCAAGGATCTGTCCTTCGAGAACCCGCATGCGCCCAAGTCCCTGCAGAGCCCGGGCGGGCAGAACCCCAACATCCAGGTCCAGGTCAATGTCAACGCCAGACAGATCATGGGCGAGGACTACGAGGTCGAGCTGAAGCTGGAAGGAACAGCCGGCCAGCAGCCGGAACTGATGTTCCAGTTCGAACTGAACTATGCCGGCGTGTTCCGCCTGCGCAACATCCCGCAGGAGCATATCGGTGGTGTGCTGATGGTGGAATGCCCACGCATCCTGTTCCCCTTCGCCCGTCAGATCGTGGCGAATGCGGTGCGTGACGGCGGTTTCCCCCCGCTCTATCTCGATCCGATCGACTTCCTCGCGCTGTACCAGCAGCGTGTCGCCGAGCTCAACCAGCAGCAGCCGGCGGGCGTCCGTCCGTCCTGAGCGACGGTCAGGTCTTTCCTTCGTCGAGCCCGAGGTAGGTCCGCCAGGACGCCTTCGGGCCCAGGCCTTCCACGAAAGCGCGATGGGCGGTGCGTTCCGCCTCGCTCAGTTCGGGCTGGATCGGCTGGCGGCGGACCCGCGCGCCAGCGGACAGGTTCACGTCCCGCACCGCGAGCTGCGCCAGGGCGAACGTCTGCTGGCGACCGCCGGTCAGTTCGGCATAGACCTCCGCAAGAAGCTCGGAATCGAGCAGCGCCCCGTGGCGGGTACGCTTGCTCGAATCGACGCCATAGCGCTGGCAGAGCGCATCCAGCGAATTTGGCTGCCCCGGATGCTTGCGGCGCGCCAGCATCAGGGTATCCACCACGCGTTCGACGGGGATGGTCGGGCGTGACACCCTGCCCAGTTCGAAGTTCAGAAAGCCAATATCGAATGCCGCGTTGTGGATGACCAGCTGCGCGTCCCCCAGGAATTCAAGAAATTCGTCGGCGACCTCGATGAACTTGGGCTTGTCCCGCAAGAACCCGTCCGACAGCCCGTGCACGGCGAATGCGTCCGGTGGCATCTCCCGCTCGGGATTCAGGTAGCGGTGGAACGTGCGTCCGGTCAGGAAGCGGTTGACGATCTCCACGCAGCCGATCTCGACGATGCGATCGCCCTTCTTCGGGTCGAGACCGGTCGTCTC
The DNA here is from genome assembly GCA_035437025.1 of Beijerinckiaceae bacterium. Classification (GTDB taxonomy): domain Bacteria; phylum Pseudomonadota; class Alphaproteobacteria; order Rhizobiales; family Beijerinckiaceae; genus JAIUNP01. Next base: position 8,638 of record DAOMXN010000057.1, on the reverse strand, counting down.
GGTATCCAGAACGATTTCGCGCGTCATCGCGGATGTCCCGTCATGGCTGCTGCGGCGCGCAGGAAGGTCTGCACGTCCCGGCGCGCCGCCTTGATGCCGGTGGCGGTGCCGATCACCCAATGGGCACGGCGGCGCTTGTCCGCGTCCGGCATCTGGCGGGCGAGTATGGCGGCCAGCTTGGCTTCCGTCATGCCCGGTCGGGCCAGAACCCGCGCCTTTTGCACAGGCTCCGGCGCGGAAACCACCAGGACGAGGTCGACCAGCCCTTCGGAGCGCCCTTCCAGCAACAGCGGGATGTCGAGCACAACGAGACGCGCGCCGGATTTGCGCGCGGCGTCGAGAAAGGCCTCGCGTTCCTGCTTCACCAGCGGATGCACGATCGCCTCCAGCGCCGTCAGGGCCTCGGGATTGCCCAGCACCGCCGCCGACAGCCTGGCTCGGTCCACCACTCCGGCTTCGGTCACGCCGGGAAAGCGCGCCTCGATCAGCGGCGCGGCCCGCCCGGCATAGAGCCGGTGCACCGCGGCATCGGCATCGTCCACCGGCACGCCGGCTTCCCGAAACAGCGCCGCAGTCGCCGACTTGCCCATGCCGATCGATCCGGTCAGACCCACGACCAGCATCGCCTAGGCTCCGGCCAGGTCGGCTTCGGCAAGGCGCCGCAGCTCTTCGGTCACCTGCGGCGCGCGCCCGAACCAGCGCTCAAAGCCCGGGCGCGCCTGGTGCAGCAGCATGTCCAGACCGTCAGCGACGACAAGGCCGCGCGCCTTCGCGCGGGCGAGCAGCGGCGTGACCAGCGGCACATAGACGGCGTCGAACACGATGGCCCCTTCCGGCAGACCGGCCAGATCGATCTCCAGCGGCGGCTGACCGACCATGCCGAGCGAGGTGGTGTTGACAAGATGCTGCACACCGGCGAGCCCGGCATCGCGCCGGTCCCAGCCGATCACCTCCAGGCTCGCGCCAAATCGCGCGGCCAGCGGCGCCAGGTCCTGGGACAGCGCGGCGGCGCGATCCTCGCTGCGGTTGGCGATCTCAATGCGCCGTACCCCGCGTTCGGCGAGGCCGAAGACGATGGCGCGGGCAGCGCCGCCCGCGCCCAGCAGCCTTGCGCACCGCACGTTGTCCGACCAGCCCGGTGCCGCGGCATCGAGGCTGGCCTGATAACCCAGCACATCCGTGTTGTCGCCCCACAGCATGCCGTCCTCGAACCACAGCGTGTTGACGGCGCCAAGCGCCGCGGCCGTCGGGGTGTGGCTCGCGCAGGCGGCGAAGGCGCCTTCCTTGTGCGGGATTGTGACGTTGCAGCCTGCATAGCCATTGGCCGCAAGATCGCGCAGGAAGACCGGCAGGTCCTCCGGTTCCACCAGCACCCGCCCGTAGCTGCCGGGCAGGCCGTAGGTCCTGAGCCAGTAGCCGTGGATCAAGGGCGAGCGCGAATGGGCGATCGGCTTGCCGATCACCGCGGCCTTCGGTCCGGGCGTGGCCTGGGTCATCATGCGAGAAGGCACCCCTGGCGTCTCAGTTCCGCGAGCAGCGGTCGCAGCGGCAGACCGAGAATGGTCGAATGCTCGCCTTCAATCCGTTCAAACAGGTGCGCGCCATGCGCTTCGAGCCGATAGGCGCCAACGCTGGCCAGTACATCGGCGCCGGCGGCTTCGAGGTAGCCGTCGATGAAGGCCCGGCTCAAGGTCCGCACATGCAGGGTCGCGCTTTCGACATGCGCCCACAGCACAGTTGCGTCACGCACAAGGGCGAGGCCGGAGTGCAGATGATGCGTGCGCCCGGAGAAGGCTTCCAGATGCCGGCGTGCCTCAGCGATGTCGCGTGGCTTGTGATAGATAGTATCGGCGAGCGCCAGCGTCTGGTCGGCGCCGAGCACAAGGCGGCCGGCTGACCTTGCGGAAACGGCGCGGGCCTTGGCCTCCGCGAGCCCGCGCGCCAGCATCGACGGCGATCGATCGGCGAGGCAGGCTTCTGCCGCGCGTTCGTCCAGACCGGCGGGAGTGGCTTCCACCGGGATACCGCACTCTTCCAGCAGGCGGCGACGCACCGTGCTGGCGGAAGCCAAGAGCAACGGCGGCCCAGCGCGCCAGAGAGCGTACGGACGGCTCATTGCGCCATCAGCGTCAGGCGGTGATTGCGATAAAGGTCGAGGATGGCGGCAGCGGTTTCCTCGATCGAGCGGCGCGACACATCGATGATGGGCCAGTCATGCTTTTCGAACAGGCGGCGGGACTGGGCCACTTCTTCCGCGACGGACGACTTGTCGACATAAGAGGTTTCATCGCCGGCATTGAGCGACAGCAGGCGGTTCTGCCGGATCTGCACGATGCGCTCTGGACTGGCGACGAGCCCGACGATCAGCGGACGCACGAGGGTCAGCAGACGGTCGGGAATCGGCATGCCCGGCACCAGCGGCACATTGGCCGTCTTGATGCCGCGGTTCGCCAGATAGATCGACGTCGGTGTCTTCGAGGTGCGGCTGACGCCGACGAGAATGACATCGGCCTGGTCGATGTCGTCGGTGAGCTGGCCGTCGTCGTGCATCATGGTGAAGTTGAGCGCATCGATGCGGCGGAAGTAGTCCGCGTTCAACGTATGCTGTGCACCGGCCTTGGGCGTGGTTGCGATACCAAGATAGGACTGGAACAGCGAGTGCACGGGTTCCAGCACGGACAGGCAGGGACAGCCGGCCTCGCGGCAGGCTGCCTGCAGGCGATCGGCGATGGTCTTGTCGACCAGCGTGAACAGCACGATTCCCGGCGCCAGTTCGATTTCCTCCAGCACGCGGTCGAGCTGCGCCGCGTTGCGCACGAGAGGATAGATATGCTCGATGGCGGAGATGCCCTGGTACTGGGCGGAGGCGGCGCGACTTACGGCCAGCAGGGTTTCGCCCGTGGAATCGGACACCAGATGCAGATGGAAGAAGCTGCGGCCCATCATGACTCCGTCGCTGCCGGGCATGCCCGGGTCCTGTGGACAAGCCGGGATATCCCGGCCACTGGTCCGCCGGCGGCAGACCGGCAGGGGAAAACGCGGTTGTCATACACAGACCCGTCCACAAAGAACATATGCGGGACGCGATCAAATGGGTGAAGCGGGGATAGTCGGTGCTTCGCCTGGCCTCTTGCGGCTGGAGCGGCAAAAGTGCCAGAAGATGCGCGGTGAACCGTGGCAACGGCGCTGCCTGCCCACTCCGGTGCCATCCCGCGCCGGCTGGGGATTGGTTGGGGAAAACACAGCGCCATCGGATTCGATGGTCCTAAGAATCGAATCAGAAAAGAGTCTTTCTTGTCTTCTCTTTTATTGAATGGATCGAAACGCCGGGGATTGTTCCTCGAAACCCTGCACGGAGCGAGCGGATCGCCTCCACCGGTCTGGCTGATGCGCCAGGCCGGCCGCTACCTGCCGGAGTACCGGGAGATCCGCACGAGAGCGAAATCGTTCCTCGAGTTTTGCTACACGCCCGATCTGGCAATCGAAGCGACGTTGCAGCCGATCCGGCGCTTCGGGTTCGATGCGGCGATCCTGTTTGCCGACATCCTGGTCGTACCGGATGCGCTGGGACAGACCGTGCGGTTCATGGAGGGGGAAGGCCCTCGGCTTGAGCCTCTGGTCGATGACAAGGGGTTCGAATTCCTGCACCGGAAGATTGATCTGGCCCGGTTGGCGCCGGTGATGTCGACGATCCGTGGCGTGCGTGCGGCGCTGGCTCCGGACAAGGCACTGATCGGATTTTGCGGTGCGCCGTGGACAGTGGCGACTTACATGGTGGCCGGTCGCGGCACGCCGGACCAGAAGCCGGCGCGCATGCTGGCCTATCGCAAGCCGCAGCTGTTCGCCAGGCTGATCGACAGGCTGGTCGATGCGTCCGTGGATTATCTTGCCGAGCAGTTCTCCGCCGGGGTCGATTGCGTGCAGATCTTCGATTCCTGGGCCGGAGTGCTGCCGGAACTGGAGTTCGAACGCTGGAGCCTCGAGCCGACACGCCGGATCGTCGAAAAGCTGCGCCAGCGTGTTCCCGGCGCGGCGGTGATCGGATTTCCGCGTGGTGCCAGCAGCCAGCTTGTGCAGTATGCGGCGGAGACCGGGGTGAATGCGGTCGGCGTCGATACGGCGGTCAACATGGGCTTTGTCGCACGCGACGTGCCGAAGAATGTCGCGGTACAGGGCAATCTCGATCCGCTGGTGCTGATCGCCGGCGGCGAGGCGCTCGACCGGGCTGTGGATGTCATCCTCGATTCCACGCGCGGGCGTCCCCATATCTTCAACCTCGGCCACGGCATCTTGCCGGAAACGCCGATCGCCCATGTCGAGCGGCTGCTGAAGCGGATCCGGGGCTGACGATGTATCTGTGGATCAAGGCGCTGCACGTGGTCGCCGTCATCTCGTGGATGGCCGGGATGCTCTATCTGCCGCGCCTGTTCGTCTATCATTGCGACGCGCCGATCGGATCGCAGCAGTCCGAGACCTTCAAGGTGATGGAGCGCCGGCTGCTCAGGGCCATCATCAATCCGGCGATGATCGTGGCCTGGCTCACCGGACTGTGGATGGCCTACGAGGCGTTTTCCTTCCGGGGCGGCTGGCTGCACGCCAAGCTGTTCCTGGTCTTCTTCCTGATGTCGGGCTTCCACGGCTATCTTGCGCGCTGGCGCAAGGATTTCGAGGCGGACCGCAACCTGCGCAGCGCGACGTTCTACCGGATCATGAACGAGGTGCCGACACTCGGCATGATCGCGGTGGTGATCCTGGTCATCGTCAAGCCGTTCTGAGCGACCGGCGCGCCGGCCCTTGTGTCCGCCAGCGAAACCGACTATTTCAGCGCTGTTTCGATGAAGGCGCTCCCCAACATTTCCGCGGCGCGCCTTCCCGCGAGCGGGTTGCCCGCCAGAGCGGCTTTCCTTCCATAAAGCCCCGCTTGCGCTTTTCCACCCTGCCGGCCCAGCGCCGATGATCAAAAGGTATTCCCATGCGGGAAATCAAGCTCCACGACCTCAAGGCAAAATCACCCACGGAACTGCTCAGCTTTGCCGAAGAGGTCGAAGTGGAAGGTGCCAGCACCATGCGAAAGCAGGAGCTGATGTTTGCCATCCTGAAGCAACTTGCCTCCCGAGAGGTCGAGATTATCGGCGAGGGCGTCGTCGAAGTCCTTCAGGACGGATTTGGATACTTGCGGGCACCGGACGCCAACTACCTGGCTGGCCCGGATGACATCTATATTTCGCCCTCGCAGATTCGCCGCTTCGCGTTGCGCACGGGCGACACGGTAGAAGGCCAGATCCGAAGCCCACGCGAAGGCGAGCGTTACTTCGCGCTGCTGAAGGTCAACAGGATCAATTTCGAGGATCCGGAGAAGGCACGTCACAAGGTTCATTTCGACAACCTGACGCCGCTCTATCCCAATGAGCGGATCAAGCTCGAAGTCGAGGATCCGACGCGCAAGGACATGTCGTCGCGCGTGATCGACATCGTGTCACCGATCGGCAAGGGGCAGCGTGCCCTGATCGTGGCACCGCCGCGCACCGGCAAGACCGTGCTTTTGCAAAACATCGCCAAGTCCATCACCGCCAACCACCCGGAGTGCTACCTTATCGTGCTGCTCATCGACGAGCGGCCGGAGGAAGTCACCGACATGCAGCGCTCGGTGAAGGGCGAGGTGATTTCCTCGACCTTCGACGAGCCGGCGACCCGGCACGTGGCCGTGGCGGAGATGGTGATCGAGAAGGCCAAGCGCCTGGTCGAACATGGCCGCGACGTGGTGATCCTCCTGGATTCCATCACACGTCTCGGCCGGGCCTACAACACCGTGGTGCCGTCGTCCGGCAAGGTGCTGACCGGCGGCGTCGATGCGAACGCCCTGCAGCGGCCCAAGAGGTTCTTCGGCGCGGCGCGCAACATCGAGGAAGGCGGCTCGCTGACCATTATCTCGACGGCGCTGATCGATACGGGCAGCCGCATGGACGAAGTGATTTTCGAAGAGTTCAAGGGCACCGGCAACTCGGAAATCATCCTGGACCGGAAGGTGTCGGACAAGCGCGTGTTCCCGGCCATCGACATCACCCGATCCGGCACCCGCAAGGAGGAGCTGCTGGTCCCGCACGACGTGCTCAAGCGGATGTACGTGCTGCGGCGTATCCTCAATCCGATGGGCACCGTCGATGCCATCGAGTTCCTCTTGGACAAGCTGTCCAAGACCAAGCAGAACAGCGAGTTCTTTGACTCGATGAACACACGGGACTGAGGAACGACCGTTGTGACGGGGCCAGGAACCCCGCCGGTCGTCTCCCTTGGTGCAAGCTGCGCAGGCGTTGGGTGTCTGCGCGGCTAGGCGCGCAGCGCCTCCTCGATTCGCAGACGCAACGATGCGGCATCGCTCACCGGCAAGGAGCAGCGGCCCTGGGCGCAGACGAGCGCGTAGGGCGCCTGGAACCCGTCCGGAGCGGCAGCGGTCCTCGGTAGCGGACTGCCGGGCGCGACCCTGGCCAGGGTCCGATTCGTAAACGGAACATTAAGCGCGGCATCGGTGAGGTGCGACGCGCCGGGTTCGACAGCGACAATATCCGCCCGGCGCAGGCGCAGATCGAGCGCGTTCAACAGAGCGGCGTGACCAAACGGATTGGCGAGCGCGGCTGGCGTCGCGGCGGCGAGAAGATCGTCGGCCGCAGCAAGCCACCGGTCCTCACCGGTCAGTCCATACAGCCTGATCAGCAGGTCCGCCGTCATGGCATTGGCGTTGGGCATCGCATCGTCATGGGTGGGCGCCGGCCGGATCGGCAGGTCGTTTGCCGTGGCGATCGACATGGCGATGAGGCCGGTGTCCGGCATGAGGTAGTCCGACAGCAGGGTGGCGGCCCAGGCTTCGGCAAAGGCAAGATACCGGGTCTCGCCGGTGGCTTCCATGAGCGCCAGCGCCGCGAGGCCCATGGCGGCATGATCCGACGCGAAGCCGGGATGCACCCGCCTGCCATTCCGCCAGGCATGCGCCAGGACCGATTCGCCCCCGAGATGATCCACGACGGCCGCGAAGGCGGCTTGCGCCGGCGCGATCCAGTCGGGGCGTCCAAGCAGGGCCGCCGCCCGGGTCAGGCCGGCGATCATCAGCCCGTTCCAGTCGGCTAGAACCTTGTCGTCGCGCGCCGGTGGAGGACGCAGGGCGCGGGCGGAGCGCAGGCGGTCGGTGACAGGGTCGATCGCGGCTTCCGGTCGTTCGCCGCCGTGCCGGGCGAGAAGATTGGGGATGGACCGACCTTCAAAATTTCCGTCGCGCGTGATGTCGTATGCGGCGTTCCAGAGATCGGCCTCGGCGCCGAGAATGGTGCGGATCTCCGCGGGCGTCCAGGTGTAGAACGCCCCTTCCTCGGAGTGTCCGGAAGCATCGAGGCTGTCGGCGTCCTGGGCCGAGGCAAAGGCGTCGCCGGCCGTCCTCATCTCGCGCAGCAGCCATTCGACGAGGCGCGTGGCGGCATGGGAGAGCTGCTCGGACCCGGAGCGCTGCGCCGCGAGGGCGAGGAGCGGGAGCAGCTGGGCATTGTCGTAGAGCATCTTCTCGAAATGCGGCACCAGCCAGCGCTCGTCGACCGAATAGCGCGCGAACCCGCCGCCGACGTGATCATGGATGCCCCCCCGGACCATCCGTTCGAGGGTCAGGGTCATGGCGGAGCGAACAGATTCGTCGCCGGTCCGGTCCGCCGCGCGCCAGAGGAATTCCAGAACCGGAGGATTGGGGAACTTCGGTGCGCCCTTCAGGCCACCGTTGACGGGGTCATGGAGATCGCGGATGCGGGCCGCAAGACGGTCCAGCAGCGTCAGGGACAGGGCGGCAGGGTCGTCAGCGGGCGTGCGATCGGACAGGGCGGCGAGGATGGCGCGCCCGTTCGATTCGATGTCATTGCGGCGGTTCCTGTAGGCGTCGGCGACGGAGGTCAGAACCTGCCGGAATGCAGGCTGGCCATAGCGCGCTTCGCGCGGAAAGTAGGTGCCGCCCCAGAACGGCTTGCCTGTCGCATCGAGAAACATGGTCAGCGGCCAGCCGCCGTGCTGGCCGAGGCTCTGCAGCGCGGCCATGTAGACATGGTCGACATCCGGCCGCTCCTCGCGATCGACCTTGATGTTCACATAAAGATCGTTCATCAGCACCGCAGTCTCGGCATGTTCGAAGCTTTCATGAGCCATGACATGGCACCAATGGCAGGCTGAATACCCGATCGAGAGCAACACCGGCCGGCCGGTGCGGCGCGCCTCGGCGAAGGCCTCTTCGCCCCAGGGGTACCAGTCGACGGGGTTGTCGGCGTGAGCCAGGAGATAGGGGCTGACTTCCTGGGAAAGGCGATTGGTCATGGGACTGATCCGCTCGGTGATGTCGGGATATAGGGTTGATGCGCCCGGCTGGCGATGGTCTTGGGGCATGATCCGGGGCAGAGGAAGCGCTGCGTGAGCGAGGATACGATTTTTGCCCTGAGCACAGGCGTCGGCCGGGCCGCAATCGCGGTGGTGCGCGCCTCCGGGCCTGCGGTTCGGCTCGCTCTGGACGAAATCGATCGGAGCGACGAACTCATCAAGGCCTTCGTCAGTGTCGATCGCAGTGCGCGCGCACAAGCGTCGGGCCCTCTGCGAGGTGTCACTTTCGGAGTGAAGG
>DAOMXN010000056.1:0-11333 GCA_035437025.1 Beijerinckiaceae bacterium | reverse complement strand
CTGCATCGGCGCCTGCCGAAGCGCGGCTTCACCAACATCTTCGCCAAGGACCTGAACGAGGTGAACCTCGGGCGCGTCCAGCAGGCGGTGGATGCTGGCAAGCTCGACGCCAAGGCCCCGGTCACCGAGGCGGCTCTCGTCGCGGCGGGCGTTTGCGCCCGGGCGCGCGACGGCGTCAAGATCCTCGGGCAGGGCGAACTCAAGGCCAAGCTGGCGTTCGAAGTCTATGGCGCTTCCAAGAGCGCCCTGGCGGCGATCGAAAAGGCCGGCGGCAGCGTCAAGCTGCTGGCTCCGGCCAAGGAAGCTCCGGCGCAGGCCTGATCACAAATGGAACGCCGCGGCTGGATAACCGGCCGCGGCGAACCTATCTAGGGCGTACCCTCAGCGATATCGGGCGTCCGGCAGACCGGCCGACCCTTCCCCCGGAACGGACGCATGGCATCGGCAGCAGAACAATTCGCAGCCAACCTCAACTTCGGCGCTTTCGCGAAAGCGGAGGAGCTGAAGAAGCGCATCTGGTTCACGCTCGGGGCGCTGCTGGTCTATCGTCTCGGCACCTACATCCCGCTGCCCGGCATCAATCCGGAGGCGGTGGCCGAGATTTTTAAGACGCAGATGTCGGGCGTGCTCGGCCTGTTCAACATGTTTTCGGGCGGCGCCGTCGGGCGACTGGCGATCTTCGCGCTCAACATCATGCCGTACATCTCGGCATCGATCATCATCCAGCTGCTGACGACGGTCAGCCCGCAGCTCGAAGCGCTCAAGAAAGAGGGCGAATCGGGGCGCCGGCAGCTCAACCAGTACACGCGCTATCTCACCGTGGTGCTGGCGCTGTTCCAGGCCTATGGAATCTCGGTCGGGCTGGAAGCCTCGGGCAATGTGGTACGCGACCCCGGCCTTTTCTTCCGCCTGTCCACGGTGATCACACTGACCGGCGGCACGCTGTTCATGATGTGGCTCGGCGAGCAGATCACCAGCCGTGGCATCGGCAACGGCACGTCGCTGATCATCTTCGCCGGCATCGTCGCGGAACTGCCGTCGGCCATTGCTGGCACGCTGGAACTGTCGCGCCAGGGTGCGCTGTCCACGGGCCTGATCCTGCTGACGATGGTCATGGGCATCGCCGTGATCGCGCTGATCGTGTTCGTCGAGCGCGCGCAGCGCCGCCTGCTGCTGAACTATCCGAAGCGGCAGGTCGGCAACCGGGTCTACGAGGGGCAGACCTCGTTCCTGCCGCTCAAGCTCAACACTTCTGGCGTGATTCCGCCGATCTTCGCCTCGTCGCTGCTGCTGCTGCCGACCACGGTCACGGGCTTTGCCCAGTCTGGCGGCCCGGAGTGGCTGCAAACCATGAACGCCTACCTTGGCCACGGCCGGCCGCTGTTCATGATTCTCTATGCGGCGCTGATCATCTTTTTCTGCTTCTTCTATACCGCCATCGTGTTCAATCCTGTCGAGACGGCGGACAACCTGAAGAAGCAGGGCGGCTTCATCCCAGGCATTCGGCCCGGTGAACGCACGGCGCAGTACATCGATCACGTGCTGTCGCGCATCACCGTGGTCGGCGCGCTGTACCTGACGCTGATCTGTCTCTTACCCGAATTGCTCGTTTCCCAGAGCGGCCTGCCGTTCTATTTTGGCGGCACCTCGATCCTGATCGTCGTTTCGGTGACCATGGATACGGTCGCGCAGGTGCATGGTCACCTGCTCGCGCACCAGTACGAGGGCCTGATCAAGAGGAACAAGCTCAAGGGAAAGCGTAAATGAGGCTGATTCTGCTGGGACCCCCGGGGGCGGGGAAGGGCACGCAGGCCCAACGGATTGTCGAGAAGTACGGCATTCCGCAGTTGTCCACCGGCGACATGCTGCGCGCGGCCGTTGCGGCTGGCTCGCCCGTCGGGCTGAAGGCCAAGGCTGTAATGGAATCCGGCGGTCTTGTCTCCGACGAGATCGTTGTTGGCATCGTCGAGGAGCGGATCGGCCAGAGTGACGCCCAGAAGGGCTTCATCCTGGATGGTTTTCCGCGCACCGTCGCCCAGGCGGAAGCGCTGGACGCCATGCTGTCGCGCAAGGGCGTGAAGCTGTCGGGCTGTGTGGAACTGGTCGTCGACGAGACCAAGCTGGTCGATCGTATCGTCAAGCGCGCGGAGGATGCCCGCAAGGCAGGCCAGCCGGTGCGCAAGGACGATGATCCCGAAGTGTTCAAGACACGCCTCGCGGCCTATCACCGCGATACGGCAGCGGTGACGCCCTACTACCGGGCGAAGGGCATGCTGAAGACAGTCGACGGCATGCAGCCGATCGATGGCGTGACCGCCGCGCTCATGCAGGTGCTGGCGGCGCTGTGAGGAATGGGGCCGCGCGCGCACTTTCCTGGCGCGGCGGCCGGAGAATTCGGTTGTTGGGGGTTGACGAGTCGCGCGTGCGCGGCTATCCGCTCCCAACTACCGAACAAGGTGAGCAGACGCGCGGTTTTCCGCGCGTTCTGTTTTTGCCGGAGCGGCGGGGGATTCTCTCCCGCGACCCCGGCAGGCGCCGGACGGATTTCATGAAGGGCTCGGCTTTCCGCGAGGATCGGTCGCAGCCTTTGACGCGGCGGTCGTCGCCGCAGACCAGGCCTTGAGGAGATAACGTCGTGGCTCGTATTGCCGGCGTCAACATTCCGACCCAGAAGCGCGTGGTGATCGCGCTGCGCTATATCCATGGCATCGGCCCCGTGAATGCGGTGGAGATTTGCGACAAGGTCGGCATTCCGCATGACAAGCGGGTCAACCAGTTGACCGACGCGGAAGTCCTGCAGATTCGCGAGACCATCGACCGCGACTACACGGTCGAGGGCGATCTTCGGCGCGACACCGCCATGAACATCAAGCGGCTGATGGACCTGGGCTGCTATCGCGGCCTGCGTCATCGCCGTGGCCTGCCGGTTCGCGGCCAGCGCACGCATACGAACGCCCGCACCCGCAAGGGCAAGCCGAAGGCGATCGCCGGCAAGAAGAAGTAATCCATTGGGTCACTGACCCGGCGCGCCTCTTTCGGGGCGGCACAGGCAAGAGAAGGTTTCGGGTATGGCGAAGGAAGCAACCCGCGTTCGGCGTCGTGAACGCAAGAACATCGCGTCGGGCGTGGCCCATGTGAACGCGTCGTTCAACAACACGATGATCACGATCACCGATGCGCAGGGCAACACGATCTCGTGGTCGTCGGCCGGTGCACTCGGTTTCAAGGGCTCGAAGAAGTCGACGCCCTATGCGGCGCAGGTGGCGGCCGAGGATGCGGCCCGCAAGGCCAGCGAGCACGGCATGCGCACCATCGAAGTCGAGGTGTGCGGCCCCGGATCGGGCCGTGAGTCCGCGCTGCGCGCCCTGCAGGCTTCGGGCTTCACGGTTACCTCGATCCGTGACGTGACCCCGATCGCCCACAACGGCTGCCGTCCGCGCAAGCGTCGTCGCGTCTGATTTTGTTTGTTGTCTCAGGGTCCGGCAGCCAGGCGTAACGGCTGCCGGTTTTCGCGAGATTCGGAAGGACTTTCCCGTGATCCAGAAGAATTGGCAGGAACTGATCAAGCCGAACAAGCTGGAGGTTTCTCCCGGCGCCGATCCGCGCCGTCTGGCGACGGTCGTCGCCGAGCCGCTTGAGCGCGGCTTCGGCATGACCCTCGGCAACGCGCTGCGGCGCGTGCTGCTGTCGTCCCTCCAGGGCGCTGCGGTCACCTCGATCCAGATCGACGGCGTGCTGCATGAGTTTTCGTCGATCCCGGGCGTGCGCGAGGACGTGATCGACATTGTCCTCAACGTGAAGGACATCGCGATCAAGATGCAGTCGGACCAGCCCAAGCGGCTGACGCTTCGCAAGCATGGTCCCGGCGCGGTCACGGCGGGCGACATCCAGATGACGGGCGATGCCCAGGTGCTCAATCCCGAGCTGGTGATCTGCACGCTCGACGAGGGCGCCGAGATCCGCATGGAACTGACGGTCGCTTCGGGCAAGGGCTATGTGCCGGCTGATCGCAACCGGCCGGAGGACGCGCCGATCGGACTCATTCCGGTCGACAGCCTGTTCTCTCCGGTGAAGAAGGTCTCCTACCGCGTCGAGAACACCCGGTCCGGCCAGATCCTCGATTACGACAAGCTGACGATGTCGGTCGAGACCGACGGCTCGGTGACGCCCGAGGATGCGCTGGCCTATGCCGCGCGCATTCTGCAGGACCAGCTGGAAGTCTTCCTCAACTTCGAGGAGCCGCGCAAGGAAGAGGCCCCGGCGGCCATTCCGGAGCTCGCCTTCAACCCTGCGCTGCTCAAGAAGGTGGACGAACTCGAACTGTCGGTCCGCTCGGCGAACTGCCTGAAGAACGACAACATCGTCTACATCGGCGACCTGATCCAGAAGACAGAAGCCGAGATGCTGCGCACGCCGAACTTCGGCCGCAAGTCACTCAACGAGATCAAGGAAGTGCTGGCTCAGATGGGCCTGCACCTCGGCATGGAAGTCACCGGCTGGCCCCCCGAGAACATCGAGGAACTGGCCAAGCGCTTCGAGGAACACTACTGAGGCGGCTCTTGCCGGCTTGGGGCAGGCTTTGCCGGCTCCCGGCCGGTCCGCCCATAACTGACGGCCGTACCTTGGCACGGCGGCCGCGATAACGATGGAGTAAGCCAATGCGTCACGGCAACAAGGGCCGCCGGTTCAACCGGATGGCGTCACACCGCAAGGCGATGTTCGCGAACCTGGCTCAGGCGCTGATCACGCACGAGCAGATCGTCACCACCCTGCCGAAGGCGAAGGATCTGCGCCCGGTGGTGGAAAAGCTGGTCACGCTCGGCAAGCGCGGTGATCTGCATGCGCGCCGTCAGGCGATTGCGCAGATTCGCGATGCGGATGTCGTCAAGAAGCTCTTCGACGTGCTCGGCCCGCGCTACAAGGAGCGCAACGGCGGCTACACGCGCGTCCTGAAGGCGGGCTTCCGCTATGGCGATAATGCTCCGCTCGCGGTGATCGAGTTCGTGGACCGCGACGTTGATGCCAAGGGCAAGGCCGATCTGGAGCGCCACGCCGCCCAGCAGAAGGAAGCGCCGGCGGAAGCCGCGGCCTGAAGCGGCTCCCGTCGCGGAACATTTTGAATTGAATAGGGCGGCTTCGAGCCGCCCTTTTTCATTGCTTCCCTGAGAACCCGCCGCTCCGACTGGCTCGTGCCGGATTATTTCCCGGCCGGCGCGTCGCTGTCCGGCACCGCGCCCTGGCGCGGGCGGTCCTGCAACAACGGCTTGCCACTCGCCATGTAGTGGATGATCTCCGCGATGTTCGTGGAGTGGTCGCCCATACGTTCGATGTTCTTGGCGCAGAACAGGAGATGCGCGCAGACGCTGATCGAACGCGGGTCCTCCATCATGTAGGTCAACAGTTCCCTGAACAGGGAATTGTGCAGGGCGTCGATATCGTCGTCGCGCTGCCAGACGTCCAGGGCCGCAGCGACATCGCTGTTCGCATAGGCGTCGAGCACCTGGTGCAGGCGCTCCAGGGTTAGATCGCCGAGATGGGTGATGCCGGACAGCAGCGACTTCTGAAGGAACGGGTGCCCCATCGCCTTCACGCGCTTGCCGATATTCTTGGCCAGGTCGCCGATCCGCTCGATGTCGGCGGCCAGCTTGATGGACGAGACGATGAAGCGCAGGTCGTCGGCCATGGGCTGGCGCCGGGCAATGACCAGGACGGCCTTGTCGGCCACCTCGCGCTCCAGCGCATCGAGGCGCAGATCGGCTTGAATGACGACCTCGGCGAGGTGCGTATCGCCCTTCACCAGCGACTCGACGGCGCGCGACAGCATGGATTCGGCGATGCCGCCCATCTCGGAAATGCGCGCGGCGAGGTCCTTGAGTTCCTGGTCGAAGGACTTGACGGTGTGTTCGGCCATGGGGCGCTCCTGTGGTCTCAGCCGAAGCGGCCGGTGATGTAGTCCTGGGTGCGTTTTTCGCGCGGCGAGGTGAAGATTTCGGTTGTTGGTCCGTCCTCGACGATGTCGCCGAGGTGGAAGAACACCGTCCGCTGGGAGACGCGCGCCGCCTGCTGCATCGAGTGGGTGACGATGACGATGGTATAGTTGACCCGCAGTTCGTCGATCAGTTCCTCAATTTTCGCCGTGGCGATGGGGTCGAGAGCGGAGCAGGGCTCGTCCATCAGAATGATGTCCGGGCTGACAGCGATGGCGCGCGCAATGCAAAGCCGCTGCTGCTGGCCACCCGAAATGCCGCTGCCGGGCTGGTTCAACCGGTCCTTGACCTCGTCCCAGAGGCTGGCGCGACGGAGGCTGGACTCGACGATCTCGTCCATCTCCGTCTTGGAGCGGGCAAGGCCATGGATGCGCGGTCCGTACGCGACGTTCTCGTATATTGATTTGGCGAAGGGGTTCGGCTTCTGGAACACCATGCCGACGCGCGAGCGCAACTCCACCACATCGATGGAGGGCGCGTAGATGTCCTGCCCGTCGATCGCCAGGCGACCGGTCACCCGGCAGCCCGGAATGGTGTCGTTCATGCGGTTTATGGAGCGAAGCAGCGTGGTCTTGCCGCAGCCGGAAGGGCCGATGAAGGAGGTCACGGCGCGGGCCGGAATGCGCGTGGATACGCTCTTGATGGCCTGCTTTTCGCCGTAGAAGACGCTGACCTTGTCGATGTCGATCTTGATAGGTGCTTCCGCGACGGATCCTTCTGAGACGGTGGTCGCGGCGATGTCGGTCGTGGTCATGCGAATTCTCCCGGTCACCACTGGAGTTTCTTGCGCAGGCGATAGCGCAGGATGATGGCGATGGCGTTGAGACTGAGGGTGATGGCCAGCAGCACGAGTCCTGCCGCTGCGGCATTGGCGTGGAAGTCGTGGCCCGGCCGCGAAATCCAGTTGAAGGCCTGGATGGGCAGTACGGTGAAGCCGTCGAACAGCCACTGGAAGGAAATGAACGGGAAGGTGTCCGACACCGGGGAGGTCGGCAGGAAGGCGATGAAGGTCAGCGCGCCGATGGTAATCAGCGGCGCTGTCTCGCCGAGGGCACGCGAAATGCCGATGATGACTCCGGTCAGGATGCCGGGGGTGGCGGCGGGCAACACGTGGTCGCGCGTCACCTGCCATTTCGTGGCGCCGACGCCATACGCCGCTTCGCGCAGGCTCTGCGGCACGGCGCGGATCGCCTCGCGGGTGCCGACAATGATGATCGGCAGGATCAGCAACCCCAGCGTGAGGCCAGCGGTCAGGATCGAACGGCCTGTCCCAAGGCCGTAGACGAACAGGCCGAGCGCCAGCAGGCCGAAGACGATGGAGGGCACGCCTGCGAGGTTATTGACGTTGACCTCGATGATGTTGGTCACCCAGTTCCGTTTGGCGTATTCCTCAAGGTAGATGCCCGACGAGACGCCGAGGGTCACGCCGAAGACCGCAGTGACGACGATGATCAACAGCGAGCCGACCCAGGCTGAGAGAATGCCGGCTTGGGTAGCCCGGCGCGATGGGAAGTTGACGAAGAAGTCCCACGAGATGCGCGGCAGGCCATGATAGGCGAGGTCGAAAAGCAGGAGCGAAAGGGCAATCAGGCCGACAAGAGTCGAGCCGATGCCGATGGCATTGAAAATCTTCTCCCTTCGGCGCCGTGCGGGAATTCCCTTGCCCAGTGCCGCTTTCGCCGGAGCAGCGACGGTTACGGTGTCTGCGCGGGACATCAGTAGGCCTCACGGAACTTGGCGCGGAGCCAGAAGGCGGCGACGTTGAAGAAGAGGGTCATGAGGAGCAGGACAAGACCGACGGCGAAGATCGTCTGGTAGCCGACCGATCCGTGTGGAAGATCGCCGAGCGCGACCTGGACGATGTAGGCCGTGATGGTGGCGGCCGGTTCGCGCGGGTCGATGGTGAGATTGGGCTGCTGGCCGGCGGCGATGGCGACGACCATGGTTTCGCCGACGGCGCGGGAGATGCCAAGCACGAAGGCGGAGGCGACGCCGGAGAATGCCGAGGGCAGCACCACCCTGAGGGCGGTCTCCAGCCGGGTTGCTCCGAGTGCCAGCGACCCGTCGCGCAGGCCGTTAGGAACGGCGCGCATCGCGTCCTCTGACAGGGATGCGATGTAGGGAATGATCATGATCCCCATCACGATGCCGGCTGACAGGACGTTGAAGCCCGGCAAGCCCGGTATGATCGCCTGCAGCGCCGGTGTGACGAACAGCAGGGCAAAGAAGCCGTAGACGACTGTGGGAACGCCGGAGAGCAGTTCCAGCGTCGGCTTGACGACTTCACGCACGCGGGAACTGGCGAATTCCGAAAGATAGATCGCCGCTGTCAGGCCGAGCGGGCCTGCCACAAGCATGGCGACGAAAGTGGAGAGCAGCGTTCCTCCAAGGAGCGGCAGCACGCCATAACGCGGATCGGCGAAAAGCGGCGTCCACATCGTGTCGGTGAGGAAGGTGCCCAGTGGGACATGGGCGAAGAAACCCAGCGATTCGTAGAGGAGGACGGCCACGATGGCGATCGTGACGGCGACTGATGATGCCGCAGCTGCGAACAGGGCCCACTCGATCGCCCGCTCGCGGGCGCGCATTTTCCGCAGTTCCTGGGGCGTTCTTCTCGTCGCCATGGTGCAGTCCTGACCACTTCATCCGGATGAAACGACGGGCGGTTTTGCCGCCCGCCGTCTTCGATCTCGCGCGTGAGCGAAGGTCAGACCTTCGGTTCGCGCTTCAGCAACTCGTCGATGGAGACGCCCACTTCAGGCACGCCGCCGAAGGCCGATCCGGTGACACCCTTCTGGAAGCGCTGCAGCGCCGCTGGGTAGGCGCGATCAGGAAGCGGCAGATACTTCACTTCCTTGATAAGGGGAACGGCATTCTTCATCGCGAACTCGACAAACTCCTTCACTTCCGGCTTATCCGCGGACTTCTTGCTGATGTAGATGAACAGCGGACGCGAAAGCGGGTTGTAGGTGCCGGCCAGAACGTTTTCCAGCGAAGGCTTCACGCAGCCCTGGCCCTTGCCCCAGTCAATGGCGAGGGCCTTCATCTTGGCGGCATGCGGCGCGTAGTAGGCGAAGGGGATGTAGCCGAGCGAGTTGGCGTCGGTCTCGATGCCCTGAACAAGCACGTTGTCGTCTTCAGAAGCCGTGAAGTCGCCGCGGCTGGCCTTCGCCTTGCCGACGGTCGCTTCGGTGAAGTAGTCGAACGTGCCCGAATCCGAGCCCGCGCCGAACAGCTTCATGGGCTGATCCGGCCAGGACGGATCGACGTCCTTCCACTTCATCATCTTGCCCTGGGCCGAAGGCTCCCAGATCTTCTTGAGTTGCTCGACGGTGACGCACTGAAGGAAGGTGTTCTTCGGGCTGACCGCGACGGTGAGCGCGTCGAAGGCGATCGGCAGTTCCATGAACTCGACGCCGTTCTTCTTGCACTCCTCGATTTCCGCCTTGAGGATCGGGCGCGAGCCGTTGGAGGCGTCGGTCTCGCCGCGGCAGAATTTCTTGAAGCCGCCGCCGGTGCCCGAAATGCCGACGGTGACGCGCACCTGGCCCTTCTTGGATTTCTGGAACTCCTCGGCGATCGCTTCCATCACGGGGAACACGGTGGAGGAGCCGTCGATGGCGATGGTCTTGGCCTGCGCGAGAGCGGGCGCTGACGACAGGGCCAGCAGCGCAGCGGTCGCAACGCCGGCGGTAAGGATGCGGTTCAGCATGGGAAACTCCCTGTTTGGAACCCGTTGAACTTTCCGGATCGAGGATCCTGACGATGCTCTAGGTGACCAACATGACAGCCCGGTGACAGCGGCCTCAATCGCAGCTTTGCATTCTCCAAACTTTCGCCGTGTGATAGGCGCAGAGTCCCTGCCTGACGCTGATCGGGATCAACCCATGACCATTCGCCTGCCGCTTGCCGCCGCTTTCGTTTTTTTGCTCGCCGCCGCGCCGGCCAAGGCCCAGCTTTTCCAGCGGGAGACGCCGCAATCCCGGCAGGAGATCACCCTTTCCTTTGCCCCTGTCGTGAAGAAGGCCGGGCCGGCGGTGGTCAACGTCTACGGTGCGCGGCGCCAACAGCAGACGAGGCATCCGCTGTTCGATGATCCTTTCTTCCGGGAGTTCTTCGGCGGAGGGCGTGCGCCGCGCGAGCGCATGCAGCAATCAGTCGGCTCCGGCGTGCTGGTCGCGTCGGATGGCATCGTCGTCACCAACCATCACGTCATCGAGGGCATGAGCGAGGTGAAGGTAGCGCTGCCCGACAAGCGGGAGTTCGAGGCGGAGGTCCTGTTGCGCGACCCCAAGACCGACCTCGCCGTGCTGAAAATGAAGAGCACGGAGAAGTTTCCGCTGGTGGAGCTGGGCAATTCGGACGAGTTGCAGGTGGGCGATCTCGTGCTCGCCATCGGCAATCCGTTCGGTGTTGGCCAGACCGTGACCCAGGGCATCGTATCCGCGCTGGCGCGCACGCAGGTCGGCGTTTCGGACTACCAGTTCTTCATCCAGACCGACGCGGCCATCAATCCGGGCAATTCCGGCGGCGCGATGGTGGACATGCAGGGCCGCCTGGTCGGCATCAACACGGCGATCTACTCGCGATCGGGCGGCAGCCATGGCATTGGCTTCGCCATCCCCGCATCAATGGTCCGCGTCGTGGTCGACAGTGCCCGCAGCGGCGGCAAGACCGTCCGGCGCCCGTGGTTCGGCGCCCGCATGCAGAGTCTGACGGCGGAGATCGCCGAGAGCATGGGTCTCGACCGGCCGATCGGCGCCCTGATCGCCTCGGTCGCCAAGGGGAGCCCGGCGGCGCAGGCGGGGGTGCAGGCCGGCGATGTGGTCGTGGCGGTCGATGGCGCGACGGTGGAAGATCCGGATGGCTTCGGCTTCCGCTTCGCGACGAAGGCGCTGGGCGGCACGAGTTCCATCACGGTGCTGCGGTCGGGCAAGCGCGTCGTGCTTCCCGTGAAGCTCCAGTCGGCACCGGAAACCACGCCGCGCGACCAGCGCACCATCGCCGGTCGATCGCCGTTCTCCGGGCTGGTCGTCGTCAACCTGTCGCCCGCGGCGGCGGACGAACTGTCGCTAAGCGCCGACGCCGAGGGCGTCGCCGTGGCGGATGTGACCCCAGGCTCGCCGGCGCAACAAGTCGGGTTCCAGAAGGGCGATGTGCTGCTCGCCATCAACAACGAGCCGGCGAAGACGACACGCGACGTGGAACGGCTGACGGCTGCCCGCAGCGGGTTCGGCTGGCGTGTCACGGTCAGTCGGGAAGGGCAGACGCTCACCATCATTCTCGGCGGCTGATGGGGCGGGATGCGGCGGCTCATGGGATTAAGTATACAGGTAGAAAGTGGAG
>DAOMXN010000055.1:0-11361 GCA_035437025.1 Beijerinckiaceae bacterium | reverse complement strand
GCGCGGCCGCGTCGATCGCAGCCGCCAGCACGTCGGCGCGCAGCACCATGCCCGGCCCGCCACCGGCCGGGGTATCGTCTACGGCGCGGTGCCTTCCGTGCCCGAAATCGCGGATGTTGCGAGCTTCAAGCGCCCATAGCCCGCCCCGCAGGCCCTCCCCCGCCAGCGACAGGCCGAGGGGACCTGGAAACATCTCGGGATAGAGGGTGAGGACGGTCGCGCAGAACATCACACGGGCCCGCGACCCTCATCCCCCTCGACCTCCGTCGGCGGAACCACGACGATGCGCCCGCCCGGGATGTCGACCACCGGCACGACGGCCTTCGTGAACGGAAAGGCACGGGAAGGACCGCGCGGGGGGCGCACCTCCACCACGTCGCCCGCGCCGAAATTCAGGATCGCCGTCACCGTGCCGATCAGGGTTCCGTCCGCTGTCTCGGCCCTGAGGCCGACGAGATCGGCATGGAAGAACTCGTCCTCGTCCGCGACCTCGCCGAGCGCGGCGCGCGGCACGAAAAGCTCGACATTGGTGAGTTTTTCCGCCGCCGTGCGGTCGGAAACGCCCTTCACGCGCGCAATCGCCATGTCCTTCTGCAGCCGCAGGACCTCGACGTCGAAGCGCCGCCCGTCGGCCGCGAACAGCGGACCGTAGTCGCCGATCGCCTCGGGATCACCGGTCCAGGACTTGACGCGGATCTCGCCGCGCAGCCCCACCGCCGCACCGAACACGCCCATCTGCACCATGGGGCCTTCCGGCGCGCGGGTTTCCGGCGCGGCCGGGGCCGCGCGTGGGGTGTCGGAGAGGGGGCGCTTGCGCCGGACCATGGGGCTTGTCCGTCATTGCGAGGCGTCCGAAGCCATCAGCATCTGCGTCTGGAGCGCATCGCCGGGCGTGAACCCACCTCGCAAGGACGCCGCGGGCTTACGCCGCCGGGCTTTCCGCCTTCTTGGCCTTGGCGTCGGCGCGCTCCTGGGCCTTCTTGCCCGGAACCGCCTTCTGCGGGTTGTTGCGCGGGCTGCGCTTCATCAGGCCGGCGGCGTCGAGGAAGCGGGCGACGCGATCGGTCGGCTGCGCGCCCTTGGCGAGCCAGCCCTTGATCTTCTCCACGTCGAGCTTCACGCGCTCGGCCGAGTCCTTCGGCAGGGTCGGGTTGTAGGCGCCGACTTCCTCGATGAAGCGGCCGTCGCGCGGCGCCGTCGAGTTGGCAATGACGATGTAGTAGTAGGGGCGCTTCTTGGCGCCACCACGGGAGAGGCGGATCTTCACGGACATTTCGGTTACTCCTGTTCAGTCCTTGATGAATGCGGTGATTGTGATCGTCATCGCGAGGAGCCGATGGCGACGAAACAGGCCGGCGTGTTCGTGACGTCCGGCGTGTTTCGATTCGCTCGCAATGACGGAGGAAACCTCACTTCTTCTTCCCCCCGAACGGATTGAAGCCGCCGAGGCCGGGCAGCTTGCCGAGGCCGCCGAGACCGGGAAGACCCGGCTTGCCGAGGCCCGGAAGGGTGCCGGGCGGAATCGCGGGAATGCCCTTCGTCAGCTCCGCCGGCATGTCGGGGAGCTTGCCGCCCATCTGCTTCTCGAGCGCGGCGAGCTGTTCCGGCGTCGGCTGCGGCATGCCGCCGCCAAGGCCGAACATGTTGGCAAGCCCCGCCATGGCGCCGCGCTTCGGGCCCGCCGCCATCGACTTCATCATGTCGGCCATGCCGCGATGCATCTTCAGCAGCTTGTTGATCTCGGCCGCGTCCGTGCCGGAACCGGCGGCGATGCGCTTCTTGCGGCTGTGCTTCAGGAGGTCCGGGTTGCGGCGCTCCCACGGCGTCATCGAATTGATGATCGCAACCTGGCGCTTGAACATCGTCTCATCGAGGTTCGCCTGCGCGATCTGGTCCTTGATCTTGGCGACGCCGGGCAACATGCCCATCAGCCCGCCCATGCCGCCGAGCTTTTCCATCTGCTGGAGCTGGGCGCGCATGTCGTCGAGGTCGAACTTGCCCTTGCGCATCTTGTCGGCGATGCGCAGCGCCTGGTCCTTGTCGATCGTCTCGGCCGCCTTCTCGACCAGCGAGACGATGTCGCCCATGCCGAGGATGCGATTGGCGATGCGGGCGGGATGAAAATCCTCCAGCGCATCCATCTTCTCGCCGACGCCGATCAGCTTGATCGGCTTGCCGGTGACGGCGCGCATCGACAATGCCGCGCCGCCGCGCCCGTCGCCGTCGACGCGGGTCAGCACGATGCCGGTGACGCCGACGCGGGATTCGAAGGCCTTCGCCGTGTTCACCGCGTCCTGTCCGGTCAGCGCGTCGACGACCAGCAGCACCTCATGCGGGTTGGTGGCGGCCTTGACCTCGGCCACCTCCGCCATCAGCGCCTCGTCGACCGTGGTGCGGCCGGCGGTATCCAGCATCACCACGTCGAAGCCACCGAGCCGGGCGGCGTCCAGCGCGCGGCGGGCGATCTGCACCGCGGTCTGGCCGGCGACGATCGGCAGCGTCTCGACGCCGATCTGCTTGCCGAGCACGGCAAGCTGCTCCATCGCCGCCGGGCGGCGGGTGTCGAGCGAGGCCATCAGCACGCGGCGCTTGGCCTTGTCGGTCAGCCGCAGCGCGATCTTGGCGGTGGTCGTGGTCTTGCCCGAACCCTGCAGGCCGACCATCAGCACCGGCACCGGCGGCACGGAATTCAGGTCGATCGGCTGGGCATCGGCGCCCAGCGTCTCCACGAGCGTGTCGTGGACGATCTTCACCACCATCTGGCCCGGGGTGACCGACTTGATCACCTCGGCGCCGACGGCGCGGTTCCGCACCCGGTCGGTGAAGGAGCGCACGACATCGAGCGCCACGTCTGCCTCGAGCAACGCGCGGCGCACCTCGCGCATGGCTTCGCCGACGTCGGCCTCGCTCAGGGCGCCGCGTCCCCTCAGCTTGTCGAGGATGCCGGACAGCCTTCCGGACAAACCTTCGAACATGCGCCGTTCTCCTGGCTTTCAAACCCGAGCACTGCGGGTTCTACGAGGATTTCACCGACGGGACTTGCGCCCCGGACTTCCAAACGGTTTCGCGCCCGAGGGCGCATCGCGCTGTCGGGCGTTGACCTCCGGGCGCTCAGGCCCGGTCGGCGGATCGGAAAGATCGGCCAGATCGGAATTGGCCGCGCTCTTACGCCGGAGTGGCCGAAACGTCAACCGGCAGGCGTTCCCAGGCCGCCGCGCAGGCGCCGGGTCGAAGGAAAACGCTCAGGTTCCGTAAGGGCTTGCCGGGCGCGCGCCGAGCGACGGCGTCTCCGCCTCGATCTGCTCCAGAAACAGCCGCGATCCATGCGCGCGCGCCAGCTGGCGGGCAAGATTCAGATGCGCCTCGACAAACAGGCCGTCCTCGCAGCGGGCGCGCGCGAGGCGGGCGCGCTGCCAATGGTAGATCGGAGCGAAGCGCAGATCGCCCTGATCCATCGAGGGACGCGCATACTCGAGCGACGCCGCTGCCTGGTCGAACCGTCCATGATCGATGCAGGCCCTGGCCATGAGAACATACCAGCAATTGTTGAAGGCGCTGGCCTTCAGCAGCAGCTCGATGCCGGCTTCGGCGACCTGGAATCCGCCATCGACATCGCCCGCGTCGATACGGCCAAGTCCGCTGAACAGCAGGGCGTGGCCGCGCCAGAACGTGAGATTGTGCGTATCGACCAACCCCAGAAGTTCCTCGGCGCGCTGCGCGGATTCGCGCATGTCTCCGGCGAGCATCGGATGCAGGCAGCCGGCGTAGACCAGAAGGTGCACACTGTCATGCGCCCGCCCTGGACGGCCCACCGCCTCCAGAACCCGCCCCCGCCATGTCTCCGCTTCTGCGCCGTTCGCCACGAGCGCATGCGCTTCGGCGAGGCCGAGCATCACCATCAGGGCGATATCGCCATGCATGGTTCGCAACGCCTCGCCATGGCGTGCCTCGTCGAAGTGGGCCATGAACAGGTCGTACTGCTCGATCGCCTCGTGCAGCCGCGCGCTGAACAGCAGCGTCGTGCCGCAGGCCCGCCATGCGATCAGCCGGTCCACCTCGCTGCCGGACGCGGCGATGTCGCGCATCTTCAACGCGAGTTCCAGCGCGGCGCCAACGTTGCCGGTGCTGCCGAGAACGATCCATTTCGAATAGAGCCCCAGAACCAGGCTTTCCGTCGCGCCGGACCGGACGCTGGCGGCGAGCGTCAACTCCATTTCCGTTTCGACTGCCGGGGAGCGGTAGCCCTCGCTTGGGATGAGGGCACCGATCAGCGTGGTCCGAAGGGCGATTTCCGCGCGATCGCGCGCGTCGGATTCGGGCAGGCGGGCGGTCGCATCAAGTCCGCTGCGCAAGTGCTTGACGGCTTCGCCATAGGCGGAGCGCCGCGTCGCAGCAAGTCCGGCGCGCAGCCATTCCTGCGCCGAGGCCGCCATGTCGCCCGCGAGAAAGAGCTGCATCGCGACGATATGCGGCATGTCCTCCGCCACCGCAGGGAACCGCTCGCGCAGCGTCCGGACGATGACGTTGTGCAGGCCGGTCCGGTCCTTGCGCAGCAGCAGCTGGTAAGCCGCATCGCGGATCAGCATCTGACGAAAGCAGACCGCCGTGCCGAACGGACTGTAGCCCGGCATGATGATGCCGGCTTCCAGCAGTTCCCGGATGCCGGACTGCACGATCTTTTCCGGCAGCCCCGAGACGGCCGTCAGCAGGGCGACGGGGAACTCACGACCGATGGCCGCCGCCGTCGAGGCAATTCGGCGTCCGTCCGTGAGCCGGTCAAGGCGGGCCATGATCGATTCGGCGAGTGTCGCTGGAATGTTGGAAACGAGTTCCTCTGACCGCCCCTCCGCCACACCGGCGGCATAGCCGCGCGTCAGTTCCTCGGCGAAGATCGGAATGCCATCGCACCGCTCGACAATGGCGCGCACCGTCTCGGTGAAGGGCTGCGAGTCCGACAGTATGCGGCGGACAAGCGCCGTCGTTTCTTCCGGCGACAGGCGGTCGAGATGGATGGAAACGGTCGAGCCATTTTCCAGCCAGCGCGGCGGTGGCCCGGGGCGGGCGGTGGCGGCGATCAAGACCGGCTGGCTCGCGACCTGCGCGAAGACGTTTTCCAGAAGTTCAGCCGTCGAGGGGTCCATCCACTGGATATCCTCGAGGATGAGAACCGGATTCTTTCGCAGCATGGAGGCGGCGAAGGCGGCAAGGTGCTGCAACGTGAGGGCGCGTCGCTGATAGGGACCAAGCCCGCGCAGGCCCGTGACCGCGTCCGACTCGATCCCCAGCAGATCACAGGCGACCGCAAGGCGCTCCTGCGTGCACTCCTCGACCTGTTCAAAGAAGGCGCGCAGCTTTTCGAGCGTCCGGGCTTCCGGATCGGCTGACGACACGCCGGCCAGGCGCTCGATCATGTAACGAACGGGATAGAACGGGCTGCTCAACTGGTAGGGAGAGCATTGCAGGATGATGCTGTTCTCGCGCAGGCCCTGCTCGACGAACAGCGCCTCGCGCACCAGCCGCGACTTGCCGATGCCCGCCTCGCCGACGATACGGAAAAACCGCGCGCCGCCCTGCCCCAGCCCGGCCCGCGCCTCCCGCAGAAGAGCCATTTCCGCCATGCGCCCGACGAAGGGTTGCGATCCAGCCGAGGTGCGCAGGGCGTCAAACCGGCTGGCCGCGGCCTGCCGCGCCTCCACCAGCCAGGCCCGGACCGGATCTGCGAAGCCCTTGAGCGCATGCGAGCCAAGATCGCGGCAGACGAACATGTCTCCGAGCAAAGTCCGGGTCGACTGCGCAATGACGATTCCATTGGGCCCCGCCAGGGATTGGAGCCGGGCGGCGAGGTTCAAGGTTTCGCCCACCGCGCTTTCGCCCCGCATTTCCCGCGACCGCTCGACACCGCCGACAACCGTGATGCCGGTCGCAAGGCCGATGCGGACGCTGGGGCTGCGGTCACCGAAACGGGCCAGGCGACGCACGCGTTCGACGATGGCGAAACTGGCTTCCACCGCCTTTTCGGCGTCGTGATCGGAGGAATTCGGATACCCGAAATAGGCCAGCACCCCATCGCCGGCATACTGTGCGATATGCGCGTCGAACGGTTGCACCGCCGCCACGATCTCGGCGCGAAACGTGCGGATGAGGTCGGCGAAATCTTCCGGATCCATGCCGACAGACAGGGCCGTGGAATCGGCAAGATCGCAGAACATCACCGTCAGCGTCCGGCGCTCGGCGACGGTGTCCGGCTCGCGATCGGCCTGCACCGGCGCCGGCGTCGCCTTCGTGTCGTCGTTCCGCGCCAGACGTTCGATCGCCGACAGCAGCTTCCGCCTGTGGCCGACCGACGCCACGCCGATGTCCTTCAGGTCGTCTGCGGTCAGTTCAGCCAGGACCGAGGCGTCGATGTCATTCTCGACGAACAAGGCAAGGTACTCGCCAAGGCCGAGGCTTGCGAGCCAGTCTGCGATGTCAACTTTGTCGAGTTCGGACACGAAATCAGCGACTCATTTCGATTGACGCGTCTTGCCGTCCGGACTGGCCCCTGGCGACGGCGGCTGTCCACCCGAATAGTCGATCGGCTTGGCCCAGGCAGCCAGGACCGCTTCATATCCGGGAATGACCGGGCCGACCCCAGGATCGAAACCGGAGGTCGCTGGCACCTGCTGCGCAAACCGGAAGTACTCGTTCGGGTCGTATTTCATCTTGACCGCCGAGAGCGTCTGAGCGGCATCGGCCCAGTAATTCTGGACGTAATTGGGAACCGCGATGCTTGGATAGTTCTGATAGACCTCGCCGTTCCAGTATTTCTCAATCATCGTGTTCCAGCCATTCATGAAAGTCTCGGAATTCTGCCGATCCTTGGGCAGATACCAGAAAACATCGAGAACGGTGTTGAACAGCGCATCGCGGTGAATGAAGGCGCTGCTCTGGCGTGGATAGGCGGTGATGCGACCGCTGTACACCTCAAGATAGGCGTAGGTCAGATCGTTGGGACTTTGGGTGGCGAAATAATCGAGAATTTCCTGGCATGCCGCGGTGGACAGGGGCGTCGCGACATAGCGCGAGGACTTGTCCTCATTGGGCATGCCCATCGTGGGATCGACCACGGGCTGATCCTGGGGATTCGACAGCAGGTTGTCGAGCACCTTGGTGAAGCGGTCTGTGATGACGAACTGGGTGACGCAGCCGGGTAGGGAGAGCATGGGCGCCATGGACTTACGCGCGTCCACTTCCGTTCCGACCCAGAGGCCGCGCACCATGAAGACCGGGATCTTGTTTGTGAGGGGCGGCTGCGTCGGATCGAGAATATTCTGCCAGACCATCAGCACCTGCAGCGTCAGATTGCTCCCGTAGGGGCTGCCAACCATGTAGGCCCTTTGGGCCGTCAGCAGCGCATTGACGCAATCGGCGCGGTTCTGCGGTGTCGCCATGGACCAGGCCAAAGCCCATCCGGTGCAAAACTGCAGTTGATACGTCATGTAGGTCACTTCGAGCAGGATGCCGAAATTGCCGCCGGTTCCACCCCGCATGGCCCACCAGAGGTCCATGTTCTGGTTTTCGGTCGCGACGACGACCGAACCGTCCCAGAGCATCACGCGCAGGCTCTCGACATTATCGCAGTTCATGCCAAAGGAACCGGAGGTGAAGCCGATGCCGCCGCCCTGCACAAAGCCGCCAACGCAGACGTCATCGCACTCACCGGCAGGCACATGCAGGCCGCGGGATTCGAGCGCCGCGTAGAATTTCTTGAACGGGCAGCCGGTACCCACCGTCACGGAGCTCCCGTCCGGCGAGATCACGACGTCCTGCAACCCGCTGACATCGATCAGCACCCCGTAGCCGCCGGAAAAGCCGGCCGTGCAATGCCCGCCGGAGCGAACGGTGAAGCCGAGGGCGTTCTGGCGGGAAAAGTTGAGAGCCACACGCACATCGTCTTCGCTCTCGCAATACATGATGACGCAGGGTAGCGGGTTGAATACCGGATTGAACAACATCCGGTCCTGGTCGTAGCTGGGATCGCCCGGCAGGACGATGGCGCCGAGCATGTCCTTCTGCATTTGCTTCAGCGCTTCCCGGCTGACACCGAGCGTCGTGAATTTTTCATCCGCTAGACGGTCCCAGCGCGCGAAAATCTGCTCATTGCGCGTGCGGAACTTCGAATGCTGTTTCGGCATTGTTTCCCCCGGGGCACAGCCGCGCGCCGCAGCAGCTGCGCAACTCCGCATGGCGACGCAAGGGAAAGGTACGAAGGCGCGATGCGCCTGACAATGACAATAAGGGCGACTGGCGTGTTATTTCCGCACAAGGTGCCCGAACCGCCTTCAGGCAGGGGCGTCCGGGTGCCCGGACCTGATCACCGTCCCTGCCGCTGGCGCCTTCGCATCCACCCCGAATGCGGGATGGCGCGCCGGGGACCGATTCGATCACCTGGCTGCGGCCGGAACCCCTCCCGACATTGCCAGACCATCTCGGGAGAAGCATCCCGGCTTCGCCAGCGATGGGAAGCCCCCGCCTATTCCACGAAAACGTAGATGTTGAGTTCCAGCAGCGTGTCGTCGGAGCCTTCCGGCTCGGTCAGGTATTCCTCGACGAAAGCACCCTTGGCCGAAAGGCCCTTTTCATCCAGCCAGGCCGTGATCGCCTCGTAGGTGCTGTCGATGTCGTCATAGGCGCCGGCGTGCTTGAAGACGAAGGCCCGACCCGCTGGCGTAAGGGAAAAAGCAAATGTCTTCTGAGGCTTGAGGCTGGCGTCCGGGGCCTTGTCGAGAACCATCATAGCCTCGAAGCGGAACCCCTGGTCGTCGGTATGGACGAAGGCGGTCTGCGGCTTGCCGACCGTGGCCAGGCCGAGGCGGCGGGCCTCAGCGCGCAGCGCCTTGAAGGCGGCGAGCAGCTTTTCATAGCCGTCGTCCCAGCTCGATTCTCCCTTGAGAACCAAGGCATTGCGGGCTTCAAGGCGCATCTCCTGGGCGGTCGAGGCATCGCCCGAGGGCTTTGCCTCCTCGGTCGGCGCCGGTTGGGCGGGCGCGGTCTGCGCACGCACCGGGACGGCGAGCAGCACGCCGGCCAGCATGATGGCGCAGATCCGTCCGAACGCCTGATGACCTGTGGTCATTCCTTCCCGCTCCAAGCCTGGAAAGCCTCAAGACGCCAATTCACTCCGGTCCTGCTGAGCAGATCATGAACGCACGGATCTGCGGCAGAACCATGAACGGACCGCGCCGGCGCGCGGGACCGTCCGATTCGCCGCCGCTCACTGAAAGACGGGCGCGGAAAAGGTCAAGCGAAACGTCTGGCTGCGACCGCCTTCGACACCGTAGACATTGTTCGACATCAGCACCAGTTCACGCGGCGAGAGCACCGCCATCGCCGTCAGCCGGCCGCCGATCCC
Source organism: Beijerinckiaceae bacterium (assembly GCA_035437025.1). Taxonomy (GTDB): domain Bacteria; phylum Pseudomonadota; class Alphaproteobacteria; order Rhizobiales; family Beijerinckiaceae; genus JAIUNP01. The sequence continues at coordinate 1,970 of DAOMXN010000055.1, read as the reverse complement.
CTTGATCCGTTCCGAATCCACCAGCAACATCTTCTTCACCGGCGCGATTCCGGCGATCTCCCAGACATCGGGAAAGAGCTCTTCCAGCGAGGGGCGGGTCTTTTCATCATCGTAGGGCGGCGGCAATTCCTGGCCAGGGCTCAGGGTCGCGACAAAGATGCGCGAGCCGTGGCGCACCCGTTCCAGCACCAGCAGCCGGTTCTCCCCCATCGCGACGATTTCGGCAATGCGCACGTCGCTCTGGCGCAGCGGACGCCCGGCAACACTGGTGTCGGCCGGAAAATTGCCGGGCGGATCAAGCCGATAGACGTATTCCGCGACGATCCGGCCGCTCGTGCGCTCAATCTTCCAGATCCGGGTCGCCGGCGAGTGCCGGTACGCTTCCAAGGCCGGGTTCGCCAGGGCGTTCTGCATCGCCACATAAAGAAACCGCTCGTCCGGGGAGATGGCGATGGCATCGAATCCGCGCGCCACCGCGCGCAGGCTCAGGATCGACGGAAAAGCCGGCTCGACCGCATAGTCCGCGCCTTTCAGCTCGGGTTCAAGATTGGCCGGCACCAGCCGGCGCAGCACCTGCCCATCGCGGGCCACCTCAAGCAGCGACGGACCGAATTTCTCCGCGATCCAGAAGGTCCCGTCCGCCAGCCGGACGAGGCCTCCCGGCTCGATGCCGGAAGGATCGGTGTCGAGCACGCGCCCCTCGGTCGTGTAGCCCGTTTCAGTGCGCTGCGGGCCGAGCGGGTTGGTCAGGCCCGACAGCAGCTTGCCGCTCTTGCCCCGCAGCGGGATCATCTCGGCGAACCGCGCCGTGCCGTCGCCGTTGACATCCAGCGCGTAGATCGAGGGCACGTATCCCGGCAGCAGGTAGATCTTGCCGCGCCGGTCCGGTGCGCAGATCGCCTTGTCGTCGGGCCCGATGGTCTCGCGTTCCTCGCTGCAATCGACGACGGGTCCGCGATCGGTCACCGTCCAGATGCGCCCGGGCGGATCACTGGCCAGCCGGAACGCACCGGCGCCGGGCGACACCGCCAGGTTGATCGCCCGGGTCTTCTGCAAGGTCACCAGTCCGAGCGGCAGATGAGGCACCTGAATGGGGGTTACGAGGCCGCTTTCCTCGGCCGGGACAGCCGAGGTTCCAATCCCGATCGACAGGACCAGGATGACCAATCGCATCCGCTTCCCCTCGCGCCGGCGCGCTCCGCGCTTGCCAAGTCCAGACGTTTGAGAGAGGGATGAACCCCATTAGGTGGGATTTGCAAGCCCTTTCTGCGAAAAGGGACCACAACCAGCGGAAACCTCGCGCACAAATGCTCGACTTCGTTAAGATGCATGGCCTCGGCAATGACTTCGTCGTGCTCGACGGCCGCGACACGCCAATCCCGGTCACGCCCGATCTGGCCCGGGCCATCGCCGACCGCCGCTACGGCGTCGGGTGCGACCAGCTGATCGTGCTCGAACCCTCGCGGCGCGCCGACGTCTTCATGCGCATCTACAACCCCGACGGCTCTCAGTCCGGCGCCTGCGGCAACGCCACCCGCTGCGTCGCCCAGGTGCTGATGCGCGAAGGGGAGCGCGATGCCGCGACCATCGAGACTCTGGCCGGCGTCCTGCGCGCCTCCGGATCGCCCGAGCGCATCACCGTCGACATGGGTGCGCCACGCCTCGGCTGGCGGGAGATCCCGCTAGCGCACCCTGTCGCCGACACGGCGCGCGTGCCCCATGACGCGACGGCCCTGAAGGCCGGCCTTCCGGCCTGGTTCGGCGCGGTCAACATGGGCAATCCGCACGCCGTCTTCTTCGTCGACGATGTCGAGGCGCATGACCTCGCGCGCACCGGGCCGCGGCTCGAGGCCGACCCGGTCTTTCCCGAGCGCGCCAACATCTCTCTCGTGGCGGTCGCCGCGCCCGGCCATCTGATCCAGAAGGTATGGGAGCGCGGCGCCGGCTTGACCCTCGCCTGCGGTTCCGGC
>DAOMXN010000054.1:0-11451 GCA_035437025.1 Beijerinckiaceae bacterium | reverse complement strand
GAAGACGAGGACGAGGACGACGAGGAGGACGAGGAGGACGAAGACGACGAGGATGAACACCCCGTCTTCACCGCGAAGGAGGCAGCAGGCGCCTTCACGGCCCTCTTCCGGTTCGTTTGGCCGCACATTACGCGCTATCCGAAGTGGCTTGCCATCGTCGTGTTCGGCCTGCTGGCCGAAACCGCATTCAATGTCGCTTTTCCACTGTCGCTCAAGTACCTGATCGATGACGTTCTGACAGGCGACAGCGAACATGCCTACCGCACGCTGATCATCATCCTTGCGACCCTCGGTTCGCTTGGAATCGTCGTGTCGATCATCACGATCTGGTACGAATATTACGACAGCGTGCTGATGTCTTCCGTGATGGCGGATATCCGCGCCAAGCTGTTCGAACATCTGCAGTATCTGTCCGCCGGCTTTTACTCCCGCACCAAGATCGGCACGATCACGTCGCGATTCGGTTCCGACATGACCACCGTCGACGATGCCTTGCGCCATATGGTGACTTGGGGCGTGCTGCCCTTCCTGGAATTGCTCGCGGGCATCGGGCTGATGTTCTACCTGAACTGGCAGCTCGCCTCTTTAGCCCTGTTGCTCATTCCCATTACGCTGATCGGCCCGCGGCTCCTGTCCGGCCGTGCCGTCGATGCGAGCTATCAGGAGCGCAAGGCGGCCGCCGGGCTCGTGGCCGTGGTGCAGGAGAACGTTTCGGCGCAAAACGTCGTGAAGGCCTTTTCACTGCGCCGCATCTCGAAAGGCTGGTTCCACGATCGCAACATGATCGAGCGTGAGCAGGCCATCCGCTCGCGCTTCTACAATGCGCTGGTCGAACGTTCGGTGACGATCTCGGTGCTGATGCTGCATCTCGTCGTGTTCGGCGTTGGCGCCTATCTGACCTACAATGAGGACATCACGCTCGGCACGTTCGTGACATTCGAAAGTGTGTTCTGGGAACTGTCCTATAACATCGGACACGTGACGCAGTTCGTTCCGGTCGCGATCAGCGGTTCGGGCGCGACCAAACACATCAATGACCTGCTGGACGAGCCGGCCCGCGGGCAGGATCCGGAGACGGCCGCCGAGGTGCCGCGAATTCAGCGCGAGATCACCTTCCGCGACGTAGAGTTCTCCTACGGAGGCGAACAGAAACAGATCGAAGCGCTGAACATGACGATTCCAGCGGGATCACGCATCGCCGTGGTTGGACCTTCCGGCTCGGGCAAGAGCACGGTGCTCAATCTGCTGTTGCGTCTTTATGATCCCACCGGCGGGACGATCCGCATCGACGACACCGACATCGTCAAGGCCAAGCGGGATTCCCTGCGCGCCCAGATGGCGGTCGTGTTCCAGGAGAACCTGTTGTTCGATATCTCGATCCGCGAGAACATCCGGCTGGGCAATCCGGGCGCTACCGATGAGGAGGTCGTCAAGGCGGCCAAGGCGGCGGAGATTCACCGGTTCATACGCTCACTGCCGCAGGGCTACGACACCGTGGTCGGCGAGCGCGGCAACATGATGTCGGGTGGTCAGAGGCAGCGCGTCGCCATCGCCCGCGCCATTATCCGCAATCCGGCCATCCTGCTGCTGGATGAGGCCACCTCCGCGCTCGATCACGGGACCGAGCAGGCGATCAACAAGACCTTGATGAAAGTGGCCGAGGGCCGCACCATGATCACCGTGACGCACCGGCTGCATTCCGTCACGGACATGGACAAGATCTTCGTGCTCGAGAAAGGCCGACTGGTCGAATCTGGCACCCATGCAGAGCTCATGAAGATGAAGGGTGTCTACGCCCACCTGTTCAAGCGGGCTGGCTGAACCTTCAGCGGCACTCGCAGCACTGAACCCGGGATCAGCCGTTCACGCGCTCCACGCGTGAGACCTGCGGTTTGGTCTTCAGTTCCGCGATTATGGCATTGAGGTGCTTGAGGTCCCAGACCTCGAGGTCGATCTGCATCTCGCGAAAATCGGCGGACTTCGACGTCATGGCGATGGAATCGATATTCGCATCGGTATCGCCGATGACCTTGGCGATCTCCGCCAGTGTTCCCGGCTCGTTGATCACCGCCAGATTGATCTGCGCCGGGAACCGCATGCGCCCCCCCTCCTCCAGATCCCAGCGCACGTCCAGCCAGCGCCACGGCTCGTCGTCAAAGGCGGTGAGCGCGGGTGACTGGATCGGATAGATGGTTATGCCCTCCCCGGGCGTGAGAATTCCAACGATGCGGTCCCCGGGCACGGCGCCGCCATTCGGCGCGAACTGCACCGGCAGTTCGCCGGTCAGGCCGCGGATCGGAATGGACTGGGCCGTGCTGGCCTGCCCCGGCACCTTGAACTTGAGGTTGTCGGCGGAGCGCAACTCGAACCAGCCCTGGCCATGCTCGGCCTGCGCGCCTCTCGACTGCTCCTCCTTGAAATCCGGGTAGACGGCCTTCACGACGTCGCCGGAATACATCTCGCCGCGACCAACGGCGGAGAGCACGTCCTCCACGCTCTGGCGGGCAAGGCGCGGCAGGGCCGCGGTCAGCTTGTCCATGGAAAAGGCGCGGTTGGCGCGGACGAAGGCCCTTTCGACAATCTTCTGGCCAAGCCCGGCGAACTGGCGGCGCACCGCCTCGCGCGTGGCGCGGCGGATGGCGGCACGCGCCTTTCCGGTGACGACCAGGCTCTCCCAGGCCGCAGGGGGCGTTTGCTGCTCCGCGCGAATGATCTCCACCTCGTCGCCGTTCTTCAGTTCGGAAACAACGGGGGCAACAGTGCCGTTGATGCGGCACCCCACGGCGGAATTCCCGACATTGGTGTGGACGGCATAGGCAAAGTCGATCGGTGTCGCACCGCGCGGCAAGGCGATGAGCCGTCCCTTGGGGGTGAAACAGAAGACCTGATCGTGGAAGAGTTCCAGCTTGGTGTGTTCGAGGAACTCTTCCGGACTGTCGCCCTCGGCCAGCAGCTGGATTGTCTTGCGCAGCCACTGGAAGGCATTGGAATCACCCGGCAACGCCCGAGATGACCCCTCCTTGTAGATGGCATGGGCCGCGACACCCTGGTCCGCCACGTCGTCCATGTCGCTCGTGCGGATCTGGAGCTCGACACGCTGGTGCCCCGGTCCCACCACCGTGGTGTGCAGCGAGGCGTAGTCGTTCTGCTTCGGCGTCGAGATATAGTCCTTGAACCGTCCTGGAACCACCGGCCAGTTGGTATGCGCGACCCCAAGCACGCGGTAGCAATTCTCGGTGGTGTCGACGATGATGCGAAATCCGAAAATGTCCGAAAGCTGCTCGAAGCCGACGGACTTGCGCTCCATCTTTTTCCAGATCGAGTAGGGCTGCTTTTGCCGCCCCTTGACCTCGGCCTCGATGCCTTCCGCATCGAGCTTTGCCTTCAATGTGCGTTCGATGACGTCAATCAGTTCGCCGCTGCGCTCGCGCAGTTCGGCCAGGCGCTTGCCCACCATGGCATGCGCATCCGGCATCAATGTCCGGAAGGAAAGGTCTTCCAATTCGTTGCGCATCTGCTGCATACCCATGCGGCCGGCCAGAGGCGCGTAGATATCCAGCGTTTCTTCCGCGATGCGCGCCCGCTTTTCCGGCGGCACGTAGTGCAGGGTGCGCATGTTGTGCAACCGGTCGGCGAGCTTGACCAGGAGCACCCGCACATCGTCCGAAATCGCCAGCAGGAGCTTGCGCAGATTTTCAGCCTGCGCCGCGCGCTTGGAGACGAGGTCGAGCTTCTTGATCTTGGTGAGGCCGTCGACCAGCGCCCCGATCTCGTGCCCGAACAGCCGGTCGATTTCCTCGCGCGTCGCGTCCGTGTCCTCGATCGTGTCATGCAGCATTGCCGCAACGATGGTTGCGTCGTCGAGCTTGAGATCAGTCAGGAGTGCGGCAACTTCGAGCGGGTGGGCGAAGTACGGATCGCCAGAGGCGCGCTTCTGGTGCCCGTGCGCGCGCATCGCATAGACGTAGGCGCGGTTGAGCAGCGCTTCGTCGGTGTGCGGATTGTAGCGACGAACCCGCTCGACGAGTTCGTATTGGCGCATCATGACATTATGGTCCGAAGGGCCCGGGGATTTCCGGTCGAACCACCAAAATGGAACGGGCGCTCCCGCGGTGCAAGCGGGAACGCCCGATCAAATCGTACAATGCGCCCGAAGGCAGCGTCGTCAGTCGTCGTCGTCGCTGGCGGAGGGCGGTACCAGCCCATCGAGGCCGCGCAACAGCTCCTCTTCCGACATGCGGTCGAAGGCGACGTTGGTGTCGTCCACGGCGTTCGCCACGATGGAAGGCTGCGCCTGAGACGGGCTGGCGATGCGCGGCACGGCCTCCGGCTCCGGCTCGTCCACCTCGACGAACTTCTGCATCGAGTGGATGAACTCCTCCTTGAGATCGCCGGGCGAAAGCTGCTCGTCCGCGATCTCGCGCAGGGCAATGACCGGATTCTTGTCATTGTCCCGCTTGACCAGCGGCTGCGCGCCGCTGGCCAGGATGCGCGCACGATGTGCCGCGAGCAGGACGAGCTCGAAGCGGTTGTCAATTTTGTCGATGCAATCCTCGACGGTTACGCGAGCCATGCCTCGGCGCTCCTCGAACCTGCGTTTCGTGAAAGGAGCCGTGCTGGTATACGATTTCCTCCGCCTCGGCAACAGAAACCACCGAATGCCGGCACGGGCCGCTTTTCCGGCTCCGCCAGCCCCCTGCCTTGACTTTTGGCCATTGCCGGCCATGTTCCGCTTCGCATTCTGGATGGGACTACCATCCTTGCCACTCTGATACTGATCCCGATTGAGGAAGGATTGATAATGCAGATCGAACGCATTGCGCTGTTCATTGATGGTGCCAATCTCTACGCAGCAGCACGCGCCCTTGGTTTCGACATCGACTACCGGAAGCTTCTGGATGAATTTCGCAGCCGCGGTTATCTCGTGCGCGCCTTCTACTATACCGCCATCGTCGAGGATCAGGAGTATTCCTCGCTGCGCCCGTTGGTCGACTGGCTCGACTACAACGGCTACATGGTCGTAACCAAGCCGGCCAAGGAATTCACCGACGCCATGGGCCGGCGCAAGGTGAAAGGCAACATGGACATCGAGCTTGCCGTCGATGCCATGGAACTTGCCGGCTCAATCGAGCACATGGTGCTGTTCTCCGGCGACGGCGACTTCCGCTCTCTGGTCGAAGCCGTGCAGCGCAAGGGCGTCAAGGTGTCCGTGGTGTCCACGGTCTCCACCCAGCCGCCGATGATGTCCGATGACCTGCGCCGGCAGGCGGATGTCTTCATCGACCTTGCCGACATGCAGGGCAAGATCGGCCGCGCGCCGTCCGAGCGGCCGCCACGCGAACAGCGCGAGTTCCGCGAACGCGAGCCCCGCGATCCTGCACGCTCCATGCCGGCTTTCCTGAACCGCCCGGCGCAGGCGCCGCGCAGCGACGAGCAGTCCTGAGGCACCGGGCGTGGCGGGAGTTGATCCCGGGCGCAATTGCCCGACATGTCCCCGGCTCGTCGCCTATCGCCTGAAGGCCCGAGCGAGCCAGCCGGACTGGCACAATGCGCCGGTGCCCACTTTCGGGGGCGCCGACGCTCGGCTTCTCATCGTGGGGCTGGCGCCCGGTTTGCAGGGCGCCAATCGCACCGGTCGCCCCTTCACGGGTGACTGGGCCGGCGACCTTCTCTACGAGACCCTGGGCGCATTCGGCTTTGCCTCCGGCACGTATGACGAGCGGCCGGACGACGGGCTGAAATTGATCGACTGCCGCATCACCAATGCGGTGCGCTGCGTGCCGCCGGAGAACAAGCCGACCGGGGCGGAGATCGCCGGGTGCCGGCCCTATCTCGAACGCACCATCGCCAGCATGCCGAAGCTTGCCGCCATTCTTGCGCTCGGGCGCATCGCGCATGAGAGCACCCTGCGTGCGCTGGGCGAGGCGCCCGCTCGCCATGTCTTCAAACATGGCGCGCGGCACGATATCGGCCGGATCGCGCTCTTCGACAGCTACCACTGCTCGCGCTACAACACGAATACGCGGCGGCTGACGCCGGAGATGTTCCGGGCGGTATTTGCGGATATCCGGCATAGCCTGGGTTAAGGCTCGGCGACTTTTTTGCGCTTTTTGGACGGACCGGCGCTGTCGGAAGCGTTACCCCCGATCCCTCAGCAGCCGCCCCTTCTCGCGATCCCAGTCGCGCTTCTTCTCGGTCTCGCGCTTGTCGTGCAGTTTCTTGCCCTTGGCGAGCGCGATCTCAACCTTGGCCCGGCCCTTGTCGTTGAAATACAGCTTCAGCGGCACCACGGTCATGCCCTCGCGGCGCACAGCGTTGACCAGCCGGTCAATCTCGCGGCGGTGGAGCAGCAGTTTGCGCGGGCGCTTGGTCTCGTGGTTGAAACGGTTCGCCTGCAGGTATTCCGGAATGTAGGCGTTGACCAGGAAGAGCTGGTCACCCTCCACGGAGGCATAGCTCTCGCCGATGGTGGCCTTGCCCGTGCGCAGCGACTTCACCTCCGTTCCGGTCAGCACGATGCCGGCCTCGAAGACCTGTCCGATCTCGAAGTTGTACCGCGCCTTCCGGTTGTCCGCGACGAGCTTGTAGCGACTTTCGGCCCTGGCCATCAGTTGAGCAGGCCGGCGTGGCGCATTGCCGCCTCGACGGCTTTCTTCACGCCCTCACTGCACGGCACCATCGGCAGACGGACGTCCGCCGTCACCGGACGGATCAGCGAAAGCGCATACTTGACCGGCGAGGGGTTGGTTTCGAGGAACAGCGCGGTATGCAGCGGCATCAGACGGTCCTGGATCGCCAGAGCCGCCTTGGTGTCGCCCTTCAGGCTCGCCTCCTGGAACTGGGCACACAGGCGTGGCGCGACGTTGGACGTCACCGAAATGCAGCCGTGGCCACCATGCGCGTTGAAGCCGAGCGCGGTCGCGTCCTCTCCGGAGAGTTGGTTGAATTCCGGGCCGATCTCCTGCCGCTGCAGGCTGACCCGCGCCATGTTGGCGGTGGCGTCCTTCACGCCCGAGATGTTCTTCAGCGCGAACAGGCGCTTCATGGTTTCGACCGACATGTCGACGACCGAGCGCCCCGGGATATTGTAGATCAGGATCGGGATGCCCACGGCGTCGTTGATCGCCTTGAAGTGCTGGTACATGCCCTCCTGCGTCGGCTTGTTGTAATAGGGCGTGACCACGAGCAGGCCATTCGCGCCCGCCTTCTCGGCATGGCGCGCGAAATCAATCGCCTCATCGGTCGAATTCGACCCGGCGCCGGCGATGACTGGCACACGCCCCTTCGATTCCGCGATGCACCACTCAACCACCTTCTTGTGCTCATCGTGGCTCAGAGTCGGGCTTTCGCCCGTGGTACCGACCGGCACAAGGCCGTGCGTGCCGTTCTCGATCTGCCAGTTCACATGGCCGCGGATCGCTTTCTCGTCCAGCTTCCCGTCGCGAAAATGCGTCACCAACGCGGTGCAGGAACCTGTGAAGGGGCGATGGGCGGTCATGTCGGCCTGTCCGGAACAAGAGGAAGTACAGTCCGCGCGCCATTGCGCGGACCAAGCGTTCCTCATACCGGCAAGGCCCGCCGCAGAAAAGAGCGATTTGGCTGCTCCCATGCACGCCCATCATCGTTAGCGCGATCTTAACGGCGATGGGGTTTGCTCAGGGTCACCCAGAGGCTCCGGACATGCGCTTGACGCCCCAAAGTCCCCGCCTGTCGCATGCGCGCAGCGCCTTCTCCGCGACGGTGCTCGGGCTGACTGTCGTGCTGACGCCATCGGCGCTGTTTGACAGCACCCGGCGTCCCGGCAGTGTCACGCTTGGCGCTGGAGCAGCGGAACCAGACGGTCTGGCGACGCACTCCACGTCGATCTCCGGTTCTTCCGCTGGCGGAGCGGTGGGAACTCCGCCCTCAACCCATGTTTCTGCGTTTTCATCGGCAAAACCTGTGCAAAATCTGCCGGCAGCGCAAGAGACGGCGGAGCGTTCCGCTCCGCCGCCGGCGCCCCTGCCCGGCCCGAAAGAACGCGTTAGTGCCGCAGCAAGCCCGCCGGCAGACGAAACAGGGCTTGCCTATGTCAGGGCGCGCCCAAGCGTTGCGGGAGCTGGCACCGAGGATCTCGAGCTTCTGAAGAAGGCGTTGACGGAGTATCGCGCAGGGCGGCTGACCGAAGGTGATGCCATAGCCGCCAGGGTTGAGGATGACGCGGCGCGCGCCGCGCTGGAATGGAGTGCCATCCGTCTGGGGCGGCAGGCCGTCGGTTTTGCCCGCATTGCCCGATTCTGGTCACAATTTTCCGACTTCCCGATGGCCGGCTGGGTGCGTCGGCGTGCCGAGGAAGCCCTGTTCGTCGAACAGCAGATGCCGGCGCGCGTGCTCGCCTTCTTCAAGGATCGCGAACCGGAAATGGCCGCAGGAAAGGTGGCGCTGGCGCGCGTCCTTACAGCCCAGGGGCAAGCGGAGAAAGCCAACGCTCTCGTGCGCTCGGCCTGGCGCGAGAACCGCTCCAGTCAGAGCATCCGCGCGGCGATCCAGAAGGAGTTCCCAGACGCGATCTCCGCTGCGGACATCCGTCACCTCGCGGAGAAGCTGATCTATCGTGGCGAATCCGCGGAAGGCTTGCGGATCGCCACGCTGGCCGGTTCGGCAGCTGTGGCCCAGGCCAACATCCTGGCCGCCAGCATCAACGAGACCGGCGGCGCCCTGGCGCTTGTCCAGAAACTCGAACCCGCGCAGCAGGGCGAGGCGCCGGCGGTGTTTGCGCGTGTCCAGCATTTCCGGCGCGCCGGACAGATCGCTACGGCCACCCAGGCCATGCTCAATGCGCCGCGCGACGTGGACAAGCTGGGCGACGCCGACGAATGGTGGGTCGAGCGGCGCATGATGGTGCGCAAGGCGCTGGATTCCGGCGATCCGGCCAGCGCCTACCGCATCGCCGCCGAGCATTCTGCCGTGGCGCCGCACAACCGGGTCGATGCGGAGGTTCATGCCGGCTGGGTGGCACTCCAATATCTTGGCAAGCCGGACGTAGCGGCTCGCCATTTCGCCCAGGCCCGCCGAGAAGCGAAGACACCGCACAGCATTGCGCGCGCAGCCTTCTGGCAGGGACGCGCCGCCGATGCCGCCGGTGATGGCGCATCAACCGTCTTCTACACCGACGCCGCGCGCCATAGCCATGTCTACCATGGGCAGCTCGCCCGGGCACGTTTGGGCAGCACCGCCTTGCTGGACACGTTGGACGAACCGCCTGTTGAGGAACTCGAAGCGGCGACACGGCACATTGGATTGCGCGCCATCCGCGCACTTCTCGACGGCGACGCCCGCGATCTCGCGCAGCCCCTGATCGCCGAGGCTGCCAATACCGCTTCGACGCAGGCGGCGGCGATCGCCGTTGGCGACCTCGCCGCGCGCTTTGGATTGCCTCGGCTGACCCTGCTCGCGGGCAAATCCGCCATGCAGCGCGGCCTCAAGGTCGAGGAGCACGCATTTCCTGTATTCGGCATCCCGCAGTTCGAAACCACACCGGACATGGCCGAAGCGCCAATTGTCTATGCGATTGCCCGGCAAGAAAGCGAATTCGACCCCAATGCTGTCTCGCACGCCGGTGCGCGCGGCTTGATGCAATTGATGCCGGAAACGGCGCGTCGAACCGCCCAGCGGGCCAAGCTGCCGTTCGATGTCGGCAGTCTGACGGCCAATCCTGCCTTGAACGCGCGCATCGGCGCGGCACACCTCGGTGAACTCTTTGCCGAATACAACGGCTCGTACATTCTCGCCTTCGCGGCTTACAATGCCGGCGGCAAGCGGGTGAAGGAATGGATTGCCGCCTATGGCGATCCGCGCGATCCGCAGATCGACAAGATCGACTGGATTGAACGCATTCCAATCACCGAAACGCGCCACTACGTCCAGAAAGTGCTGGAGAACGTGCAGGTCTACCGCTGGCGGCTGAACCGGGACGCCAGCACGTCCATCATTGCGGACATGACGCGCGGCGCGCGGCGCAATCGCAACGATCTTGCCTATACCGACGGACCGCCGGCGCCATAGTCGCTTGCCGGCGCTGCGAGAACCTCCTACCCTTGCCAGGACTTTCCCCTAACCAGCGGAAATCGCGGAGCTTTTCATGCAGAGTTGGCAGGATATCCAGACCACCAGCAAGGAAGGCCTGCGCCTGTATGCCCGGCGCTATGGCGATCCCCTGGCCGACGGATTGCCGGTGGTCTGCCTTCCCGGCATCTCGCGAAACTCCGCCGATTTCCACGAACTGGCCGAGCATCTCGCGGCGGGAGGCACGCGCGCGGTCTATGCCCTGGATTACCGGGGCCGCGGGCGTTCGGACTATGATCCGGACTGGCGCAACTACGACATCCGGGTCGAACTTGGCGATGTTCTCGACACACTTGTCGCCCTGCAGGTCAGCGAGGCGGTGTTCGTCGGCACTTCGCGCGGCGGTCTGATCACCATGGTCACACCGATGCTGCGGCCGGGGCTGGTGAAGGGCGCGGTGCTCAACGACATCGGCCCGGTGATTGACGGCAAGGGTCTGGCCCGGATCAAGAGTTATGTCGGGAAAATGCCGATGCCACGTACGTTTCGCGAGGGCGGCGAGATCCTGCGCCAGGTCTCCGGCGCGCAGTTTCCCAAGGCCGATGAAGCGACCTGGACCCGCTATGCCGAACGCACCTGGAAGGACGACGGCAAGGGCGGCCTGGTATTGCAGTACGATTCCAACCTGCTGAAAACGCTTGAAAATATCGATCTTGAACAACCATTGCCGACGCTCTGGCCGCAATTCGAGTCGCTGGAACATGCTCCGGTTCTGACGGTCCGGGGGGCGAATTCCGACATCCTGTCGCAGGCGACGGCGGAAGAAATGACGCGCCGCCACCCCGCCTGCGCGCTGCATGTCGTGCCGGACGAGGGGCACGCGCCCCTGCTCGCGGACGCGCCAACGCTGCGCCGCATCGCCGAATTCCTCGTAGAAACGGAAAAGCTCTGACCGAAACAGCCCCAGAACGGGGCTGTCTGGTCATTCCTCGGCAGATCGCCGCTCAGGGTTTCGGCTTGCCCTTGACCCCGGTCAGGTCTGCAACATTGTCCTGGCCCCTGGCGCCCTCGTCCTTCGACGTGGCGACCTCGCCGCGTGCCACGCGCCTGGAGAACTCGGTCTCGGAGCCCGTGGCCAGAACCTTCGCCTGGCTCACCCACTCCTCGCGCTCGATCCGGCCGGGGAAGGCCAGGTAGGAGCCGACCCACTCGATCTCGTCCTTCACCCAGGCGGCGATCTGATCGAAGTGCCAGATGCCGAGCGCATGGAGGCGGCCCTCGTTCTGCTTGCCGATGCCGCGGATGCGCTTGAGATCGTCGGCCGTGCCACCCCGCGGCGCGGCGAAGGTCTTCGGCTTGCGGCCGGGGATGTTTTCCTCACCCTCCACCCGCGGGCCGGGCGGCGGC
>DAOMXN010000053.1:0-11616 GCA_035437025.1 Beijerinckiaceae bacterium | reverse complement strand
GCCGCCGGCCGACAAGGCCCCGGCGAAGCCGGCTGCCAAGGCGCCCATTGAGAAGAAGGCCAAGGCCGAGGACAAGCCGCCGGTGCTGGAGAAGGCCCGCGACGGCAAGGCGGACGATCTCAAGCTGATCTGGGGTGTCGGGCCGAAGCTGGAAAAGATGCTCCACGGCATGGGCATCTTCCATTTCGACCAGATCGCGGCCTGGACGGACAAGCAACTCGTCTGGGTTGATGAGAATCTCGAAGGCTTCTACGGCCGTGCCGAGCGCGACGATTGGATTGGCCAGTCGAAGAAGCTTGCGTCCGGCTGGCGGCCGGAGAATGCCGTTGGCGACAAGCCTGCGGGCAAGAAGTAAGGGTGGGGACCATGCTCGCCGACAAGGACCGCATTTTCACCAACCTCTACGGCTTTCAGGATCCGGGCCTGAAGGGCGCGCTCAAGCGTGGCGCCTGGGATGGCACGAAATACCTGCTTGAAAAGGGCCGGGACTGGATCATCGACGAGATGAAGGCGTCGGGCCTGCGCGGGCGCGGCGGCGCGGGCTTCCCGACCGGGCTGAAGTGGTCCTTCATGCCGAAGCAGTCGGATGGCCGGCCACATTACCTCGTCATCAACGGCGACGAATCGGAGCCCGGCACCTGCAAGGATCGCGAGATCCTGCGCCACGATCCGCATCTGCTGATCGAGGGCGCGATGCTCGCCTCCTTCGCCATGGGGGCGAACGCCTGCTACATCTATATTCGCGGCGAGTTCATCGCCGAGCGCGTGGCGTTGCAGAAGGCGGTGGACGAGGCCTATGAGGCCAAGCTCATAGGCAAGTCGAACGTCCATGGCTATCCGTTTGATTTTTATGTGCATCACGGCGCAGGTGCCTACATCTGCGGCGAGGAGACGGCGCTGCTCGAAAGCCTTGAAGGCAAGAAGGGCATGCCGCGCATGAAGCCGCCGTTCCCGGCGAACATGGGCCTTTATGGCTGCCCGACGACGGTGAACAACGTCGAGTCCATCGCGGTGGCGGGCACGATTCTCAGGCGCGGCGCGGGCTGGTTCAGTTCCATCGGCCGGCCTAACAACGTCGGCACCAAGCTGTTCTGCGTTTCCGGGCACGTCAACAAGCCCTGCAACGTCGAAGAGGCGATGGGCATCACCTTTCGTGAGCTGATCGACACGCATTGCGGCGGCATTCGCGGCGGGTGGGACAATCTGAAGGCGGTCATTCCGGGTGGATCGTCCGTGCGCATGGTGCCGGCCGAACAGATCATCGACACGCCGATGGACTTCGACTCGCTGTCCAAGCTGCGCTCGGGCCTCGGCACGGCGGCTGTGATCGTCATGGACAAGTCGACCGACATCGTCCGGGCGATCGCGCGCATCTCCTATTTCTACAAGCACGAGAGCTGCGGCCAGTGCACGCCCTGCCGCGAAGGCACGGGCTGGATGTACCGCGTGCTGAACCGCATGGCGGAAGGCCGGGCGCAGAAAAAAGAGATCGACATGCTGCTCGACGTGACCAAGCAGGTCGAAGGCCACACGATCTGCGCGCTGGGTGATGCGGCGGCTTGGCCGATCCAGGGCCTGATCGCCCATTTCCGCCATGAGATCGAGGCGAAGATCGACGCCTATTCGGCCAACCCGCATTCCGAGCCGGCGCGGCTCATGGCGGCGGAGTGACAGCATGACAAAACTCTCCATCGACGGCGTCGAGGTCGACGTTCCCCCGCACTACACGCTGCTGCAGGCCTGCGAGGCGGCGGGCGTGGAAGTGCCGCGTTTCTGCTTCCATGAGCGGCTTTCCATCGCCGGCAACTGCCGCATGTGCCTCGTCGAGGTGAAGGGCGGCCCGCCCAAGCCGCAGGCCTCCTGCGCGCTTGGCGTGCGCGACCTGCGTCCTGGCCCGAACGGCGAACCGCCGGTGGTGCTGACCAAGTCGCCCATGGTGAAGAAGGCCCGCGAAGGGGTGATGGAGTTCCTGCTCATCAACCATCCGCTGGATTGCCCGATCTGCGACCAGGGCGGCGAATGCGACTTGCAGGATCAGGCCATGGCCTACGGCGGCTCGCGCTCGCGCTACGGCGAGGACAAGCGCGCTGTCGAGGAGAAGTATCTCGGCCCGCTGGTGAAGACGGTTATGACCCGCTGCATCCAGTGCACGCGCTGCGTCCGCTTCACCACCGAAGTCTGCGGCGTGACCGAGATGGGCGCCATCGGGCGCGGCGAGGACATGGAGATCACGTCCTACCTCGAAAAGGCGCTGACATCCGAGATGCAGGGCAACGTCGTCGATCTGTGTCCGGTCGGTGCACTGACGGCCAAGCCCTACGCCTTCCAGGGGCGCGCCTGGGAATTCCAGAAGACCGAGAGCATCGACGTCATGGATGCGCTCGGCTCGGCCATCCGGGTCGACACGCGCGGCCGTGAAGTGATGCGCGTGCTGCCGCGCGTCAACGAGGCGGTGAACGAGGAGTGGATCTCCGACAAGACCCGCCATGTGCAGGATGGCTTGCGCACGCAGCGCCTCGATCGGCCCTATGTGCGCGAGAACGGCTCGCTGCGCGAGGCGTCGTGGGCGGAGGCTTTCGCGGTCATCGCAGCCAAGGTGAAGGCGGCCAGGCCGGAGCGCATCGGCGCACTGGCGGGTCAGCTGGCCGGCGTCGAGGAGATGTTCGCGCTGAAGGCGCTTATCGGTGCGCTCGGCTCGGCCAATCTCGATTGCCGCTATCCCGGTTCGCCCCTGCATCCGAAGAACGGACGCGCGAGCTACCTGTTCAATGCGACGATCGCCGGCATCGACGAGGCCGACGCGATCATGATTGTCGGAGCCAATCCGCGCCTTGAAGCGCCGGTTCTGAACGCGCGCATCCGCAAGCGCTGGCTGCGTGGGGATCTGCTCGTCGGCGTCATCGGCGAAAAGGCCGATCTCACCTACAGCTACAATTATCTCGGCGCCGGGCCGGATTCGCTGGCGGAATTCGTCAGCCATCCGCCGGCGAACAAGCAAAAGCCGATGCTCATCCTCGGGCAGGGCGCGCTCAACCGCGAGGATGGCGCCGCCGTCTATGCGCAGGCGGCGAAGGCCGCCCAGGCCCTGGGCGTGATCAAGGACGGCTGGAACGGCTTCAACGTGCTGCACACGGAAGCCGCCCTGGTTGGCGCGCTCGACATCGGCTTCGTGCCGGGCGAGGGCGGTCTCGATACAGCCGGCATGCTCAAGGTTGGCGCGCTCAACGTGCTGGTCAACCTCGGCGCCGACGAGATCGATGTGCCCGCCGGGGCCTTCGTGGTCTACATCGGCACCCATGGCGACAAGGGCGCGCATCGCGCCGATGTGATCCTGCCCGGCGCGGCCTATACCGAGAAATCGGCGACCTATGTGAACACCGAAGGCCGCGTGCAGATGACGGCCCGTGCCTCCTTCCCGCCGGGCGAGGCGAAGGAGGATTGGGCGATCCTGCGCGCTCTGTCGGCGGAACTGGGACGGACCTTGCCGTTCGACTCGCTGAACAGCTTGCGCGCGGCGATCTATGCAGTGCACCCGCATCTCGCTGCGCTCGACCAGGTCAAGGCCGGCGACGCCGGCGACATTGCCAGGCTTTCTGGAGCCGGCGGCAAGCCGGGCAAGGCGCCCTTCGCCTCGCCGGTGACGGACTTCTACATGACGAACGCGATTTCGCGCGCTTCCAAGATCATGGCCGAATGCTCGGCCCTGGCGAAGACGCGCGGCGCGGTCGCGGCGGAATAGGGGACAGGAATGACCGACGTCTCGTCTTCCCGAAAGAATTCAGGCGGCATCGCACCGCTGTGGATCTACGCCGGCTTCGCCATCGTGGCGCTGGTCGGAATCGCGATCGCGGCCTGGGTGGTCTGGTGGCTGTTCACCCAGACGACCTGGTTCGTGCCGGTGCTGATCATGGCGCTGAAGAGCGTCGTCCTGCTGGTCGTTCTGCTCGTTCTGATCGCGTTCTTCCTGCTGGCGGACCGCAAGATCTGGGCGGCGGTGCAGTTGCGGCGCGGTCCCAACGTGGTCGGCCCCTTCGGCCTGCTGCAATCCTTCGCGGACCTGCTCAAGTTCGTGCTGAAGGAGCCGGTTATCCCGGCCTCCGCTGACAAGGTGCTGTTCCTGCTGGCGCCGCTGGTAACGTGCATTCTGGCGCTGGCGGCCTGGGCGGTCATCCCGGCGCAGGCAGGATGGGCGATCGCTGACATCAATGTCGGCATTCTCTACATCTTCGCGATCTCCTCGCTCGGCGTCTACGGCATCATCATAGGCGGCTGGGCCTCGAACTCGAAGTATCCGTTCCTCGGCGCCCTGCGTTCGGCGGCGCAGATGGTGTCCTACGAGGTCTCGATCGGCTTCGTCATCATCACCGTCCTGCTGGTCTGCGGCACGCTGAACCTGACCGACATCGTCGAGGCGCAGAACAACCGCTACGGCGCGCTGGGCTGGTTCTGGCTGCCGCTGTTCCCGATGTTCGTGATCTTCTTCATCTCGGCGCTGGCCGAAACCAATCGTCCGCCGTTCGATCTGGTCGAGGCCGAGTCGGAACTGGTCGCCGGCTTCATGTCGGAATACGGATCGACGCCGTACCTCCTGTTCATGCTCGGCGAATACGTGGCGATCATGACGATGTGCGCCATGACGACGATCCTGTTCCTCGGCGGCTGGCTGCCGCCGGTGAACGCTGCGCCCTTTACCTGGGTGCCTGGCTTCGTTTGGTTCATCGGCAAGATCGCCTTCGTCTTCTTCATGTTCGCCATGGCGAAGGCGATGGTGCCGCGCTACCGCTACGACCAGTTGATGCGCCTCGGCTGGAAGGTGTTCCTGCCGCTCTCGCTCGCGGGCGTGGTGCTGACCGCTGGAGTCCTGCAACTCACCGGCTGGTATCGGTAAGGGGGAGCGATGCAGGTTTCACTCTACGGATTGGGCATGGCGGGGCTTCTGGGCATCGGTGCGTTCTTGGCGCGCCGGGTGATGCTGAAGGCGCTCGACAACGCCGAGAAAGCGGATGCGAAGACGCTGTCACCCGAGCAGATGGCCGAGAAGCGCAAGGTGCGCGGCGTGGTCGAGAATGTCCTCATCGCCGAACTCCTGATCATGCCGATCCTCGGATACTGGATCGGCCATACCTACCTCACGCCACGGTAAGGGGAACTTCCGATGTCCGTGATCGCACAAGCCGCCAAGGGCCTCCTGCTCAAGGAGTTCGTCTCGGCGTTTTTCCTGGCGATGCGCTACTTCTTCAAGCCGAAGGCGACGCTGAACTATCCGTTCGAAAAGGGCGAGATTTCGCCGCGCTTCAGGGGCGAGCATGCCCTGCGCCGCTATCCCAACGGCGAGGAACGCTGCATCGCCTGCAAGCTGTGCGAGGCGATATGCCCGGCGCAGGCCATCTCGATCGAGGCCGGTCCGCGCCGCAACGACGGCACGCGCCGCACCACGCGCTACGACATCGATATGACGAAGTGCATCTATTGCGGCTTCTGCCAGGAAGCCTGCCCAGTGGACGCCATCGTCGAGGGGCCGAACTTCGAATTCGCCACCGAGACGCGTGAGGAATTGTTCTACGACAAGGACAGGCTCCTCGATAATGGCGCCCGCTGGGAGCGCGAGATCGCCCGCAACATCGCGATGGACGCGCCTTACCGCTGAAAGCTGAACCGATGAATGCGATCGCCTTCTTCTTCTATCTGTTCTCGGCCGTTCTGCTGGCGAGCGCCTTCATGGTGATCGCCAGCCGCAATCCGGTGCATTCCGTGCTGTTCCTGATCCTGGCCTTCTTCAATGCGGCGGGCCTGTTCCTGCTCATGGGGGCGGAATTCCTGGCGATGATCCTGGTCGTCGTCTATGTCGGCGCGGTCGCGGTGCTGTTCCTGTTCGTCGTCATGATGCTGGACGTGGATTTCGTCGAGCTGAGGCAGGGATTCCTGAAGTATCTGCCGATAGGGGCGCTGGTCGCCATTGTCTTCGCGATCGAGATGGCACTGGTGCTCGGCACCTGGAAGATGGCGCCCGGCGCGGTCGAGATGGGCAAGGCCGCGGCGAAGGCGCCGATCGAGGCGATGAACGTCCGTGCGCTCGGCCGGGTGCTCTATACGGAATACGTCTACTTCTTCCAGTTGGCCGGCCTGATCCTGCTGGTGGCGATGATCGGCGCCATCGTGCTGACCCTGCGCGAACGCGTCGGCGTCAAGCGGCAGGACATCATGCGACAGAACGCGCGCACCAAGGCAACCGCGATGGAAGTCAAGCAGGTCCGGCCGGGGCAGGGGGTGTGATCATGGATATCG
Source organism: Beijerinckiaceae bacterium (assembly GCA_035437025.1). Lineage (GTDB taxonomy): Bacteria > Pseudomonadota > Alphaproteobacteria > Rhizobiales > Beijerinckiaceae > JAIUNP01. The sequence continues at coordinate 5,331 of DAOMXN010000053.1, read as the reverse complement.
GGCTCACGCATTACCTCGTCGTCTCGGGAATCCTGTTTACCCTGGGCGTCTTTGGCATCTTCATCAACCGGAAGAACGTCATCGTCATCTTGATGTCGATCGAACTTATCCTCTTGTCGGTGAACATCAATTTCGTCGCGTTCTCGACGGCTCTCGGTGACTTGACCGGGCAGGTCTTCGCGCTGCTGGTGCTGACCGTGGCGGCGGCGGAGGCGGCCATCGGCCTCGCCATTCTCGTCGTCTATTATCGCAACCGTGGCTCGATCGCGGTTGAAGACATCAACATGATGAAGGGCTGAGCGGGACCATGTATACCGCCATCGTATTCCTTCCGCTCCTCGGCTTCGTCCTTGCCGGCATCGCCAGCCTGCTGGCCCACAAGCTGGCCCGGCCCGGTGAAGTCGCGGCCTTCGGGGCGGCCGATCACTCGGCCCATGCCGAGCACGGACATCATGACCATCACGGGCATGACGATCACGACCATCACCACGCGCCGCCATCGCCGCACAGCGCCGGGGCGATCAAGTTCGCGGAATTTGTGACCACTGGTCTCCTGTTCGTTTCTGCCTTCCTGTCCTGGATCGCCTTCTTCTCGATCGCGATGGGCAAGGGCGAGACGGTGCGCATCACCATCGCCAAGTGGATCGTCTCGGGCGGCATGTCGGTGGACTGGGCGCTGCGCGTTGATCCGCTCACGGCGGTGATGCTGGTCGTGGTGACGACGGTGTCCGCGCTCGTGCACCTCTATTCGATGGGGTACATGCACGAGGACCCGCACCGGCCGCGCTTCTTCGCCTATCTTTCGCTGTTCACCTTCGCCATGCTGATGCTGGTGACGGCGGACAACCTGGCGCAGATGTTCTTCGGCTGGGAAGGCGTCGGCCTTGCCTCCTACCTGCTGATCGGCTTCTGGTTCCGCAAACCCTCCGCCAACGCGGCGGCGATCAAGGCCTTCGTCGTCAACCGCGTGGGCGACTTCGGCTTCGCCCTTGGCATTTTCCTCGTGTTCTGGACGTTCGGTACGATCTCCTTCGATCCGATCTTCGCCGGCGTGCCGGGCCAGGCAAGCGCGACGACCAAGTTCCTCGGTTACGAAATCCACACGCTGACGCTGGCCTGCTGCCTGCTGTTCATGGGCGCGATGGGCAAGTCGGCGCAGTTCCTGCTGCACACCTGGCTGCCGGACGCGATGGAAGGCCCGACCCCGGTGTCCGCGCTCATCCATGCCGCGACCATGGTGACCGCCGGCGTGTTCATGGTGGCGCGCCTGTCGCCGCTGTTTGAATACGCGCCGTTCGCGCAATCCGTGGTGATCATCGTCGGTGCGACGACCGCGTTTTTCGCCGCGACCGTCGGACTGGTGCAGAACGACATCAAGCGGGTGATCGCCTATTCGACCTGTTCGCAGCTCGGCTACATGTTCGTCGCGCTCGGCGTCGGCGCCTATTCCGCCGGCATCTACCACCTGTTCACGCACGCCTTCTTCAAGGCGCTGCTGTTCCTTGGGGCCGGCTCGGTGATCCATGCGATGCACCACGAGCAGGATATCCGGAAAATGGGTGGGCTGTGGTCGAAGATCCCGTTCACCGGCGCCATGATGCTCATCGGCACGCTGGCGCTGACCGGCTTTCCGTTCACGGCCGGCTTCTTCTCTAAGGATGCGATCATCGAGGCCGCCTATGCGTCCCACCGCACCGGCCACGTCTATGCCTTCCTGCTGACGGTCGCGGCTGCCTTCATGACCTCCTTCTATTCCTGGCGGCTATTCTTCCTGACCTTCAAGGGCGAGACGCGCGCCGACAAGCACACCTATGACCACGCGCACGAGAGCCCGATGACCATGCTCGTGCCGCTGGCCGTGCTGGCGACCGGCGCGATCGTCGCGGGCTATCCCTTCGTGCAGAAGTTCATTGGCCACGACTTCGACACCTTCTGGAAGGGTGCGATCTACATGGCCAAGTACAACCACATCCTGCACGACATGCACGCGGTCCCGTTCTGGGTGAAGGCCATCGCCACCGTGATGATGGTGGCCGGCTTCGTGCTCGCCTGGGCCTTCTACATCCAGAAGCCGGAGCGCCCGAAGCAACTCGCTGCCGCCTTCCCGCAGGCCTACCAGTTCGTGCTCAACAAGTGGTACTTCGACGAGCTGTACGACCTGATCTTCGTGCGGCCCGCCAAGGCGCTCGGGCGCTTCTTCTGGAAGAAGGGCGATGGATGGCTGATCGACGGGTTCGGGCCGGACGGTATCTCGGCGCTTTCGCTGAAGGTCGCGGACCGGGCCACCAAGATCCAGACCGGCTACGTCTACCACTATGCCTTCGCCATGCTGATCGGCGTCGCGGCGCTGGTCACCTGGTACCTCTTCGCCGGGGGAGTGCACTAAATGTTCGGCTTCGGAATTCTCTCCGGTCTCACCTTCCTGCCGCTGGTCGGCGCGGCATTCGTGCTGTTGCAGCGCGATGATGCCGCCGGCCTGCGCAACGCGCGCTGGGCCGCGCTCTGGACCACGCTGGTCGCCTTCGTGCTCTCGCTTGTGGCTTGGGGGCGCTTCGACACGGCCAAGGCGGGCTTCCAGCTTCTGGAAAAGAAGGCGTGGTTTGGCACGGAAATGGTTTACCAGATGGGCGTTGACGGCATTTCCATGCCGTTCGTGCTGCTCACGACCTTGCTGATGCCGCTGTGCATCCTCGCTTCGTGGGAGTCGATCCAGACCCGCGTGCGTGAGTATCTGGCGGCCTTCCTCGTGCTGGAGACACTGATGATCGGCGTCTTCACGGCGCTCGATCTGGTGCTGTTCTATCTGTTCTTCGAGGGCGGCCTGATCCCGATGTTCCTCATCATCGGCATCTGGGGCGGCAAGCGGCGCATCTACGCCAGCTTCAAGTTCTTCCTCTACACGCTGGTCGGCTCGGTGCTGATGCTGCTCGCCATCATGGCGATGTACTGGGATGCCGGCACCACCGACATCGTCAGGCTGATGGACCACAAGTTCGCCCGCGAGATGCAGACCTGGCTGTGGCTGGCCTTCTTCGCCTCCTTCGCGGTGAAGATGCCGATGTGGCCAGTGCATACCTGGCTGCCGGACGCGCACGTCGAGGCGCCGACCGCCGGCTCCGTCATCCTCGCCGGCATCCTCTTGAAGATGGGCGGCTACGGCTTCCTTCGCTTCTCGCTGCCGATGTTCCCGGCGGCTTCGGCGCAGTTCGCCGATCTGGTCTTCATCCTGTCCTGCATTGCCATTGTCTACACCTCGCTGGTGGCGCTCATGCAGGAGGACATCAAGAAGCTGATTGCCTATTCCTCGGTCGCCCACATGGGCTTCGTGACCATGGGCATCTTCGCCTTCAACCAGCAGGGTGTGCAGGGCGCGGTCTTCCAGATGGTGAGCCACGGGCTGATTTCCGGCGCGCTCTTCCTCTGCGTCGGCGTCGTCTATGACCGCATGCACACGCGCGAGATCGCGGCCTACGGCGGCCTTGTCGAGAAGATGCCGATATATGCCGTCATCTTCCTGCTGTTCACCATGGCGAATGTCGGCCTGCCGGGGACGTCGGGCTTCGTCGGGGAGTTCCTGACGCTCGCCGGCGCCTACAAGGCCTCGACCTGGGTAGCCTTTGTGGCGACCACGGGCGTGATCCTTTCTGCGGGATATGCGCTCTGGCTGTTTGCCAGGGTGGTGTTCGGCACCATGACCAAGCCGGCGCTGGCGCATATTCCAGACATCGACCGCCGCGAACTGGCCGTGCTCCTGCCGCTGGTCATCCTCACCGTCTATTATGGGGTGCAGCCTGGGCCGATCCTCGAGGCCTGTGCCGCTTCCGTTGAACTCGTCGTCAAGCAGACTCTCGCGGGCATCGGCCCGGTGAAGTCCGCTCTGTCGAGCCTGTACTGAACGAAAAGGACGCGCGTCCGATGTCTGCGACCGCTGCAACCATTCCCGCCCTCGGCCCGGTCCTGCCGGAGCTTGTGCTGGCCATCGCCGCGCTGGTGCTTGTGCTGGTCGGGGCCTTCCGGGGCGATGCGGGCAAGCGGCTCGTGGACGTGATCGCGCTCGCCGCGCTGTTCCTCGCCGGCTTCCTCGTGCTCGATCAGGGGGCGGCGACGCAGGTCACCTTCAACGGCGCCTTCGTTTCCGACGCCTTCGCCCGCTTCATGAAGATCCTGACGCTGGTTGGCGCCATCGTTGCCCTGATCCTGTCATCCAGCTTCCTCAGGGAAGAGAAGATCAATCGCTTCGAATATCCCATCCTCATCGTCCTTTCGACGCTGGGCATGATGGTGATGATTTCAGCGAACGAACTGATCTCGCTCTATCTCGGCCTCGAACTCCAGTCTCTTGCGCTCTACGTGCTCGCGGCCATTCATCGTGACAATGCCAAGGCGACCGAGGCGGGCCTGAAGTACTTCGTGCTCGGCGCGCTGTCGTCGGGCATGCTGCTCTACGGTATGAGCCTGATTTACGGCTTCACCGGTTCGGTCACGTTCCCGACCGTGGCGAAGGCGCTGCAGGGTGCCCACGGCGCCGGCGTCGTGTTCGGCCTCGTCTTTGTCATGGCCGGACTGGCCTTCAAGATTTCCGCCGTGCCGTTTCACATGTGGACGCCGGACGTTTACGAGGGCGCGCCCACCCCGGTGGCGGCCTTTTTCGCCAGCGCGCCTAAGATGGCGGCGGTGGCGATCTTCGTTCGCCTCATGGTCGATGCCTTTCCGGGCATCACGCGGGAGTGGCAGCCCATCGTCTCCTTCATCGCCATCGCCTCGATGGGCCTTGGCGCCTTCGCGGCGATCGGTCAGAGCAACATCAAGCGGCTGATTGCCTATTCGTCGATCGGCAACATGGGCTACGGGCTGGTCGGCCTCGCGGCCGGCACCGTGCAGGGCGTCGAAGGCATCGCGATCTTCATGGCGATCTATCTTGCCATGACGCTCGGAGCCTTTGCCTGCATCCTCGCCATGAAGACCGAGAAGGGCCGGGTTGAAGACATCGCCGACCTTTCGGGCCTGTCCCGAACCAGCCCGATGATGGCCTTCATGCTGGCGATGATCCTGTTCTCGCTGATCGGCATTCCTCCGCTCGCCGGCTTCTTCGGCAAGTTCTACGTCTTCGCTGCGGCCATACAGGCCAAGCTCTATCCGCTGGCGGTGATCGGCATCCTGACCAGCGTGGTCGCGGCCTTCTATTATCTGCGGGTCATCAAGGTGATGTATCTGGATGAGCCGCGCGCCGCCTTCCTGCCTGCGGCGATTGAGGTGCGGGCGGTACTGGGCATTGCCGGCCTGTTCATCCTGCTGTTCTGGATTTTCCCTGGACCGGCGATGAAGGATGCG
>DAOMXN010000052.1:0-11811 GCA_035437025.1 Beijerinckiaceae bacterium | reverse complement strand
CGTGCCTGCGGCAGGACGCACGGAGTAAACTGACATGATGGGCTCACTGGGATCTTGGGGCTGGCTCGCCCTCGGGTTGCTGCTGATCGCGCTCGAGGTGCTGGTCATCCCGGGCGGATTCCTGTTGTGGATCGGCATCGCCGCGCTGGTGATGGGCGCCATCGTGGCGCTGGTCGCGATAAGCTGGCAGCTGGAACTCGTGGTGTTCGGGCTCCTGGCGCTGGCCGCGAGTTTCCTCGCGTGGAAACTGCACCATGGCCGCGACCGGGCGACGGACGCGGCGGAGACGCTGCATGATCGCAGTTCGCAACTGATCGGCCGTCGGTTCGCGCTGGAGGAGGCGATCGTCGACGGTTTTGGCCGGGTGCGCATCGACGATACGCTCTGGCGCGTCAGCGGCCCGGCGCTGGACAAGGGCGCGCAGGTCAGGGTGACGGGTGTCGACGGGGCCACGCTGGTCGTCAGCGCCGCCGAAGTCTGAACGAACCGCGCGGCGGGAGCTGAGCGGGAAATTCCGGGCGATTCGCCTTCAACGCGCGTCGAGGACCGCGCATTCCTGCAGGAATTCCGCCCGGAGCGACTGGTTGCGGGACATCTCGCCATAGAAGGTCGAGTTGACCATCCGGCTTTGATGGCTGGCGCGCACGCCGCGCTGGGTCTTGCACATATGCACCGCGCTGATGCGGACCGCGAGGCCGCGCGGCTGCGTCTTCTCGACGATGAACTTCTCGATCTGCTTGACCAGCTCCTCCTGGATCTGCAGGCGCGAGGAGAAGTAATCGACGATGCGGTCGTATTTGGACAGGCCGATGATCTTGCCGTCCGTCGCTGGCAGAACGCCGATGTAGGCCGAGCCGTAGATCGGCATCATGTGATGGGCGCAGGTCGAGCGCACCTCGATCGGGCCCGTGACGATCAGTTCGTCATAGTTCTGGGCGTTCTCGAAATCCGTGATCTTGGGAGGCTCGTTGTAGCGCCCTGAAAGCGTCTCCTCCACGAGCATCTTGGCGACGCGCTGCGGCGTCTCCCGCGTGTTGTGGTCGTTGCGATAGTCGATCTTGAGGATGTCGAAAAGCTCCTCGATCTTCTGCGCGGCCGCAACCTTGAGGGCATTGCGCTCGGAGGCGGTCGTGAATCCCTCGACCGTCTCGTTGCACAGGCGCGCCGCATTCAGGCGCAGTACATTCGATTTCATTATTGCCCCACTCTAATGTCGGTGAACCGCCAGGCTCCAGACCCGCATCTTCGCAAGCATGATCCGATAATTCAACTTTTAAATAGTTTATGTGAATGGTTAATGAAATCAGCGCCACTGACGATTGTGTACATGGAAAAACTCAATCAAGGACTGAGATGGGAGCCTCTCATCTTGCAGACCCGACGGCCAGCACGGGCGGCCGTTCTCCCCTGAACGGGATTCTTTCCCAACACCGTTAATTATTCCTTCAAACATGTCCGGCACTTTCCGAACTGCATACATGGGTATCCAGGGCAAAACGTGGGGAACGACATGCTCAGCAGACGAGACTTTGGACTGGTCCTGGCCGCGGCAGGCGGCATGGGCCTGTCCCTTCCGGCCAGCGCCGGAGACCTGAAAGCGCCGCAGGAGAAGATCGTGCTCACGGTCAACGGCAAGATCGGCGTCACCAACGTTGACGACACGGCGCAGTTCGACCGCGGCATGCTCGAGAAGCTCGGCATGACGACGATCGAGACGACGACGCCGTGGTATTCCGGCACGATGAAATTCGAGGGCATTCCGATGGAGTCCCTGATGAAGGCGATCGGCGCCAAGGGCGACCGGCTCGTCGCGGTTGCGCTGAACGACTACTCAACCGAGATCCCGATCGAGGATTTCGCCAAGTACAAGCCGATCCTCGCGCTGAAGCGCAACGGCGAGTACATGCCGGTGAAGGACAAGGGTCCGCTGTTCATTGTCTATCCGTATGACAGCGATCCGGAACTGAAGAGCCAGAAGTTCTACAGCCGCTCGGCCTGGCAGGTCGCCCGGCTGACCGTGAAGTAAGACGGACCAAACCGCCGCACCAAGCCCGGCCTCACCAGTCACGGAGGGGCCGGTCGCATTCCCGGGCCGATGGATGAAACTGCTTCGCGTCTTCCAATTCCTAGCCGTCGCTCTGATGGCGTTCTTCCTGTTTGCGGCGGTCTACACGTCGTCGCTGATCGGCGAACGCCAGCAGACCATCCAGAAATCGGCCCGTTACAACATCGCCTGGCTGGCAGCCCAGGCGAGCGTCGAGGTTGCCCGCCTGGTCCAGGTCGTCAACGCCTTCGGCGTGCCCAAGAGCGGCGTGGATCAGGAAGAGGTCCAGCTTCGGCTCGACATCGTGCAGAGCCGCATGAAGCTGATCAAGGGCGGCGAGTTCAATGACTTCGTCTCGCAGGATCGCGAGCGCCAGGAGATCGTCGAGGAACTGACCCAGACGATCGAAGCGGCGCAACCGCTGATCGATGCGCTCGACAAGCAGCCAGAGAACGTGCTGCGGCTGATGCGCATGCTGACGCCGCTCGACAAAAGGCTGTCGCGCCTTGCCGCGGCCGCGAATGTCTTCGGCGGAGACAGGGTCGACGAGGATCAGCATGCGCTGCTGCGCCTGCACTGGACCTTTTCGATCCTGATGCTCGGCATCATCGCCTGCGGCATGGCCCTGATGGCGATGATGTTCTGGAACTTCAAGGTCTTGAAGCGCACCAACGGCGAGTTGAAGGAACTGGCCGCAAACCTTGAGGCGACCAAGATCGACCTCGAGACAGCGAACCAGGGTACGCAGACGGCCAACGCCGAGCTCAACCTCCACAACCAGATCCTGAAGTTGCGCGATGCGGAATTGCGGACGCAGAATCTGCGCTTCGATGCCGCGCTCAACAACATGTCGCACGGGCTGTGCATGGTCGGCGCTGACAGCAAGCTGATCGTCTGCAACCAGCAGTTCCGGGAATTGTTCTATCTGGACGCCGAGACTGTCCGTCCGGGCACCGCCCTCAACGCGTTGCTCGTGCGCATCGGCATAGCGCTGAAGCTTGGCGACGAGGCCACGCTGGAACTGCTGCGCGAACAGGAAGCGCTGGTTTCCAACCGCAGCGCCTCGTCGTTCACGCGCGAATACGCCGATGGCCGAATCTTCGCGATCTATCACCAGCCGATGGTCGATGGCGGCTGGGTGGCGACCTACGAGGATATCACCGAGCGCAAGCGCACCGAGGAACAGATCGCCCACATGGCGCATCACGACGCGCTGACCGGGCTGCCGAACCGGGCCTTCTTCCTGAAGCATCTGGAAGACGCGCTCACCAAGGCGCGCCGTGGCGACGCCGGCTGCGCCGTGCTCTGTCTCGATCTCGACCGATTCAAGGCTGTCAACGATACCCTCGGGCATCCTGTCGGCGACCTCTTGCTGAAGGCGGTTTCGGCGCGGCTCAAGGCTGCGGTGGACAAGGGTGACGTGGTGGCCCGCTTTGGCGGCGACGAATTCGCGATCCTCAAGAACGATCTGTCGGATCCGACGGTCCTGCATGTCCTCGGTGCGCGTCTGGTGAAGGATATCTCGACGCCGTTCCAGCTGGACGGCAACGAGGTCTCGGTCGGCACCAGCGTGGGTATCGCGATCGGCTTCCAGGACGGCGCCAGCTCCGAGCAGCTACTCAAGAACGCCGACCTTGCGCTTTATCATTCGAAGGAAGAGGGCCGCGGTGCCTATCACTTCTTCGAGGCGCGCATGGACGCCAAGCTGCAGGCGCGCCGTCTGGTCGAGGTCGATCTCAAGCGCGCCATCCCCAACAACGAGCTGGAACTGCACTTCCAGCCGCTGGTCACGCTTTCCAACACCCGCATCTCGGGGTTCGAGGCACTCATCCGCTGGCGCCATTCCGAGCGCGGCATGATCTCGCCGGGCGAGTTCATCCCGATCGCCGAGGAAGTCGGCCTGATCGTGCCGATCGGCGAATGGGTGCTCCGGCGCGCCTGCGCCGAGGCGCTGAACTGGCCGCAGGGCATCAAGATTGCCGTCAATCTCTCCGCCGTGCAGTTCCGCGACCGCAACCTCGTCGGCACCGTGCGGAGCGCGCTGGAACAAACTGGCCTGGAACCAGGCCGGCTGGAACTGGAGATCACCGAGACCGCGCTGGTGCAGGACATGGACTTCACGGTCGAGGTGCTGCATCAACTGCGCGCGCTCGGCGTGCGCATTTCGCTGGACGACTTCGGCACGGGCTATTCGTCGCTGAGCTACCTGCGCAGCTTCCCGTTCGACAAGATCAAGATCGACCAGTCCTTCGTGCGCGAGCTTGGAAACCGGCCGGACTGCCTGGCGATCGTGCGCTCGGTCGCCAGTCTCGGACACATGCTCGGCATGACGACGACCGCGGAGGGCGTCGAGACGGAGGAAGTCCTGAACATGATCCGGGAAATGGGCTGTTCGGAAGTGCAGGGCTATTTCTACAGCCGTCCGGTGCGTCGCGATGATCTCGGTGCCCTGATCCAGAAATTCAACGGCACCGTTCCGGCGACAACCGCCGCCTGATGGCGGCGGATTCAGTTCCCGTTCATAGCGCTTGCCCTTAAGGCTGCTCGCCGCTTATTGCGGGGCGGAAAGGGCTCGTTCATGTCGCTGTTTCGTCTCTATGCCCGGGTCGTCGGACAGCTTGGCGCCGAACTGAAGATCGGCGTCCTGCTGCTGTTCGCCAACCTGGCGCTGTCCATCGCCCAGTTCGCCGAACCCTATCTGTTCGGGCGCATCATCAACGTGCTGACCGGGGCGCAGGGCCAGGCCAAGCCCACCTTCGAGACGCTCACGCCGCTGATCATGGCCTGGCTGTTCTTCGGCCTGTTCACCATCGGCGGTGGCGTGCTGGTGGCGCTGCATGCCGACCGCCTCTCGCACCGCCGGCGCCTCGGCGTCATGGCCGGCTTCTTCGAACACGTGCTGGCGCTGCCCCTGTCCTTCCACACCCAGACCCATTCCGGCCGCGTGCTGAAGGTGATGCTCGAAGGCTCGAACGGAATGGCCTGGCTCTGGCTCGGCTTCTTCCGCGATCATTGCGCCGCGCTGCTGTCACTTTTCGTGCTGCTGCCGTTCACACTGTTCATCAACTGGCGGCTCGGCCTGCTGCTGGTGGTGCTGGTCGTGGTCTTCGCCGCGCTGACGGCCGTCGTGCTGCGCAAGACGGAATCGAAGCAGGGCGCGGTGGAGCGCTACCATACCGACCTTGCCGAACATGCCTCCGACGCGCTCGGGAATATCCCGGTGATCCAGAGCTTCACGCGCGTGCAGGCCGAACTGCATTCGCTGCGCGACATCATCGACCGGCTGCTGGCGGCGCAGATCCCGGTGCTGTCCTGGTGGGCGATGGCGTCGGTCGCGACCCGCGCCGCCTCGACACTGACCGTGACGTCCATCTTCCTGCTCGGCACCTGGCTGCACCTCAACGGCCTCGCCAGCATCGGCGATATCGTCACCTTCATGGGCTATGCCACGCTGCTGATCGGCAAGCTTGAGGCCGCGGTCGGATTCGTGAACTCGCTGTTCATGCAGGCGCCGAAGATGGAGGAGTTCTTCGAGGTCCTCGACACGACACCGGCCGTGCACGACAAGCCGGGGGCGATCGACGCGGGCCGCATGGACGGCGCGGTCGCCTTCGACACCGTCTCCTTCTCCTACGACGGCAAGCGGTCCGCGGTCGCCGACGTCAGCTTCGACATCCCCAAGGGACAGACCGTGGCGCTGGTCGGGGCGACCGGCTCGGGCAAGTCGACGACGCTCGGCCTCTTGCACCGGGCCTTCGATCCGCAGTCGGGGCGAATCCTGATCGACGGGCGAGACATCCGGGACGTGTCGCTGACCTCGCTCCGGCGCAACATCGCCGTGGTGTTCCAGGAACCGATGCTGTTTGCCCGATCGATCCGGGAAAACCTCCAGGTCGGCAGACCGGACGCCAGCGACGAGGAGATGATGTCGGCGCTGGAGCGGGCACAGGCCCTGGATTTCATCAAGCGGCAGCCGGACGGCCTCGACACCGTGATCGGCGAGCGCGGCCGCTCGCTGTCCGGGGGCGAACGCCAGCGCCTGTCGATCGCGCGCGCGCTTCTGAAGAACCCGCCGCTGCTGATCCTCGACGAAGCGACCAGCGCCCTCGACGCGGCGACCGAACAGAAACTGCAGGCCGCGCTCGATGCGGTGATGCGGGGGCGGACCACATTCGTCATCGCGCACCGGCTGGCGACGATCCGCAATGCCGACCGCATCCTCGTCTTCGAGCAGGGCCGTATCGTGGAGAGCGGGACCTTCGAGACGCTGGTGGCGCAGGGCGGCCGGTTTGCCACGCTGGCCAAGGCACAGTTCATGGCCGGGACGGAAGGCGTGGCGCGCCCGCCCGATGCCAAGGGCGAGGTCTTCGCGAGCTGACCGAAAGGGCGGGGCGACGCGCGATCCAGCCTCAGCCCGCCAGCTCCTCGGCGAGGAAGTCGGCGACTTCGGTTTCGGCCACATTCCTGGCGATGAAGCTCCGGCCGAGGCCGTTCGTCAGGATGAAGGTCAGCGTGCCTCGGCTGACCTTCTTGTCCTGCCGGATCGCGGCGAGCAGCGCCTCGGCCGATCCGATCCCGCCCGGCACTTCGGCCAGGCGCGTGGGCAGGCCGACCGCCTCCAGATGCCTTGAAACACGGAACGCGTCCTGTCCCGGGCACAGGCCCAGCCGCTGGGAAAAGCGATGCGCCAGCGCCATGCCGATGGCGACCCCCTCGCCATGAACCAGGCGACGGGCGTCATAGCCCGTCACCGCCTCGATGGCATGGCCGAAGGTGTGGCCGAGGTTCAGGAGGGCGCGGTCTCCGGTCTCGGTCTCGTCCCGGGCGACGACGGCCGCCTTGGCGGCGCAGCAGATCTCGACCGCCCGCTCGCGCTCAGGCCCGCCGGAAAAGATGCCGGACCAGGCGCCCGACTCCAGCCACTCGAAAAAGTCCGGGCGGTCGATCAGCCCGTATTTCGCCACCTCGGCATAGCCGGCGCGGAACTCCCTCGGCCCGAGCGTATCGAGCACGGCGGTGTCGGCCAGCACCAGCGCGGGCTGGTGAAAGGCCCCGACGAGGTTCTTGCCGTGGCGGCTGTTGACGGCAGTCTTCCCGCCGACCGAGGAATCGACCTGCGCCAGCAGGGTGGTCGGGATCTGCACGTAGCGCATGCCGCGCCGGACAATGGCGGCGGCGAACCCGGTGAGGTCGCCGATCACCCCGCCGCCAAGGGCGATGACGACATCGCCGCGTTCCAGCCGCGCCCCGATGATCCGATCCACCACGTCGCCGAGCGTCTGCCAGTTCTTGGTGGCTTCCCCTGCGGGCAGAACGATGTCCGTCGCCGCGATTCCGGCCCGCGCAAGCGCGGTCCTGAGCGCGGCGAGATGCAGGCCCGCGACCGTTTCGTCGGTGACGATGGCGGCGCGCGCCCCGGGAGCCAGCGCCGCGATGCGCGCGCCTGCCTCCGCGACAAGACCGCGCCCGATGACGATATCATAGCTGCGCCCGGCGAGGGCGACCGGGACGATGACGCGGGATTCTTGGGCGCTGTTGGACACGGGAGCCTCGGTTCAGTGCGTTTCGGCGAGCAGATGGCCAGCCAGCGCCGAAACCAGCGATTCCACCATGACCTCGTGGGGAACCTCGCCGGAAACCACGGTGATGTCGGCCTCGGCGTAAACGGGATGGCGCGTATCCATGAGCCGGCGCATCGTGCCTTCGGGGTCGTCGGTGCGCAACAGCGGCCGGTCGCCGCGCTTGCGGACGCGGCGCATCAGGATGTCGAGGTCCGCCTTCAGCCAGACCGAAATGCCGAAGGCGCGGATGCGCTCCCGGGTTTCCTCGCTCATGAAGGCGCCGCCGCCGGTCGCCAGGACCTGCGGTCCCTCGCCCAGGAGACGGGCGATCACACGCCGTTCACCGGCACGGAAGTCGGCTTCCCCATGCCGGTCGAAAATCTCGGGAATGGTCATGCCGGCCGCCTGCTCGATGGCCGTGTCGGCATCGACGAAGGGAATGGCGAGCCGCGCGGCAAGACGCTTGCCGAGCGAGGATTTTCCGGCCCCCATGAGCCCGACGAGCACGATCGAGCGCTCGCCGAGTGCGTCGACGATCGCCGATTCGACCTGTCCCCGTCTTGCTGTCGCCGGCCTGTCCATTCCCGTTCCGTGCCGCTCCGCGGGCGGAGCGCGGCCTCGCTATCACGGAACCGGCGCGAGGCAAATCAGCCTCATGGCTTGCCCGCGAAGCCGCGATGCGCCAGATATGCGGCGGGGCAAACGGGAATGGGAGCTTTGGCATGTTGCCGATCGTGCGCCTCATCGTGATTGTCGCCGTTCTCGCTGTCGTCGGCTATGCCTCGATGATGGCGCTGACGCAGTTCGTCGAACCCGAGCCGCGGGACTATTCCGTGACGGTGCCGGCGTCTCGGTTCAACAAGTGAACTGCCGATGAGCTCGCGCGGACATCTGCGCGCTTTCCTCGACATGATGGCGGCAGAGCGCGGCGCCAGTCGCAACACGCTGCTGGCTTACGAGCGCGACCTCGACGACTACATTGCCTTCATCGCCGGGCAGGGCGTGGACCCGCTCGACGTCGCGACCGGTCAGGTGCGTGACTATCTGGGCGAGCTCGAACGGCGCGGCGCCAAACCCGCCACCGCAGCGCGCAAGCTGTCGGCGATCCGCCAGTTCCACGGCTTCCTGTATCGCGAGGGACACCGGGGCGACGATCCCACCGCCGTGCTGGAAGGACCGAGGCGCAGGGTCAGGCTGCCCAAGGTGATGAGCGTCGCGGAAGTCGACCGGCTGCTGTCGCAAGCGGCCGCCGGCATCGACGAGGGCGCCCGGCCGGCTTCGCAGCGTCTGGCTGCCGCGCGCCTGTCCGCGCTCCTGGAATTGCTTTACGCCACGGGATTGCGCGTCAGCGAACTGGTTTCGCTGCAAAGGACCGCGATGCCGGCGGGCAAGGACACGATGGTCATTCGCGGCAAGGGCAACAAGGAGCGGCTCGTCGTCATTACCGAGGCGGCACGGAACGCCGTGGCGCGCTACACGGCGTTGCGCGACATGCTGATGCCGCAAGAGCGCAGCCGGTTCCTGTTTCCGGCGGACGGCGAGAGCGGCCATCTGTCACGCCAGGTGTTCGCGCGCGATCTCAAGGCCGCCGCCGCCCGCGCGCAAATCGCACCGGACCGGGTCAGCCCGCATGTCCTGCGGCACGCCTTTGCCAGCCACCTGCTGCAGAACGGCGCCGACTTGCGCGTCATCCAGCAGTTGCTGGGCCATGCCGACATCGCAACGACGCAGATTTACACCCATGTGCTGGACGCGCGCGCCGCATCCATGGTGCGTGACCTGCATCCGCTCCAGGACGAGTAGCGTCGCGACTCAGCCAGCCTTGGCCATAGGCCGCACTTTCCCTGAGGGCGCGCTTCCTGTATGGACGCGGCCTCGGGTCGGAGCGTTCCGGTCCGGACCGGCAGGCGGTCCGGTCCCTGGTTCCGTCGCTTTGCAGAAGAGTCCATGCGCGCCTATCTCGATTTCGAAAAGCCGGTCGCCGAGTTCGAAAAAAAGCTCGCGGAGCTCAGGGCCCTCGCCGAGGGCGGCGAGCATGCTGGCGTCACGGAGGACGTGGCGCGGGTCGAGGCCAAGGCGCGCGAAGCGCTCAAGGAAATCTATGCCAATCTGACGCCCTGGCAGAAGACGCAGGTGGCGCGCCATCCCGAGCGGCCGCATTGCGTCGACTATATCAAGGCGCTGATCACGGACTTCACGCCGATGGCCGGCGACCGCTGTTTCGCCGAGGACGAGGCGGTGGTGGGCGGCTTCGGCCGGTTCCACGGTGCCTCCATCTGCGTCATCGGGCAGGAAAAGGGATCGGATACGGACTCGCGCATCCGCCACAATTTCGGCATGGCGCGCCCGGAGGGCTATCGCAAGGCGGTGCGCCTGATGGAGACCGCGGACCGCTTCGCCATCCCCGTCCTGTGCCTGGTCGATACGCCCGGCGCCTATCCCGGAATCGACGCGGAGGAGCGCGGGCAGGCCGAGGCGATCGCCCGGTCCACCGATGCCTGCCTGGCGCTGGGCGTGCCGAACGTCTCGGTGATCATTGGCGAAGGCGGTTCGGGCGGCGCGGTGGCGATCGCCACCGCCAACCGCGTCGCCATGCTCGAACATGCGATCTACAGCGTGATTTCGCCGGAAGGGGCGGCCTCGATCCTGTGGCGCGACAGCGCCCGTGCGCAAGACGCCGCCTCCACCATGAAGATCACCGCCCAGGATCTCCTCAAATTCGGCGTAATTGACACGATTATCCCCGAACCCGTCGGGGGCGCGCATCGCGATGCGGAGGCGACGTTCCAGGCGGCGGACCGGGCGATCTTCAATGCGTTCACGGAACTGTCGGGCCGGAATGCGGAGGAAATTCGCACGGCCCGGGCGGAAAAATTCCTGGCCATCGGCCGGCGGATTTGACCGGCCGCAACGCTGTCCGGCCATGATCTGTTAACGGTGTGTTGAGATAATTGATCGCGGTAGCAGGATTGCAGTAACCTACAGGCAAGGCTAATCAGCCTGATCCTGTGACAGGACGGTCGAGTTCGGAACTGGAACGCATGGCATTGTCACATTTGCTGAAGGCCGGAGCGGCCGCTCTGGTCCTGAGCTTCCTCGTCGGGTGCGAGGAAGACGCGCGCCTGTCGCGCAACGGCCGCCATTATGTTCCCATTCCCGGCCACATGATTTCCCTCATGGCGGAGAAGGGGACGACCAAGCACCAGCCGATCCTCATTCGCGCCTTCAAGAAGGAGAGCGAACTGGAGGTCTGGAAGCAGAACCTGACCGGCGAGTACGTTCACCTCAAGACCTATCCGATGTGCCGCTGGTCGGGCCAGCTGGGCCCCAAGGTGCGTGAAGGCGACCGGCAGGTGCCGGAAGGCTTCTACTCGATCACGCCGGCGCAGATGAACCCGAATTCGTCTTTCTATCTCAGCTTCAACGTTGGCTATCCCAACGCCTATGACCGCGCGCACGACCGCACCGGCAGCCTCATCATGGTGCATGGCGCCTGTTCCTCGATGGGCTGTTTCTCCATGACGGACGAACAGATCGCCGAGATCTACGCCATCACGCGCGAGGCCTTCGCCGGTGGCCAGAAGGCGGTGCAGCTGCAGTCCTTCCCCTTCCGGTTCACGCCTCAGAACATGGCCAAGTTCCGGGCCGATCCCAACATGCCGTTCTGGAAGACGTTGAAGGAAGGTTCCGATTCCTTCGAGGTTTCGAAGCGCGAAACGCAGGTTTCGGTCTGCGAGCGCCGCTACGTCTTCAACCGGACGGCCAAGGACAACGCCCGTTTCGAAGCCGCCGCCGCCTGTCCGCCCTCCGAGACCAACGATGCCGTGGCCTCCGCCGTCGCGGCCAAGGCGCGCAACGACGAGACCAAGGTCGCTGAACTCGTCCAGTCCGGCACCCGAGCCGTGCGTCGCATCTACAAGGATGGCGACCAGCATCCCTCGTTCAAGACGGTGCAGATGGCGAAGGTTTCCAGCGACGGGCAGTACCTCGAGCCGACCAAGGCCAATGTTTCGCGCGTCGCGGAAGTCAGCCGCCCAGACGATCTGGAGCATGGCCCGATCGAGATTGCGATCGAAGACCTGAAGGGCAAGGCCAGCCTGCCGGCCCGCCAGCTTGCCGTCAGCCTGCCGGCGAAGAAGGATGCGCTCACCACCGGAGCCGTGGCGACCGCCGCCTCCGCCACTTCGGCGCCGCAGCCGAAGTCGT
>DAOMXN010000051.1:0-12095 GCA_035437025.1 Beijerinckiaceae bacterium | reverse complement strand
TCCGGAGTCTTGGTATTCATGGCGTCATCAGATGGCGCCGCTGGCCGCCGCCGGATCGGTGGCATCGGCTTCAATCAGGATGTGAGGCTTGTCCCCGCGCTCGACCCGCACGCCAAAGTCCACCGGAATGGTGACGACGAAGGAAACGCGCCCCGCCGCGATCAGGGACTCCGCTTCCGCCGCGCTCTCAGGGCGATGGCTGAAGCGGTAGTAGCCGCTTGTTTCCAGCGCGACGACGATGGCGCGGGCATAACGGTCCTGGCCAAGTGCGAGCAAGGCGCTCGGCAGTCCTTTCGGATCGTTGTTGATGGCGAATCCGAACAGCACGAGCTGGATCAAGGGCACCAGCAGCATCATCGCGAAGGTGACCCTGTCGCGACGCATCTGGACGAATTCCTTCGCCAGGATCGCGGCAAGGCGGCGCAGGGACACGGGGCTGTTCACGGCGCCCCCTGCGCTTGCGTCATGAACTGGATGAACACGTCCTCAAGGCTCGTCTGGCCGGGTGCGACGCTCACGCCCTGAACCCGTCCAAACGGTTCGAGCGCCCGGCCGAGCGCATTGGCATCCTTGCCCACCACATGCAGCACCGCGCCAAACGGCGCGACCTGCGCGGCCTCGGGCAAGGCGGCGATACGCGCCGTCAGTTCGGCATCCGCGCCGCGCACGACATAGGTGTGAAGCCGCGAATCCCTAACGATGTCCTCGACGGTGCCGGTCGCCAGCATGCGGCCCCTGGCGATGTAGCTGATGCGATGGCAGCGCTCGGCCTCGTCCATGTAGTGGGTGGAGACAAGCACGGTCAGGCCGCGCGCGGCGAGCCGGTGGATCTCATCCCAGAACTCGCGTCTCGCCTTGGGATCGACCCCGGCAGTCGGCTCGTCGAGCAGCAGCAGCCTGGGGCGGTGCATGATGCAGGCGGCCAGCGCCAGCCTCTGCTTCCAGCCGCCGGAAAGCGTGCCGGCAAGCTGGTCGCGCCGGTCCGTCAGGCCGAGCTCGTCGAGCGTGGCGCCGACCACGGCGCGCACCGGTGTCATGCCGTAGAGGCGCGCGACGAAAATCAGGTTCTCGGCGATCGTCAGGTCCTCGTAGAAGGAGAACTTCTGCGTCATGTAGCCGACTTCGCGCTTGATGCGCCGGCTGTCTCGGCGAACGTCATGGCCAAGCACGGTGCCCGAGCCGGCGTCCGGCGTCAGCAGGCCGCAGATCATGCGGATGGTCGTCGTCTTTCCAGAACCATTGGGTCCGAGAAAGCCAACGATTTCCCCCCTGCCGACCCGCAGGGCAACGTCGTCGACGACCTTGGACTTGCCGAAGCTTTTGGTCAGGCCGACGACATCGATGGCCGCCGTCACGGCGCGCTCCCGTCGAGCGTGACATCGACGATCTGCCCCGGCTGGAGTCGCATCGCCGCCCCCTCCGGCCTTGCCTCGACAAGGTAGACCAGTTTCTGGCGTGTCTCGACGGAGTAGATCACCGGCGGCGTGAACTCTGGCTCCGGCGCGACATAACTGACGGTTGCTTTCATGCCGGTCCCGCAGCCATCGCAACGCACGATCATCGTGCCGCCGACGGTGATCGCGGAGAGAACGCGTTGCGGCACATAGACCTTCAGTTTCACCGCGCCATCCGGGAGCATCGCCAGAACCGGCGTCGTGGGGCCGGCTACCTCGCCAGTCCGCCGGATGATGTCCGTGACGCGGCCCGCGGCCAGCGGTCGGATCGTGCGCTGTCCCAACCGCCATTGCGCCGTGCCGTGCGCCGCACGGGCCTGCGCGACCCGGTTCTCGAAGGCGAGAATCTCGTTCGGCCGCGCCGGCAGCCGGGCCACGTCGAGGTTGGCCTTCAGCTCCCGCACCTTGCCGTCGCTGACCTCAAGCGTGGTCTGTGCCTGGTCAAGCTCGGCCTGCGGCGAGAATCCACGTCGGAACAGGTCCTGCCGGCGTTCGAGCGCGCGCTTCGCCTCGCGCGCCTGCGCTTCAGCGGAGGCGAGCGAAGCTTCGATCACCGCGATTTCCTCCGGCCGGCGACCGCGACGCAGATTGGCCAGTTCCGCTTCGACCTGCGCCAGCCGTGCGGCGGCATCGGCGACCGCGAGTTCTGCGTCGCTGGTTTCGACCACGGCAACCGCCTGGCCGGGCGCCACGCGCTCCCCCCGGCGCACCGTGATGGAACGAATCTGCGCCACCTCGATCGGACCGAGATGGACGTATTCTCCTTCGACATATCCCGCGAAGCGCTGCGGAGGCGGAGCGCAGAACGGCAGGATCTTCGCCGCAAGGGCCAGGGCGCACAGGGATTCAAGCATCGGCCGGTTCTCCGGTGACGTGGCTGACGATAGGCTTCAACGAAAGCCAAGACCAGCGCCTCGCGCCGCTTCCAAGGCGATGTCCGGCCCGCGCGACGCGGGCCAGCGCACCAGCCTTCGCTCTCACACCTCCGGATCGTCGATCAGCGGCGATGGGCGCGCCAGGTTCATCAGCGCCTCACGGTCCGACAACGTGATCGAACGCCCGTCCACGGTCACGCCGTAGGCCTGCAGGGTGGCGAAGGTGCGCGAGAGAACTTCCGGCACCATGCCAAGGCGCGCTGCGAGCACCTTCTTGTCGAAGGGCAGGGTGAAGCGGCCGGTTCCGCCGGCCTCCTGGTCGCGCCGCACGAGCCAGTTGGCAAGCCGTTCTAGACTGGTCCGCAGCTTCTGGTTCTTCAGTTCCTGAACCAGGCCGCGATAGGCCATGGCCAGTTCCTGGGCGATGCCTCGGGCAAACACGGGATCGGTGTCGAAGGCCTGGCGCACGGCCTCGGCCGGCAGCATCAGGATCCGGCAGGGGGCCAGTGCCCTGGCGGATTTGAGATAGCGGTGATCAAGGACGACCGCCGCCAGGATGAACGTGTCATAAGGCACGATGACCGAAACCGTCGTCTCGCGATCACGATAACGGGAAAACAGCTCGACCTGCCCCTCCACGACCATGTGCAGGAAGTCGGGCGGATCGCCTTCCCGGATGAGTTCGACGTGGGCGGGAAACCGTTGTAGGAAAGCGCCGTTCAGCAGGCGGTCGAGACTCTTTTCTCCAAGCCCGGCAAACAGCGGCAGACGCGCTACTTCCTCGCGATCTTCGCGGCGCATGAGTCCCTCCCCGACGCTGCTTCTCTGACACTATCCGAAAGTCGAGTATTTGATTTCGGTCAAGCGCAAAATTGCCTGGCTGAGATTGCCCGTTTGACGTCCGTGCGAAGGGCATCTTGATGGTTTTTTCCTCGTGTCTTGAAAATATCGGGGTGGGTCGAGTCCGTTGACCTGAATCAAAGGAAAGAACGCCTTCCCGCTCCCCTCTGGCACGCGCAAAGCGAAAACAGCCTCAGGGGAGCACCATGAGCATCGCCGTCGACAAGGGCCAGCAGAGCAGGGCGCTCTGGCTCTCGACCATAGCCTTCACCGTATGTTTTGCGGCCTGGACGATCTTCTCGATCATCGGCGTTCAGATCAAAAAGGATCTGAACCTGACCGACACGCAGTTCGGCCTGCTGGTCGGCACGCCGATCCTCACGGGGTCCTTGATCCGTCTGATGCTCGGCATCTGGACCGATCAGTACGGCGGACGCATCGTCTACACGCTGGTGATGCTGTCGGCCGCTGCAGCGACCTGGATGCTCACCTACGCCTACGACTACACCACGTTCCTGATCGCGGCGCTGGGCGTCGGCATCGCCGGCGGATCGTTTGCCGTCGGCATCGCCTATGTCTCGAAGTGGTTCCCGAAGGAAAAGCAGGGCACCGCGCTCGGCATCTTCGGCGCGGGCAATGTCGGCGCGGCGGTGACGAAGTTCCTCGCCCCTGTGGTCATGGTGGCCTTCGGCTGGAAGGTGGTGGCGCAGCTCTGGGCCGTCGGACTGGTCGTCATGGCGATCGTGTTCTGGTTCACGACAGCCGATGATCCCGACCTTGCCGCGCGCAAGAAGTCCGGCGCCAAGCCCGAGCCGATCTCGGCCATGCTGGAACCGCTCAAGAACATGCAGGTCTGGCGCTTCTCGCTCTATTACTTCTTCGTCTTCGGCGGTTTCGTCGCCCTCGCCCTTTGGCTGCCGCGCTACTATGTCGGCGTCTACGGCCTCGACATCGTGACCGCGGGCCTGCTCGGGGCGGCCTACTCGATCCCGGGTTCGATCTTCCGCATCCTCGGTGGCACGCTCTCGGACAAGTACGGCGCCCGCAAGGTCATGTACTGGACCTTCATCGGCTCGGTCATCTGCACCTTCTTCCTGAGCTATCCCGCCACGAAATATGTGGTGAACGGCATCAAGGGACCGATGGAATTCACCATCGCCATCGGGTTCGTCCCCTTCACCATGCTCACCTTCGCGCTGGGCTTCTTCATGAGCCTGGGCAAGGCGGCGGTCTATAAGCACATCCCGGTCTACTACCCCGGTCGCGTGGGTCCGGTGGGTGGCGTCGTGGGCCTCATCGGCGGCCTCGGGGGCTTCATCCTGCCGATCCTGTTCGGCATGGCCAACGACTACATCGGCGTGTGGACCAGCTGCTTCATGCTGCTCTTCCTGATCGTTGCGGTCAGCCTGATCTGGATGCACGCCGCCATCATCGCGATGGAAAAGCAGAAGCACCCCGAACTCGCCGGCAAGCGCGACCTTCCCGAACTGGAAGCCCTCAAGATCCCGGCGGCCGCCAACGACCCAAGCACGGCGGCGAAGATCCTGGGCGTCGCTCCGGCCAAGAAATCCTGACGAACCACCCTTGACCGCGCGGCGTCCCGCCGCGCGGCCCGGCTCAGCCTTTCACCCTCAAGGAGGCCATGATGGCCAACGCAGACACAAGTGCCTCGACGGCGCGCGGCGCATCCTGGCTGACACGCTGGGAACCCGAGAACGAGACCTTCTGGAAGGAAGGCGGTTCCAGCCGGGCGTGGCTGACGCTCTGGATCACCACCGCCAACCTGATCATGGCCTTCATCGTCTGGTTCGTGGTGTCGGCGCTGGTCGTGCGCCTGCCGCAGATCGGCTTCAAGCTGACCACCAGTCAGTTGTTCTGGCTCGCGGCGATGCCGGGACTGGCCGGCGGCACGCTGCGGCTCATCCATATGTTCCTGACGCCGATGTACGGCACGCGGGCGGTGGTCAGCCTCTCGACGCTGTCGCTGCTGATCCCTGCCGTCGGCTGGTTCTACGCGGTGCAGGATCCGACGACGCCCTACTGGATGCTGATGCTGCTGGCGTTCCTGGCGGGCCTCGGCGGCGGCAACTTCTCCTCCTTCATGCCGTCGACATCCATGTTCTTCCCCAAGCGCCTGCAGGGTACCGCGCTGGCGATCCAGGCCGGCATCGGCAACTTCGGCGTCTCCGTCGTGCAGTTCATCACGCCCTGGATCATCACCGTGGCGCTGATGGGCGGCGCGACCTGGATGGGCGGCAACCAGACCATGACGGTCGCCGGCGCGCAGAAGTCGATCTGGCTGCAGAACGCGACGGCGATCTACATTCCCTTCATCGCGGTCTTCGGCATTTCGGCCTGGCTGCTGCTGAAGTCGGTGCCGATCAAGGCGAACTTCGCGGAGCAGTTCGATATCTTCCGCTCGCGTCACACCTGGTCGATGACGTCCCTGTACATCATGACCTTCGGCGCGTTCTCGGGCCTGTCCGGCACGTTCCCGCTGCTGATCAAGCAATGCTACGGGGCCTTGCCTGGCGCGCCGGATCCGCTGGCATTCGCCTTCTATGGCCCGCTCGTCGGCTCCATCTCGCGCATCATCGCCGGCCCGATCTCGGACAAGCTCGGCGGCGCCCGCGTGACCCATTGGGCCGGCCTCGGCATGCTGATCTGCGCGGCGGTCGTGCCGATGTACACCCAGCCAACCTCGATGGCCTCCTTCCCGTACTTTGTCGGCGCGATGCTTGGCCTGTTCTTCTTCGCCGGCATCGGCAACGCCTCGACCTTCAAGCAGATGCCGATGATCTTCCCGCCGCGTCAGGCCGGCGGCGTGATCGGCTTCACCGGCGCGATCGCGGCCTACGGTCCCTTCATCCTGGCCACGCTGTTCGGCTGGGCCTTCGCCACCTGGGGCAACCCGAACATCATCTTCTACGGGCTGTCGGCCTTCTTCGCTCTCAACGTCGCCATGAACTGGGTGATGTACGCCCGGCGCGGCGCTGCAACCCCTTGCTAATCCAGAGGAAAACGGGAAACTATCATGTCTCACTTTCTCGACCGGCTCACCTTCTTCTCGAAGCTCAGAGAGCCCTTCTCGAACGGCCACGGCGTTGCGACCTCCGAGGATCGCGCCTGGGAGGAGGGCTACCGCAAGCGCTGGCAGCACGACAAGGTCGTGCGCTCCACCCACGGCGCGAACTGCACCGGCTCCTGTTCGTGGAAGATCTATGTCAAGGGCGGCATCGTCACCTGGGAGACCCAGCAGACGGACTATCCGCGCACGCGGCCCGATCTGCCGAACCACGAGCCGCGCGGCTGTTCGCGCGGTGCGAGCTACAGCTGGTATCTCTACTCGGGCAACCGCGTGAAATACCCGCTGGTGCGCTCGCGTCTGCTGAAGCTGTGGCGTGCGGCGCGCGCCACCCTGACGCCGGTCGCTGCCTGGAAGTCGATCGTCGAGGACCCGGGCAAACGCGCATCCTATACCAAGAAGCGTGGTCACGGCGGGTTCGTGCGGGCGAGCTGGGACGAGGTCACCGAGATCATCGCCTCGGCCAACGCCTACACCGCGAAGACATACGGCCCTGACCGCATCCTCGGCTTCTCGCCGATCCCGGCGATGTCGATGGTCTCCTACGCGGCCGGATCGCGCTACCTGTCGCTGATCGGCGGCGTCTGCATGTCGTTCTACGATTGGTACTGCGACCTGCCGCCGTCTTCGCCGCAGACCTGGGGCGAACAGACGGACGTGCCGGAATCGGCCGACTGGTACAACGCCGGCTTCATCATCCTGTGGGGCTCGAACGTCCCGCAGACCCGCACGCCGGATGCGCACTTCTACACCGAGGCGCGCTATCGCGGCACCAAGAGTGCGGTCATCTGCCCGGACTACTCGGAAGCCTCCAAGTTCGGCGACATCTGGCTGTCGGTGAAGCAGGGCACGGATGCGGCGCTGGCCATGGCCATGGGCCACGTCATCCTGCGGGAGTTCCATGTCGACCGTCAGGCCCAGTACTTCCGCGACTACGTCCGCCAGTACACCGACATGCCCATGCTTGTGAAGCTGGTGCAGCAGGATGGAAAGCTGGTGCCGGATCGTTTCCTGCGCGCCTCCGACATCAAGGGCGCGCTCGGCGAGACCAACAATCCGGAATGGAAGACGCTGGCCTTCGACGAGAAGTCCGGCAAGCTCGTCGCGCCTACCGGCTCCATCGGCTATCGCTGGGGCGAAACGGGCAAGTGGAACCTGGAGGAGAAGGCGAGCAACGGCGATGCCACGACGCTCCGTCTGTCGCTCGCCGAGGTCAAGGACGGCATTGAGGATGTCGCCTTCCCGTATTTCGGCAACATCAAGAACGAGCACTTCGTCTCCGACAGTCACGCCAGCGTGCTCAACCGCAAGGTGCCGGTCAAGAAGGTCAAGACGACGGACGGCGATGTTCTCGTCGCGTCGGTCTATGACCTGTTCCTCGCCAACTACGGCGTCGATCGCGGCTTTGGCGGCGCCAACGTGGCGAAATCCTACGACGAGGATGTGCCCTACACCCCGGCCTGGGCTGAGAAGATCACCGGCGTCACGCGCGACAAGATCATCACTGTCGCCCGCGAGTTCGCTCTCAACGCCGAGAAGACCAAGGGACGCTCGATGGTCATCATCGGCGCGGCGATGAACCACTGGTACCATGCCGATATGAACTACCGCGGCGTCATCAACATGTTGGTGATGTGCGGATGCGTTGGCCAGTCCGGCGGGGGCTGGTCGCACTATGTCGGCCAGGAGAAGCTGCGCCCGCAATCGGGATGGCTGCCGCTGGCCTTCGGCCTCGACTGGGGCCGCCCGCCCCGCCAGCAGAACTCAACCTCCTGCTGGTACGCCCACACGGACCAGTGGCGCTACGAGCAGGTCAAGATCGGCGAGATCGTCTCGCCGACCGCGCCGGCCGGCCCCTGGGACGGCGCGATCATCGACTACAACATCCGCTCCGAGCGCATGGGCTGGCTGCCCTCCGCGCCGCAGCTCCAGACCAATCCGCTGCAGGTCTCGAAGGACGCCGCGGCGGCCGGCATGGAGGCGAAGGACTACGTCGCCGCCAAGCTGAAGTCCGGCGAACTGAAGATGTCCTGCGAGGACCCGGACAATCCGAAGAACTGGCCGCGCAACCTGTTCGTATGGCGCTCCAACCTGCTCGGCTCGTCCGGCAAGGGGCATGAGTACTTCCTCAAGCACCTGCTCGGCACCTCGCACGGCGTGATGGGCAAGGACCTCGGCGAGCAGGGCCATGCCAAGCCGCTGGAAGCGGTCTGGCACGACAAGGCGCCGGAAGGAAAGCTCGACCTCCTGGTCACGCTCGACTTCCGCATGTCCACGACCTGCGTCTACTCGGACATCGTTCTGCCGACCGCGACCTGGTATGAGAAGAACGATCTCAACACCTCGGACATGCACCCGTTCATCCATCCGCTGACCAATGCGGTGGATCCGGCCTGGCAGTCCCGCAGCGACTGGGACATCTACAAGTCCATCGCGAAGAAGTTCTCCGACGTCGCGCCGGAAGTGCTCGGCGTCGAGAAGGATGTCGTGCTGAACCCGATCATGCACGACAGCCCGAACGAGATCGCCCAGGCCCTTGACGTCAAGGACTGGAAGAAGGGCGAGTGCGAGCCGATCCCCGGCAAGACCATGCCGACGGTCGCCGTCGTGGAGCGAGACTATCCCAACACCTACAAGCGCTTCACCTCGCTCGGCCCGCTCATGGAGAAGATCGGCAACGGCGGCAAGGGCATGGCCTGGAACACCGCCCATGAGGTCGAGTTCCTGAAGGCCCTCAACGGTGTCGTCACTGAGGACGGGCCGACCAAGGGGCTTGCCCGCATCGAGACTGATATCGACGCCAGCGAAGTCATTCTGTCGCTCGCGCCGGAGACCAACGGCGAAGTCGCGGTCAAGGCCTGGAAAGCGCTGTCGAAGACCACCGGTCGCGACCACACCCACCTCGCCATCCCCAAGGAGGACGAGAAGATCCGCTTCCGCGACGTTGTCGCCCAGCCGCGCAAGATCATCTCCTCGCCGGTCTGGTCTGGCCTCGAGAGCGAGAAGGTCTGCTACAACGCCGGCTACACCAACGTTCACGAACTGATCCCCTGGCGCACGCTGACGGGCCGTCAGCAGCTCTACCAGGATCACCTGTGGATGCGGGCCTTCGGCGAGGCGCTTTGCGTCTACCGTCCGCCTGTGGACCTGAAGACCATCGCGCCGGTGAAAGACCTCAAGCCCAACGGCGAGAAGGAAATCCTGCTCAATTTCATCACGCCGCACCAGAAATGGGGCATCCACTCCACTTACACCGACAACCTGATGATGCTCACCCTCTCACGCGGCGGACCGATCGTCTGGCTGAGCGAGAAGGATGCGGCGAAGGCGGGCATTGTCGATAACGACTGGGTGGAGGCCTACAACGCCAACGGAGCGCTCGTCGCCCGCGCGGTGGTCTCGCAACGCATGAAGGAGGGAACGCTCTTCATGTACCACGCGCAAGAGAAGATCGTGAACGTGCCGGGCTCCGAGATGACCGGCCAGCGGGGCGGCATCCACAACTCGGTCACCCGTGCGATCCCCAAGCCGACGCACATGATCGGGGGCTACGCCCAGCAATCCTACGGCTTCAACTACTACGGCACCATCGGCACCAACCGCGACGAGTTCGTCGTGGTCCGCAAGGTGCGCAACGTGGACTGGCTGGAACGGCCGGCGAAAGACGCCGAACCGACCATCCAGGCCGCCGAGTGAAAAGGAGATAACGCGATGAAAATCCGCGCTCAGATTGCGATGGTGCTGAACCTCGACAAGTGCATCGGCTGTCACACCTGCTCGGTGACGTGCAAGAACGTTTGGACGAACCGGGAAGGCATGGAATACGCCTGGTTCAACAACGTCGAGACCAAGCCGGGCATCGGCTATCCCAAGGAATGGGAGAACCAGACCCGCTGGAAAGGTGGCTGGAAGCGTACCGCGAGCGGCAAGATCGAGCCGAAGATCGGCGGCAAATGGCGCATCCTCAGCCAGATCTTCGCCAACCCGAACCTGCCGGAGATCGACGACTACTACGAGCCCTTCACCTTCGACTACGAGCACCTGCAGAAGGCGCCCGAACTCGAGGCCTTCCCGACGGCCCGCCCGCGCTCGCTGATCACCGGCGAGCGGATGGAGAAGATCCACTGGGGTCCGAACTGGGAGGAAATTCTCGGCGGCGAGTTCTCGAAGCGTTCGAAGGATGCCAACTTCGAAGGCGTGCAGAAGGAGATCTACGGCCAGTTCGAGAACACCTTCATGATGTACCTGCCGAGGCTGTGCGAGCACTGCCTCAACCCGGCCTGCGTCGCGTCCTGCCCGTCCGGCGCGATCTACAAGCGGGCCGAAGACGGTGTGGTGCTGATCGATCAGGACAAGTGCCGCGGCTGGCGCATGTGCGTCTCGGGATGCCCGTACAAGAAGATCTACTTCAACTGGTCGTCGGGCAAGTCCGAGAAGTGCATCCTGTGCTATCCGCGCCTGGAATCCGGCCAGCCCACGGTCTGCTCGGAGACCTGCGTCGGCCGCATCCGCTATCTCGGCGTCATTCTCTACGACGCGGACAAGATCGAGGCTGCTGCCAGCGAGAAGAGCGAGCGCAATCTCTATGACTCGCAGCTCAAGGTGTTCCTCGATCCCAACGATCCGGCGGTGATCGCGGAAGCCCGCAAGCAGGGCATTCCGGAGGCCTGGCTCGAATCGGCAAAGCAGTCGCCGATCTGGAAGATGGCGATGGAGTGGAAGGTCGCCTTCCCGCTCCATCCGGAATACCGCACGCTGCCGATGGTCTGGTACATCCCGCCGCTGTCGCCGATCAGCCATGCGGCGGAAGCCGGCAAGATCGGTGTCGATGGCGACATGCCGGACGTGCGCAACCTGCGCATCCCGCTGCGCTATCTCGCCAACCTCCTGACGGCAGGAGACGAGGAGCCGGTCGCCAAGGGTCTGGAGCGCATGCTGGCCATGCGCGCCTACATGCGCGCCAAGACCGTGGATGGCGTCATCGATGAGGGCATCGCCAGGAAGGTCGGGCTCACGGGCCTGCAGATCGAGGAAATGTACCACATCATGGCCATCGCCAACTACGAGGACCGCTTCGTCATTCCGACGACGCGGCGCGAGGTGGCGGAGGATGCCTACGGGCTGCGCGGCTCCTGCGGCTTTTCCTTCGGCAACGGCTGCTCCGACGGCGAGACGCCGACGAACCTGTTCGGCGGAAAGCCGAAGGCCAAGAATCCGATGGAGATGGCATGATGAAGACGCTCAAGGTTCTCTCCGCGCTTCTCACCTATCCGAGCCCGGATCTGGTCGAGGCCATCGGCGACATGCGGTTCGTCATCGACCGTGAAGGCGTCCTGCCGGCGCGCGTGGCGGCGGCGGTCCATCGGCTGATGGATCATCTTGCCGATGGTGACATCTACGATCGGCAGGAGGCCTACGGCCTGCTGTTCGACCGCACCCGCTCGCTGTCCCTGCACCTGTTCGAACATGTGCATGGCGAGAGCCGGGACCGCGGCCAGGCGATGGTCGATCTGATCAAGGTCTACGAGGAGAATGGCTATTCCCCCGTGACCACGGAACTGCCGGATTATCTGCCGCTGTTCCTCGAATATGCCTCGACCCGCCCGGCCAAGGAGGCGATCGATCTCGTCGGCCAGCCGGCCCACGTGATCACGGCCCTGAAGGAGAGGCTGGTCAAGCGCTCCTCGCCTTACGCGGCCGTGATGGACGCCGTGCTGGCGCTGGCGAAAGCCAGGCCCGACGAGGCTGCGCTCGCGGCGCTCCGGGCCGAGCCCGATCCGGAACCGGACGACCTCGAGGCGCTCGATGCCGCCTGGGAAGAGGAGGAAGTGCGGTTCGGCC
>DAOMXN010000050.1:4983-12341 GCA_035437025.1 Beijerinckiaceae bacterium | reverse complement strand
CTCATGCACCCCTCTGTCGGGGGCGCTAGCTAGCAGGTCCGGCGGGACGTGGCGAGAGCGTTCATCGTCGCCCGCCGGCTGCATCGCGTCACATGGCAGGCTATCAGATGTCGAAGAACACCGTTTCCTTCTCGCCCTGAAGATGGATGTCAAAGCGATAGACCGTCTCGCCACCCCGCTTCGAGCGCTTGGCGATCAGGGTCGCGACCGTATGCTTGAGCTCGATGGCGTTCAGCACGGGGTCGGCAGCGTTCGCCTCCGCCTCGTCCTCGAAGTACATCCGCGTGTGCAGGTGGATGTTGATGCCGCGCGCGTAGACGTAGATGGTGAGGTGCGGCGCTTGCAGCTTGCCCTTGCGACCCGGGGTCCGCCCCGGCTTGATGGTCTCGATGAACCACTCGCCCGTCTTGAAATCGGCGCCGGCGCGGCCGAACCCGAGAAACCCGGGCGCGTTATAGACGCCCTTCGCGTTGGCCTGCCAGATCTCGACCTGCGCATCGCGCACCATCGCGCCCGAGCCGTCATAGACGATGCCCTCGACGCGGATGCGCTCGCCTTCCACGTCGCCTGAAACCATGACGTTCATTTTTTCCTGCGACCTCGTCCGCAGTCCGGCCTGCGCCGGGAGCATGCCGATATGCAGGAAGGGACCAGCCGTCTGGGATGGCGTTTCCTTCAGATACTCGACGGGCATGTCAGTTCCCCTCCGGCTTGTTCTCGAAAAACGTGGACCGGCGACCGCGCAGCACGATGTCGAACCGGTAGGCCAGCGAGTCGAAGGGCATCATCTCGCCCATGTCGAGCCTGGCAACCAGCATGTCGATCGCCCGCTTGTCCGGGATCGTGTTGACGATCGGGCAGAGGGGGATCAGCGGATCGCCTTCGAAATACATCTGGGTGATCAGGCGCTGGGCGAAGGCCTCGCCAAAGATCGAGAAATGGATGTGGGCGGGGCGCCAGTCGCTGCCGTTGTTGCGCCAGGGATAGGGGCCGGGACGGATGGTGCGGAAATAGTAATGGCCGTTCTCGTCCGTCAGGCAGCGGCCGACGCCGCCGAAATTCGGGTCCATCGCCGCCATGTAGCCATCGTTGATGTGGCGGTACTTGCCGCCTGCATTGGCCTGCCAGACTTCAAGCAGCGTGTGGGGCACCGGTCGCCCGCATTCGTCGAGCACGCGGCCATGGATGACGATGCGTTCGCCGATCGCCTCGCCCGAGGTCGCGTAGTTGCGGATCAGGTCGTTGTCGAGCGGATCGAGGCTGGTGTGGCCGAACTTCGGTCCGGTCAGCTCGCTCGACGATTGCTCCAGCGACACCAGGGCGCGGCGCGGCGAGCGCAGAACCGAGGTCTTGTAGCCGGGCTGGTATTGCGGCGGATGCCACAACCGGTCGCGCCGGATGAACTCTCCGGTTCGGGTCATCGGGTTCCTCCCAAGGATCGCTCTGGACGTGCCAGACCATCGCCCCGGCAATTGAACAAATAAAGCGTTCAATTATGATATGATCCATGAAGGATATCGATCATTTTGCGCTGGACGGCCAGAGCCTGCGACTGTTCCTCCAGGTTCTGGAGGAGGGATCGGTCACCGGAGCGGCCGACAGGCTCGGGGTCACCCAGTCGGCGGTCAGCCACGGATTGCAGAAGCTGCGGCGGATCCTCGGCGATCCGCTGTTTGTGAAGAACGGTCGGGGCATCGTCGCCACCGCGCACGCGCTCTCCCTGGCGGACAAGGCGCGCCGCCTCGTCGACGAACTGGAGGCGTTCGCCAGTCCGCCGGGCTTCGATCCGGCGACCGCCCGCCTGTCGCTGACCATCGCCGCCAACGACTTCCAGTCCGAACTGTTGCTGCCGGCCGTCTTCCGCACCCTGTCCGCGGCGGTCGCGCGGGTCGACCTGCGCATCACGCCCTCGGGCTCCCCCACGCCGGACCTGCTGCGGGACCGGCGCTGCGATCTCATTCTCACGCCGGTGCCGCCCGAGGGGACGGACATCCTGCGCCGGCGGCTGTTCGAGGATCGCTATCTCTGCTTCTTCGATGGAACGCGCCGCGCCGCGCCGCGTGATTTCGCCGCCTATGGCGCCGCGCGGCATGTCACCGTGGTCCATCCCGACGGGGAGCGCCTGGAGTTCGACAAGAAGCTCGATGCGCGCGGTATCCGCCGCGACATCATCATTCGGGTCCAGGGCTTTGCCGGCGTGCCCAGCTTCCTGCGCGGCACCGACATGCTCGCCAGCCTGCCGGGCCTGCTGGCACGCAACCTGATGCGGGCGTTTTCATCCGCGCCGGTACCGCTGGACTCCGAAGCGGCGGGTGACGCGGCGATACTGCCGATGTACATGGTCTGGCACCGGCGCGACCACCTCGACCCGGCGCACGCCTTCGTGCGGGACGTGGTGGTCGAGGCGGCGCAGGAGGCGCGCTATCCCCGTCCGGCACTGCCGCCAAAGCAGTGATTGCCAGTCGCGCCGATGCACAGTATAAGGCGCGGATTCCCGTCAAATGGTGCTCGTGCTGTCGCTTCCCTGTTTCGGAAAGCGAAGAAGCATTGCCCGAAGCGCCCGCGAGCTGCGCTGTTCTGGAGGATGTCACATGGCCACGCTTCTGATGCCGAAGGCGACCGCCGTATGGCTGGTGGAAAACACGTCTCTGACCTTCGATCAGATCGCCGATTTCTGCAAGCTTCACCCGCTTGAAGTGAAGGGCATCGCCGATGGCGAGGTCGCCACGAGCATCAAGGGGTTCGATCCCGTGCTCGGCGGCCAGCTCGCCCGCGAGGAGCTCGAGCGCGCCGGCAGCAACCCGAACTACCGCATGAGGGTGCTGGAGCCGAAGGTGCGCGTGCCGGAGATGAAGCGCACCAAGGGCCCGCGCTACACGCCGGTTTCCAAGCGCCAGGACCGGCCGAACGCCATTCTCTGGCTGCTGCGCAACCATCCCGAACTGAAGGACGCCCAGATCATGCGTCTGGTCGGCACGACCAAGACGACCATCCTTTCGGTGAAGGAGCGCACCCACTGGAACGCCACCAACCTGGCGCCGATGGATCCGGTGACGCTGGGGCTGTGCTCGCAGATGGATCTCGACTTTGAAGTGAACCGCGCCGCCAAGGAGCGCCCGGCCCCGGTCGAAACCGGAGCGACCCTGCTGCCGGCATCCGTCACCACCGCTCCGGCGGCGGAGGAGCCGGCTCCCCGCTCGGCCGCCGCGGCGAAGCGGGAAGAAGAGGCGGAGATCGCCTCCGTCTTCGCCAAGCTCAAGGAGCTCAAGGGCAGCGACGAGTAACCGCCCGTTCGCCCGCCATGCTGACGAAGGCCGGGAGCGATCCCGGCCTTTTTTCATGTCGCGGCCGGCTGTTCCGGCGCGACCAGCCGCCGGTAGAGATGCCAGGTGGCATGGCCGAGGATCGGCAGCACGACGATCAGCCCCAGGAACATCGGCAGCGTCGCGCAGATCAGCAGCGCCACGATCATGATGGCCCAGGCGACCATGGGCTGCGGATTGGTCACCACCGAGCGCACGCTGGTGATCATCGCGGTGATGAAATCGACCGGCCGGTCCAGAAGGATCGGGAACGACACCACCGTCAGCGAGAACAGGACGAGCGAGAGGACGGCGCCGATCACATGCCCGATGGCGAGGAACATCCAGCCCTGCGGCGTCGTCAGCACCACCGTGAGGAAATCGCGCAGCGTCGAGATCGGCTCGAACCCCAGGAACAGCGCCAGCAGCAGGCGCACCTGGTAGAGCCAGATGATCATGACGAACAGAACGACGAAGCTCATCCAGCCGATTTCCTGACGCGCCTGCGCCTTCATGGCGCGCAGCACCGCGCCCCAGCTGAGCACCGCACCCATCTCGCGCAGCCGGCTGACCTCGTAGAGGCCGATCGCCACCATCGGGCCGAGCAGGGCAAAGCCCGCGGCCAGGGGATAGGCAAAATACGGCATGCCGAGCGCCGTGACGAAAAGCACGATCAGGATGCCGCCGAGGCAGTACAGCGCGCCGAAGGTCAGGCCGTAGACAGGCGCGGCCTGGAGATCGCGCAGACCGGCTGCGAGGGCTTCCCCGATGTCCTTGAAGCTGATGCTGCGGATCGCCGGATCCGGCCGGCGCGGCGGTTCCTCGGCCGGCACATCCCTGGCAAGCGCGTCCTGCGCGTCCATGGCAAACCCTCCCTGCCTGTCTCTTTACGGTCACGCTGACTGTGCGGTTTGCCTTTGATCTTTGTCAAAGTGCGCCGGACTGTCAAAGCAGCGAAATGCCGCGCCTCGCGCGGGCCGTCTGATCCCGGGCAGGGCCAAGGCCCGGCGACCGCGTCAGGAGCCGGCGGCGATGGTCACGTCAGGGGCAGGTCCGCCGGATCAGCTTCCCATCTTGGCCATGAGCGCGTCGGAAATCTCGAAGTTGGCGTAGACGTTCTGCACGTCGTCATGCTCTTCGAGCTTTTCCATGAGGCCGAGCAATGTCTCGCCCGCCTCGTCGTCGACGGAAATCAGCGTCTGCGGCCGCCAGACCAGCTTCGACTTGCGCGGTTCGCCGAACCTCGCCTCCAGCGCCCTGGACACTTCGGCGAGGCTCGACTGCTCGCAATAGACCTCGTGCCCGCTCTCGCCGGAGACGGCATCGTCCGCGCCCGCCTCGATCGCCGCTTCCAGCATGGCGTCCGCGCTGGCCTTGTCGGCGTCGAACTCGACAAGCCCGACCCGGTCGAACATGAACGACACGGCGCCGGTCTCCGCCAGGTTGCCGCCGGCCTTGGTGAAATAGGACCGCACGTCCGAGGCCGTGCGATTGCGGTTGTCGGTCATCACCTCGACGATCAGCGCGGTGCCGCCCGGCCCGTAGCCCTCGTAGCGGATTTCATCGTAGGTCTCCGAATCGCCGCCGGAGGCCTTCTTGATGGCGCGCTCGATATTGTCCTTCGGCATGTTCTCGGCCCGGGCCGCCAGAATGGCCGAGCGCAGGCGCGGATTGAAGGCCGGATCGGGCAGCCCCATCTTGGCCGCGACGGTGATTTCGCGCGCCAGCTTGGAGAACACCTTCGAGCGCAGCTTATCCTGCTTGCCCTTCTTGTGCATGATGTTCTTGAACTGACTGTGTCCGGCCATGGCGCCAACGGCCTTGCGGCCGCCTCTTGCTCTTCGCGATAGGGATGTCCGCCTATAGCCGCTGGCGCGCGGAAAGCAAACCGCCGCGCCATTCAGAGATCGATGCGGGTCAGGTCCTGCCCGATGATGAGTTCGCCGGCGAAGTCGCGGGCGACGTCGGCGCGGATCTCATCGAGCAGCCCGTCGTCAGGACGCGGACGGTGATGGGTCAGGATCAGCGTCTTGACGCCACATTCCGCCGCGATGCCGCCCACCGTGTCGGCGCAGGCCAGCGTGTGGCGCGCCAGCCGTTCGAAGTGTGCGCCCCGGATTTCGCTGCGGGCCAGGAAGCACACCTGCACGAGCACGTCCGCGCCATGCGCCAACCGCCGCAGGCCCTCGCAGTCGACGGTGTCGCCGGAAATCGCCACAACCTTGCCTTCGGCCTCGATGCGGTAGCCGAGGCAGGTCCAGCGCCGCAGGAAAGCATCGGGAAAGCCAAGCCCGTCGCCATGGCGCACAATCTCGGCGCTCACCCGCCAGCGCCCGGTATCCAGCACCGGTCCGGCCGCGATGTCGGTCGTCTCCACCGGCGCCCAGCCGCCGAAGGTCGGTTCGCCGAGCGAGCGCCACGCGATGTCGCGATCGTAGACCTGGGTCGTCAATGCCTCGACGATTCCTTGCGTACCCGGCGGACCGAAGACGCGCAGGGGCGCGCGCCGGCCGGCCATCCAGGAGTTGAGGAAGACATCGAACAGATCGCCGATGTGATCGAAATGGTGATGCGTGATGAACACCGGCCCGATCGCCGCCAGCGGCACGCCGGCCTTGACCGCCTGCACCATCACGCCGCGCCCGGCGTCAAACAGCAGGTGGTCCTCGCCGATGGAGACAAGCGTCGCGCTGGCCATGCGGCGCGGGTCCGGTCTCGGGCCGCCGGTTCCAAGAAGCGTGATGCGCAAGCGAAAGGGTCCTGTTCCGATGGGAAGCAGTCTCGAACGCTGCCGACACGGCGTCAACCAGGACGAAGAACCCCGGCGGTCTCCCGCCGGGGTCCGTGAAGAAAACCGCGTTCGCGGCTGGGCTCAGGTCGTCCAGACCACGGCGACGGTCGCCAGGTCGACGGTCTCGACGATGCCGGTCGCGACATCCTCCACCAGCAGGAACTCGACGCCGAACAGCTGGTCATGCTGCGGATCGCCGACGCCGCTGGTCCAGGTCACGTCGAACCAGCCGCCCATGTTGGTGACGGTGACGGAACCGTTCTGCGGCGCGAACCAGGCCGTGTCGATGCCGGTGCCGCCGTGAATGACGTCGAGCGTGCCGAAAGATGTGTCGGCGGCCAGATTGAAGCGGTCGTTGCCGGCGCCTCCGTGCAGCCAGTCCGAACCGTCGCCGTCCATCATCGTGTCGGCGCCGAAGTCGCCAAACATGTAGTCGTTGCCGATGCCGCCATCCATGAAGTCGTTGCCCAGGCCGCCATGGACCAGGTCGTCGCCGGAGCCACCGGACAGCACATCGTGGCCGGCGCCGCCGCGCACCACATCGTGGTCTTCGCCGCCGTCGACGAAGTCATCGCCCGCGCCGCCGTTCAGGTCGTCTTCCCCGGTGCCGCCGATGAGAGTGTCCGCTCCGCCATCGCCGCGCAGGATGTCGTCGCCGTTGCCGCCGTCGATGTAGTCGTTGTCGGCGCCGCCGAAGATCAGGTCGTCGCCGTCCATGCCGTAGAGCACGTCGTCGCCGCGACCGCCGAGGATCGTATCGTTGCCGGCGGACCCGGTCACCGTGTCGTTGCCGCGGAACGCATAGAGGCGGTCGGCGGAAGCCATGATGTAGGTGTCGTCAAGAAGGGTGAGACCGATAGCCATGAATATACTCCTGAGAGCAGGTGTTGCGAGAAGCGCCTGCCCCCAGGACGCGACGTGAGGTATCGCACCGGGATCGGAGTTGGGATGTGTGGCAACGCACTGAAACGGCGGACCGGGCAAGGGCGCCCGATTGTGCCGTCTCGAATGGCAAACGCGACGTTAACAGCGGCGGAGCATTTGTCTGCGCGCTGGCGCACAAGCCGCGCGTGACGCCCGCCTGCCCCGGGCTACAGCGCGATCATCGTCCTGAAGCCGCCGTAGATGAGGCGTTTGCCGTCGAACACCATGGTCGCCGGGTCCATCAGCGCCTTCATGCGCGGATCGGCCATGACCCTGGCATTCACCGCGTCGCGGTGCCTGCGCGAGCGGTAGGTGATCCAGGAAAACACGACGACCTCGCC
>DAOMXN010000050.1:0-4883 GCA_035437025.1 Beijerinckiaceae bacterium | reverse complement strand
TCCGGCAACCCGAGGTCCGCGCGCCGCCGCCGTGACAGTCCGGATGCGACGATGCGGTGCGACTCCCTGAGGTAGAGCGTCAGGTCGTCATCGCTCAGGCCCGGCGCGGAGTAGTGCTGGATCCATTTCATGCCGCGCGATGCGAGATAGGGCGCGGGCCTCAGGCCCGGCTGCGTCGGCAGGATTTCGAACGCCATGTCCGAGACCTTGACGGTGATGCCGGCATAGGGCTCGTCCCAGCTGCCGATGGCGAACACCTTGCCGCCGACCTTCCACACATGCGAGCCACCCCACTGGCAGACGTAGGTCGTCGCCGGCAGGCTCGCGCAGAAGGCGTTGTAGGCGTCGGGCGTCATCACCTCACCACGCCGGCCCGCAGTTCTCCAGCTCCGGGCCGATGCAGACCCGTGCGGCCGAGACCGCGAGCCCGGTCCTGTCGTCCGTTTCAATCGCGATGCCGCAGAGCGTGCCCGGCCCGCTGGCCGATTCCCAGCGCCCGCCCGGCGTGCGTTCGATGTAGCGGCGCACCGGCTCGCGCCGGTCGAAGCCGATGACGCCGGCATAATCGCCACACATGCCCGTATCGGTCTGGAAGGCGGTGCCGCCGGAAAGGATGCGCGCGTCGGCCGACGGCGTGTGGGTATGCGTGCCCACCACCAGCGAGACGCGGCCGTCCAGCATGTGCCCCATCACCTGCTTTTCGCTGGTCGCCTCGCAATGCATGTCGACGACGATGGCATCGGCGACCTGCCCGAGCGGGCAGGCCTCAAGCTCGCGTTCCACCGCGCGGACCGAATCGTCGAAGGCCTCCATGAACAGCCGGCCGAGCAGGTTCACCACAAGCACACGGGCGCCGCTCGCCGTCTCGATCAGCGTGGCCCCGCGGCCGGGCGTTCCCGCCGGATAATTCGCCGGACGCACCAGGCGCGGCTGGCGGTCGATGAACACCAGCGCCTCGCGCTGGTCCCAGGAATGGTTGCCCAGGGTCACTGCATCGATGCCGCATTCGAGGAACTCGTGCAGGATCGCCTCGGTGATGCCGAAGCCGGCCGCCGCATTCTCGCCGTTGGCGATCACGGCATCGAGCTTCCAGCGCTGGCGCAGCAGCGGCACCTGCTGGGTCACGATGGTCCGGCCCGGACGGCCGCAGATGTCGCCGAGAAACAGGATGCGCATGGACCTGCTATGCGCCGCCCCCCGCCGGCAGTCAATCAGCCCCTGTTCGGTCAGGATGAGATCGAGCCGCCGGTCATGCGTTTCCATCGGCACCGCTGCGACTTCCTGACAGGCGAAGGCCAGCCCGACGGTCAGCCGGGGCTGCATCGTCGTGATCGCGCGGTCGTAATAGCCCGCGCCGTAGCCGAGCCGCCCGCCGCGCCGGTCGAAGGCCAGCAGCGGCACCAGCATGAGATCCGGCACGACGACCGGCGACCCGGCTGCCGGTTCGCCGATGCCATAGGCTCCCGGCACGAGCGGCGTGCCGGGCAGCTGCAACCGGAACGCGAGACGATCACCCTCCACACGCGGCAGGGCCAGCCGCGCGCCGTACCGTTCCATCGACGCCATCAGCGCGCCGGGGTCGATCTCCGCCCGGATCGGGACATAGCCCGAAACGATCGGCGCACTGAGCCCGAGCAAGAGGCTTCGGGACGCGTTCGTGAGCGTTTCTGACGCGAGCCGGCGCTGTTCTACGGGTACTTCGGCGCGCTGGCGGCGCATGGCGCGGCGCAGCGCTTCCTTGGACTCTGCGGCGCTGGTCATGGCCTGAAAAGAGAAAGGGTGCGGAGCCGCGATGACCGTTGGAGTGTCGATCCCGGGAACCTACGTGAGTAGGTGGGCGCCGTGTGTCCGGACCCAGGAGTCCAGCCAGGGACAGCTCCCTTAGGATCGATAAGGCCCCGGGGATACGTGTCTCCTGACGCATCCCGCAGCCCCGCACCGCGTAATGTAGACCTGTTCGGGTCGCCTCGCCAGAGCCGGCCGTTCACATTTCCGGCCTTTGCGACAACAATCCGGCGATACGCTCCAGCCGCTGGGTCATCCGGTCGATCAGCCCGGCGATCTCCTGGTCCCGCGCGCCGGCGTTATCCTGCGCAGAGACCTGGGCATTGCGCAGGTGGCCGATCTGCTGCGTCAGGTCCTCGGCCTTCTTGCGGGCCTCGGTGAATTCGTCGGTGATGGTGATGGCCGCCATGACGGTAAGCCGCAGGTCGCCGATCTCCCCGAATGCCTGCCGCATTTCGCCGATGCGCACGTCGAGATGCTTGGCCAGGGCCTCCAGATGGGCCTCCTGACCATCTTCGCAGGCCATGCGGAACATCTTGCCGTCGATCGAGACCGAGACCTGCGACATCAGACGCTCCCGTCCAGGACGTCGCGGATGGAGGCGACCGCACGGCCGATCCGCTGGTCCAGCGTCGAGACCTGCTCTTCTACCTGCTGGGTCCGGGCGAACGCCGCGTCGAGCTTCTCGGCCAGCGCCTGCCGATCCGCGCGCATCAGCGCCAGTTCGCTCTCCAGATTCATGCGCAGCCGTTCGCCCTCCTGGTGGCGCAGTGACGCGGCCTCCAGCCGATCCAAGGCGGCGCCGCACCGCGCCAACGCTTCGAGGATGGTTTCCCGGCTCATGCCTGAAAGACGACTCGGCTTTGCGATCAAGGCGTTAGAAACGGAAGGTTAGACACCGCGCGAAGCGGGCGTCAATGCGCGCGGCAGGTTACGCACCGCTTTCGGGCGCGGCCGTTCATCGAAGTGATGAGGTGGCTCCGCTTGCGCCATGACCGCAAAAAATGACAAATCCGCCGCATAAACCGCCAAATGGGGAGTCAGATCATGGGCAAAGGGGCATACGCCGCGCTCTACGCGGGATGGAAGAATGACCCGCAGGCCTTCTGGGGCGAAGCCGCGAAGTCGCTGGACTGGTTCACCGTCCCGAAGGTCGTGTTCGACGCCAAGGCCGGCGTCTACGGCCGCTGGTTCCCGGACGGCGTCTGCAACACCGCCCACAACTGCCTCGACCGGCATGTCGCCGGCGGACGCGGCGCCCAGGCGGCGCTTGTGTATGATTCCCCTGTCACCAACTCCAAGGCTTCGCTGAGCTACGCTGAACTCACCGACGAGGTGAAGGTGCTGGCCGAGATCATCCGTGGCTTCGGCGTGAAGAAGGGTGACCGCGTCCTCCTGTACATGCCGATGATCCCCGAAGCGGTGATCGGCATGCTGGCCTGCGCGCGCGTCGGCGCGGTGCACTCCGTCGTGTTTGGCGGCTTCGCGGCGCGGGAACTGGCAACCCGCATCGACGATTGCGCGCCCAAGCTCATCCTCTCGGCCTCCTGCGGCATCGAGCCTGGCCGTATCGTCAAGTACAAGCCCTTGCTGGACGAGGCGATTTCCCTTTCGGCGAACAAGCCCGCCGCCTGTCTGATCTTCCAGCGGCCGATGGAAACCGCCGCCCTTCAGGCCGGCCGGGATCATGACTGGGCTGCCGCGCGCGACGCCATGCGCGCCTCCGGCAAGGCCGCAGGCTCCGCCTGCGAGCCGATGCAGGCCACGGACCCGCTCTATGTGCTCTACACCTCCGGCACGACCGGGAAGCCGAAGGGCGTGGTGCGCGACAACGGTGGCCACATGGTGGCGCTGCACTGGTCGATGAAGGCGCTCTACGGCGTCGACGCGGGCGATGCCTTCTGGGCCGCCTCGGACGTCGGCTGGGTCGTGGGCCACTCCTACATCTGCTATGCGCCGCTGCTGAAGGGCTGCACCACCATCGTCTACGAGGGCAAGCCGGTGGGGACGCCGGACCCGGGTGCCTTCTGGCGCGTGATCTCGGAGAACAAGGTCAAGGCGTTCTTCACCGCTCCGACCGCCTTCCGCGCCATCAAGAAGGAAGACGCGGAGGCCAAGTTCCTGAAGACCTACGACATCTCCTGCCTTCAGGCGCTCTACCTGGCGGGCGAACGCGCCGACCCCGATACGGTGAAATGGGCGGAGGACATTCTCGGCGTGCCGGTGATCGACCACTGGTGGCAGACCGAGACCGGCTGGTGCATTGCCGGCAACCCGCGCGGAATCGAGTTGCTTCCGGTGAAGCGCGGCTCCCCGACGGTGCCGATGCCGGGCTACGACGTGCAGATCCTCGACGAGGGCGGCAAACCCGTGCCCGACGGCAAGATGGGCTCGATCGCCATCAAGCTGCCGCTGCCTCCGGGTGCGCTGCCGACGCTCTGGCAGGCGGACGACCGATTCGAGCAGAGCTATCTTACCGAGTTCAAGGGATATTACTCCACCTCGGATGCCGGCTATCGCGACGAGGACGGCTACCTCTACATCATGGGCCGCACCGACGACATCATCAACGTCGCCGGTCACCGCCTCTCCACCGGCGGCATGGAGGAG
Source organism: Beijerinckiaceae bacterium (assembly GCA_035437025.1). Classification (GTDB taxonomy): domain Bacteria; phylum Pseudomonadota; class Alphaproteobacteria; order Rhizobiales; family Beijerinckiaceae; genus JAIUNP01. Next base: position 488 of record DAOMXN010000050.1, on the reverse strand, counting down.
GTGCTGTCCTCGCACCCGTCGGTGGCGGAATGCGCCGTGGTCGGCATCAAGGATTCGCTGAAGGGCGAGGCACCGCTCGGCTTCGTCGTGCTGAAGGCAGGCGTGACCAAGACCGCCGCCGAGGTCGAAAAGGAATGCGCCGCGCTGGTGCGCGAGAAAATCGGCCCCGTCGCGGCCTACAAGCAGACGGTGGTGGTCAACCGCCTGCCGAAGACCCGCTCCGGCAAGATCCTGCGCGGCACCATGAAGAAAATCGCCGACGGCGACGCCTGGTCCATGCCGGCGACCATCGACGATCCGGCGACGCTGGAGGAAATCGGCAAGGCGCTGGGGAAATAAGGCAGCTGGACGCGGCTGCCCCGGCGGCCGCGCTACGCCTGTTTCGCCAGCCAGTCCAGATACGCCGCGCCGCGCCGCTCGGCGAAGAAATCGAGCGCCAGCATCAATGAGGCCTGGATGAACAGGCCGATGCCGGCGCCGCGCCAGAC
>DAOMXN010000049.1:0-12493 GCA_035437025.1 Beijerinckiaceae bacterium | reverse complement strand
GCCGACGTCAAGATGGTCTCGGTCTTCGCGGAACCGCGGCGCATCGTCGACAAGGACGAGGCGGTCGAACTCCTGAACGCGGTGTTCCCCGACCTTGATGGCAGCGACCTGCGTGCCAAGCTGGGCAGCCGCAAGGGGTTTGTCTGGGTGAAGCGTGAGATCACGCCGCGCCAGCAGGCGGAAGTGCACCGGCTCGGCATCCCCGGGGTCGGGTTCCTGCCCGAGCACAAGCGCGTCTATCCGAACGGGCCGGTCGCGGCGCATGTTCTGGGTTTCGCCAACGTCGACAACCAGGGCATTGCCGGGATCGAGAAGTACATCGACGGAAAGGGCATGGCCGATCTGAAGGGCACCGGTTTCGCCGGCAAGCCCATGGACCTGAAGCCGGTGCAGCTTGCCATCGACCTGCGCGTCACGCACGCGATGCGGCAGGAACTCCAGGAAGCGATGAAGAAGTTCAAGGCCAAGGCGGCGGGCGGGCTGGTGGTTGATGTCAACACCGGGGAAATCGTCGCGCAGGTCTCGCTGCCGGACTACGATCCGAACGTGCCTACCGATGCCTTGAAGCCGGAAAACATCAATCACCTGGCGGTCGGCGTCTATGAAATGGGGTCGACGTTCAAGGCGCTGACCACGGCAATGGCGCTCGACAGCGGCAAAGTCTCGCTGACGTCGAACTTCGACGCCACGCAGCCGCTGCGCTACGGCCGATTCAAGATCAACGACTACCACGGCCAGCGGCGCGTGCTGAGCGTGCCGGAGATCTTCGTCTACTCGTCGAACATCGGCACCGCGCGCATGGCTCTATCGGTCGGGGTGCAGGGGCACAAGGACTTCCTGAAGAAGATGGGCCAGCTCGACCGGCTGATCACCGAGATGCCGGAAACGGCGAAGCCGCTCGTTCCCTCGAACTGGGGCGAACTCAACACCATGACCATTTCCTTCGGCCACGGCCTCGCGGTGTCGCCGCTCCAGGCGGTCGCGGCCACGGCGGCTCTGGTGAACGGCGGCTACCTTGTCCCACCGACCTATCTGAAACGGTCGGAAGCCGAGGCAAAGTCTATCGCAAAGCGGGTCATCAAGCCGGAAACCTCCGAAGCAATGCGGTTCGTCATGCGTCTGAACGCCGAACGCGGCACGGCCGGCAAGGCGAACATTCCAGGCTACTATGTCGGGGGCAAGACGGGTACATCCGAGAAGGTGGTCGGAGGCCGCTATTCCAAGACCAAGGTGATGACGACCTTCATGGCCATCGCCCCTGCCGACAAGCCGCGCTATCTGTTCCTGACCCTGCTCGACGAGCCGCAGGGCTCCAGCGAAACGCATGGCTACGCGACCGCCGGCTGGAATGCGGCGCCAACGACCGGAAAGATCATTGAGCGCGTCGGCCCGATGCTGGACATCCATCCGCGGTTCGAGATCCCGGTGCAGCCGTTCCCGCAGGTGTCGCGCCTGAACCTGCGCATGATGACCCAGACGGAGCCACGCTGACCATGTCCGGTGACTTCGCCGAACTGTCGCATCGCCTCGGGTTGCAGCCGGAGCCGTCGCGTCCAGCCGTGACCGGCATCGCCTTCGACAGCCGCAAGGTGCAGCCGGGCAACGTGTTTTTCGCGCTGGCCGGATCGCGGACGGATGGCGCGAAGTTCATCGCCGACGCGGCCAGGGCCGGAGCGGCGGCAATCATCGGCGAGGCGGCGAGGCCTGCCGATCTGCCGGCGACCGTGATCTATGCGCGTGTCGACGACGCGCGGCTTGCTCTCGCGAGGGCAGCGGCATGGTTTCACCCGCGCCAGCCCGGAACAATCCTGGCGGTGACCGGAACGGCGGGCAAGTCCTCGGTTGCGGATTTCACCCGCCAGATCTTCCAAGCGCTTGGGCACGAATCCGCGAGCCTTGGCACGCTCGGGGTGATCTCGCGGCAGCGCGCGTCGTACGGCTCGCTGACGACGCCCGATCCGGTTGCCCTGCACCAGGAGCTGGACGGACTTGTGGAGGAGGGCGTGACGCATCTGGCCATCGAGGCATCATCGCACGGCCTCGACCAGAGGCGGCTTGATGGGCTGCGGCTCACTGGCGGCGCCTTCACCAATCTCGGCCGCGACCATCTCGACTACCATGCGACGGTGGACGACTACCTGAAGGCCAAGTTGCGGCTGTTCACAGCCCTGCTTCCGACCGGCGCGCCAGTGGTGATCAACAGGGACGGCGACCGTTCCGGCGATGTACTCGCGACCTGCGAAAAACAGGGGCTGAAACCATTCACCACCGGCCGGAAAGGGGAGCACTTGCGCCTGCTGTCAGTGGGCGAGGTGCCCTTTGGCCAAGCTCTGGAACTGGCATTCGGAAGGCATGTGCATGCCGCCCGTCTGCCGCTGATCGGCGGCTTTCAGGTCGAGAACGCACTGGTCGCGGCCGGTTTCGCCCTGGCGCTGGGCGAGGCGCCGAAAGCGGTGTTCGAGGCTCTCGCGCGGTTAACGGGCGTGCCGGGCAGGCTGGAGCGCGTCGGCGCGCGGGGCACGGCGCCGGTGTTCGTCGACTATGCCCACAAGCCCGAAGCGCTCGCCCATGTGCTGGATGCGGTGCGCCCGAGTGTCAGGGGGCGATTGATCGTGGTCTTCGGCTGCGGGGGCGACCGGGACAAGGGCAAGCGGCCGATCATGGGCGCAATCGCGGCGGACAAGGCTGACATTGTGATCATCACCGACGACAATCCGCGCAGCGAAGAGCCCGTGCAGATTCGTCGCGAGATTCTGATGGCGGCGCCGGGCGCGCTCGAGATCGGCGACCGCGCCGCCGCCATCAGGGAGGCCGTCGCCATGCTGAAGGATGGCGATGCGTTGATCGTCGCGGGCAAGGGGCACGAGACGGGCCAGATCGTCGGCAGCGTGACCAGACCGTTCTCGGATCATGACGAAGCGCGCGCCGCGCTTCATTCCGTTGGAGGAACCCCGTCGTGACCGTGCTGTGGAGCGGAACCGCCCTTGTGGATGCGCTGGGCGCGGACGCGCCTGCCGGTATGGCGGACATCGCCGGGCTTTCAATCGACACGCGGACGCTGTTGCGCGGTGACCTGTTCGTGGCGCTCAAGGACGTGCGTGACGGGCATGACTTCGTGGCGAACGCCTTCAAGGCCGGCGCGGCTGCGGCGCTGGTCGACCGGGCGCATGCGTCCGCCCTCGCGGGGCTTGGAGCGCTCTATGTGGTGGACGCGGTGCTTCCCGCGCTGGAACGCCTCGGCCGTGCCGGCAGGGCCAGGATGCGGGGGCACGTCATCGCCGTCACCGGCTCGGTGGGCAAGACCTCGACCAAGGAAATGCTGCGCACCGTCTTCCAGCGTCAGGGCAGCACGCATGCTTCGGTCGCGTCCTACAACAACCACTGGGGCGTGCCGCTCACACTGGCGCGCATGCCGGAGGATACCGCCTTCGGCATCTTCGAAATCGGCATGAACCATTCTTTCGAGATCCTGCCCCTGACCGCGCAGGTTTCGCCGCAGGTCGCCATCGTTACGACGGTCGAGCCGGTGCATCTGGCGAGCTTTCCCAGTCTGGCCGCCATCGCCGACGCCAAGGGGGAAATCTTCTCCGGACTGGAGCCGGGCGGCACGGCGGTTCTCAACCGCGACAATCCGCAATTCGACCGGCTGAAGGCTCATGTCGCGGCCTCGCCGGCGGGACGCATCATCAGCTTCGGCGAGCACGCGGACGCGCATGTGCGCCTGCTGTCGGCCAATTGCGCCGCCGATTCCTCGACGGTGGAAGCCGATGTTCTCGGGGAACTGGTTGCCTACCAGATCGGGGCGCCGGGCCGGCATCTGGTCCAGAACAGCCTCGCCGTTCTCGCCGCGGTGCACGCGACCGGCGCCGATCTGGCGCTCGCGGCGCTGGCCCTGCGCGCCTTCGCCCCTGCCGACGGGCGTGGACGCAAGATCCAGCTTGGGACGGGAACCGGTCCGATCACGCTGCTCGATGAAAGCTACAACGCCAATCCGTCGTCCATGCGGGCGGCTTTCGCGGTGGCGGGTACAACGCCCGTTGGACCTCGCGGACGCCGCGTTGCCGTCCTGGGCGACATGCTGGAGCTTGGCGACCAGGGCGCAGAGCTGCATCGCGACTTGGCGCAAGCTCTTGAAAAATCAGGGATAGACCTGGTCTTCGCGGCTGGCCCGCTGATGAAAAACCTCTATGACGCCTTGCCGAAGACCCGTCGGGGCGGATACGCAGCCGACTCGGCCGCGCTCGAAGCGGCCGTGCTCGACGGCGTTCGCGGGGGCGACGTCGTTACAGTCAAGGGCTCGAACGGGAGCCGCATGGGCCGCATCGTGACAGCGCTCAAGACGCGATATCCGGTCATTTCCCCTGCGGACGACCGAGACGTGTGAGGCAAAAGCGAATGCTGTTCTGGCTTTCCGATTTCAGTGCGCAGTTCCAGCCGTTCAACCTGTTCCGCTACATCACCTTCCGGGCGGGCGGTGCGACGGTGACGGCCCTGTTCTTCGTGCTGATGTTCGGGCCGAAGATCATCAGCCTGCTGCGTGTCAAGCAGGGCAAAGGTCAGCCGATCCGCGAGGATGGGCCAGAATCCCATCTGCTGACCAAGAAGGGCACGCCAACCATGGGCGGACTGATGATCCTGTCCGGTGTGGTCGTGGCAAGCCTATTGTGGGCCAACCTCTCAAACCCGTTTGTCTGGACGGTCCTGTGCGTCACGCTGGGGTTCGGCGCGATCGGTTTCTACGACGACTACCTGAAGGTGACCAAGCAGAGCCACAAGGGCTTTTCCGGCCGCTCCCGGCTCGGCCTCGAGACGGCGATTGCCGGTGTCGCGGTCTATATCATGATGCAGTACATGCCCCCAGCGCTGGCCGGTGCGATCTCCTTCCCGGTGTTCAAGGATGCGATGGTCAATGTCGGGGTATTTTTCATCGTCTTCGGCGTGTTCATCATTGTTGCCGCAGGCAATGCCGTGAATCTCACGGACGGCCTCGATGGCCTTGCCATCGTGCCGGTGATGATCGCGGCGGGGACCTTCGGGTTCATCGCCTATCTGGCCGGCAATGCGATCTTCGCGAACTACCTTCAGATCAACTTCATACCACGGACTGGCGAACTCGCGGTGATATGCGGCGCGCTGATTGGCGCGGGCCTTGGCTTCCTGTGGTTCAATGCGCCGCCGGCGCAGATCTTCATGGGCGATACCGGCTCGCTCGCGCTTGGCGGACTGCTGGGCAGCGTGGCGGTCGCCACCAAGCATGAGATTGTTTTCGCCATCGTCGGCGGGCTTTTCGTGCTGGAAGCGATGAGCGTGATCATCCAGGTCGCTTCGTTCAAGCTGACCGGCAAGCGCGTGTTCCGCATGGCGCCGATCCACCACCATTTCGAGAAGAAGGGCTGGCAGGAAGCGCAAGTTGTGATCCGGTTCTGGATCATCTCGGTTATCCTGGCCCTCATCGGCCTCGCTACCCTGAAGCTGCGGTGATGCGCCCATGACCCCGGTCACCACCTTCAAGGACAGGAAGGTCGCCCTGTTCGGCCTGGGCGGCTCGGGGCTGGTCGCTGCGCAGGCCCTCATGGCGGGCGGCTCCATCGTCTCGGCCTGGGACGACAGCGAGGCCGCACGCCTGGCGGCAAGCGCCAGGGGCGTCGCCATCGTCGATCTGAAGGCTGCCGACTGGTCGGACTTTTCGGCGCTTGTCCTGGCTCCGGGCGTTCCATTGACGCACCCGGAGCCGCACTGGACCGTGCCGTTGGCGCAGGCCGCCGGCGTGGAAATTCTCGGCGATATCGAGCTGTTCTGCCGCGAGCGGGCCGCGCGGGCTCCCAACGCACCGCTTGTCTGCATCACCGGTACGAACGGCAAGTCGACGACGACGGCGCTGATCGCCCACCTCCTGCGCGCGGCGGGGCGGGACGTGCAGCTCGGGGGCAATATTGGCACCGCCGTTCTTGCGCTCGAACCGCCGGCCGAAGCGCGCCATCATGTGATCGAGGTCTCGTCGTTCCAGATCGACCTGGCGCCCTCGCTGGCCCCGAGCATCGGCGTGATGCTGAATCTTACGCCAGACCATATCGAACGCCACGGCACGGTCGAACATTATGCCGCCGTCAAGGAACGGATGGTGTCGGCCGCGACCCTGGCCATCGTGGGTGTCGACGACGAGATGTCGGCGGCCATGGCATCGCGCCGCGATCAGGCCGGCAAGGCAACGGTGCGCATATCGGTTCGTTCGCCATTGCCGAACGGGCTGTTCGCGGACGGATCGAAGATCGTCTTCGCGCGCAAGCGCAAGCGGATCGAGGCGGCCGACCTTACCGGCATCGGATCGTTGCGCGGCCGGCACAATGCCCAGAATGCCGCGGCCGCGATCGCTGTGGCGACAACTCTGGGGATCGACGGCCAGGTTCTGCGCGAGGGGTTGAAGAGCTTCGCCGGGCTGCCTCACCGAATGGAGGAGATCGGCCGGGTGGGCGGCTCGATCTTCATTAACGACTCCAAGGCTACCAACGCCGATTCCACCGAAAAGGCCCTGGCAGCGTTCGAAAAGGACCTGTTCTGGATCATCGGAGGCAAGGCGAAGGACGGCGGCATCACCTCGCTCGCCTCATATTTCCCGCGCATCCGCAAGGCCTACCTCATCGGCACTGCCGCCGCCGAGTTCGCGAGAACGCTGGATGGCGCCGTGCCCTATGCCCACGCCGGCACGCTCGATGTTGCGGTGCAGATGGCGCTGGAGGATGCGCAGCGCCACCGGGGCGGCGTGATCCTGCTTTCGCCGGCCTGTGCCTCCTACGATCAGTACAAGAACTTCGAGCAGCGCGGCGACCACTTCCGCGCGCTCGTCGAAGCCTTGCCGGGCTTCGTCAGCCGCAAGGGAGCCTGACATGGTTTCACGGGCCGAGCGCACCGAATTCAACGAATGGTGGTGGACCGTCGATCGCTGGCTGCTGTTCAGCTTCCTGGCGCTGATGGTGCTTGGCATCCTATTCGGCCTCGCCGCGAGCCCACCCGTGGCGTCGCGGCTTGGGCTTTCAACGTTCCACTTCGTCAACCGTCAGGCTGCCTTCCTGGCGGTCGCGCTGGTCGTGATGATCGCCGTCTCCGCCATGCCGCTCAGGCAGATCCGGCGCATGGCGCTGCTGCTGTTCTGCGTTGCCCTGGCGCTGGTTTGCGCGACGCTTGTCTTCGGAGCCGAGGTGAAGGGCGCGCGCCGCTGGCTGTCGCTGGGCGGGCTGAGTGTACAGCCCTCAGAGATGCTGAAGCCCGCTTTCGTGGTCCTGACCGCCTGGGCCTTCTCCGAGAAGGCGGTTCGTGATGACATGCCGAGCACAACCCTGGCCTTGCTTCTGCTGCCGCTCGTCGTCGCGCCGCTGATCCTGCAGCCGGATCTTGGCCAGACGATGCTGGTGTCGGCCGTGTGGTGCGGATTGTTCTTCCTTGCCGGCCTTCACATCCTCTGGGTGATCGGTCTCGGTGGCGTTGGCGTGATGGGCTTGCTGCTTGCCTACAAGTTCCTGCCGCATGTGACTGCACGCTTCGACAGGTTCCTCAACAAGGGCGACGGCGCCGGCGCGTTTCAGGCGGAGACGGCGCGCGAAAGCCTGCTGTCCGGGGGCTGGTACGGCAAGGGGCCGGGCGAAGGCACGGTGAAACGCATCCTGCCGGACAGCCACACCGACTACATTTTCGCCGTTATTGGCGAGGAGTTCGGCATCCTGATCTGTCTCGTCGTGGTGGCGATCTTCGGGCTCATCGTGGTGCGGTCGTTGATCCTGGCCTATCGCAGCGAAGATCCCTTCGTCCGCTTTGCGACGGCGGGTCTGGCCATGTTGTTCGGCCTTCAGGCCAGCATCAACATCGCGGTGAACCTGGATCTCATTCCGCCGAAGGGCATGACCCTGCCGTTCATCTCGTATGGCGGCTCCTCGCTCGTGTCGCTGGCGATCACGGCAGGGTGCCTGCTGGCGCTCACGCGCCGCCGCCCGTCCGCCGCCATCGTGCACACACTCCCGCAGAACCTGGGAGCGGCGACGGCATGACTCCTCGGCAGGGCAGTGTCCTTCTTGCCGCCGGTGGCACCGGTGGTCACCTGTTTCCGGCCGAAGCGCTGGCCAATGCGCTGATCGCCCGTGGCGTGACGGTCGACCTGGTCAGCGACGAGCGCGCGGCCCGCTACGCCGACCGGTTTCCGGCGAAGCTGCACCAGATCACCAGCGGCACGGTGACGGGTGGCGGATGGCTCGGCAAACTGAAGGGTGCGCTGCTCCTGCTCAAGGGCACGCAGGAAAGCCTGGGGTTGCTCTCCCGCCTGAAGCCGGCGGCGGTCGTCGGTTTTGGCGGATATCCGACCGTCCCGCCGGTCTATGCCGCAACGATGCGCGGCATTCCGACCGTGATCCACGAGGCCAACGCCGTGATGGGGCGGGCCAATCGCTTCGTCGCTCCGCGCGTCACGCGAATCGCCACGGGATTTCCGCTCAGGAGCGATGCGTTCGCCGCGAAGACGGTGGTGACCGGCAATCCCGTGCGCCCGCCCGTTCTCGAAGCTGCCGCGACGCCGATGCCGACCCTCCAGGCCGGCGGCGCGCTGAACCTTCTGGTTTTCGGCGGCAGCCAGGGCGCGCGGATCATGAGCGACATCGTTCCACCGGCGCTGGAAAAACTTACAGCGGGAGAGCGGGCACGCATCCGACTGGTCCAGCAGGTGCGCGAGGAGGACCTTGCGCGGGTGAGCGAAACCTACGCCCGCATCGGCATCGACGCTGAAATCGCGCCGTTCTTCAAGGACCTGCCGTCGCGCATTGCCGCCGCGCAACTTGTCGTCAGCCGGTCCGGGGCCTCGACGGTTGCCGAACTCGCGGTGATCGGCCGGCCGTCAATCCTCGTCCCGTTGCCGGGCAGTCTGGATCAAGATCAAGCCGCGAACGCCAGGGTGCTGGCAGATTGCGGCGGCGCGACGCTGCAATTGCAGGCCGGGTTCACGCCGGACTGGCTGGCGGACGCCTTGCGCAAGGCGTTGGCGGAGCCCGAACGGCTCTCGGCGATGGCCACAGCCGCCCGTTCGGCAGGAACACCGGACGCGGCCGATCGGCTGGCCGATCTTGTCATTCGGACGGCCGGGCTATAGGCCAAATTTCCTGGCTCCTGGCCGTTTCCGGAACGATTCGCATGAAAATTCCCCGTTCGCTTGGGCCCATCCACTTCATTGGCATCGGCGGCATCGGCATGTCCGGCATCGCGGAAGTGCTGCACAATCTCGGCTACACGGTGCAGGGATCGGACGCGGCGGACGGGGCCAACGTCAAGCGCCTGCGCGACAAGGGCATCGCCTGTTTTGTCGGACACAAGGCCGAGAACCTCAATGAGGCGGAAGTGGTCGTGGTCTCGACCGCGATCCGCAAGGACAATCCGGAACTGGTGACGGCGCGAGAAAGGCGCATCCCCGTGGTGCGTCGCGCCGAAATGCTGGCCGAACTGATGCGGCTCAAGTCGGCCGTCGCCATCGCCGGCACGCACGGCAAGACGACGACGACCTCGGTGGTCGCGACGCTGCTGGAGGCCGGCGGTTTCGACCCGACCGTGATCAACGGCGGCATCATCAATGCCTACGGCACCAACGCGCGCCTCGGTGGCGGCGACTGGATGGTGGTCGAGGCCGACGAAAGCGATGGCACCTTCCTTAAGCTCCCCGCCGACATCGCAATCGTCACCAATATCGATCCGGAACACCTCGATCATTTCAAGACCTTCGATGCGATCAAGGACGCCTTCCGCTCCTTCGTGAACAACCTGCCGTTCTACGGCTTTGCTGTTATGTGTCTCGACCATCCGACGGTGCAGCAGATGGTGGGGGAGATTCAGGACAGGCGCATCCTCACCTATGGTGAGAACCCGCAGGCGGATTTCCGCATCCTCGACATCGATCTGAGTGGCGGGCAAAGCCGCTTCACCCTGCTGGTGCGCGACCGCAAGCGCGGCACCGACACAGTGATCCGCGATCTGCTCATGCCGATGCCGGGCCATCACAACGCGCTCAATGCCACGGCGGCGATCGCGGTGGCCTACGACCTCGGCGTGCCGGTGGAAACGATTCGCAGGGCGCTTGCCGGGTTCGGCGGCGTGAAGCGGCGCTTCACCAAGACCGGGGAATGGCAGGGCGCGCTGATCTTCGACGATTACGGCCACCATCCGGTGGAGATCGCCGCGGTTCTGCGCGCCGCGCGCCACTCCACCAAGGGGCAGGTGATCGCCGTCGTGCAGCCGCACCGCTATACCCGCCTGCAGTCGCTGTTCGCCGAATTCGCGGCCTGTTTCAACGATGCCGACACCGTCATTGTCGCCGAGACCTACTCCGCCGGCGAGACGCCTATCGCGGGCGCGGATCGCGACAGTCTGGTTTCGGCAATCAAGGCGCGCGGACATCGTCATGCGCTGGCGCTGCCTGGGCCGGAAGCGCTGGCCGGAATGCTCGCGGATGTGGCCAAGCCGGGCGATTACATCGTTTGCCTCGGCGCCGGCAACATCACCCAGTGGGCCTATGCGCTGCCGGCCGAATTGGAGGCGCTGAAGCGGTGACCTTCCCAGATCTCACCGCTTCGCTTTCCGCCGCCATGCCGGATCTGCGCGGCCGTCTGCTCGCCAACCAGTCGCTGGCGCCGCTGACCTGGCTGCGCGTCGGCGGGCCGGCGCAGACGCTGTTCACGCCAGCAGATACTGAAGACCTCGCCTATTTCCTGCAACGGCTGCCGAAGGACATCCCGGTCACGATCCTTGGGCTGGCATCCAACATGATCGTCCGCGACGGCGGCGTGCCGGGCGTGGTCATCCGCCTTGCGCCAAGAGGCTTCGGGCAGATCGCGATAGAACCGGGCCATCGGCTGCGCGCGGGCGCCTTCGCCTCGGATCGCAAGGTGGCGATGGCAGCAGCGGAGGCCGGTATCGGCGGGCTGGAATTTCTCTACGGCATTCCGGGCTGCGTCGGCGGGGCGCTGCGGATGAACGCCGGAACCCGCTCGAACACCAATCCCGAGATCGAGGGCGAGGTGCGCGAGCGGTTCGTCGAGGCGACGGGTGTGACGCGCGACGGTGAGATCCGGCGCTTCAACCTAGAGGACATGGGCTTTGCCTATCGCACCTGCTCGGTCGCGCCGGATACTGTGTTCGTCGAGGCGGTGATGCAGGGTTTCGAGCGCCCTGTCGCCGAGATCGAGGCGATCAATGCGCGCGTGCAGGAACATCGCGAGCGCGATCAGGAAACCAAGGTTCGGACCGCAGGCTCGACGTTCAAGAACCCGCCGGGCCATTCCTCCTGGCGGCTGATCCGCGACGCCGGCGGCCTCGATGTGCGAATCGGGCAGGCGGAGATGTCGAAGAAGCACGCGAACTTCCTGATCGCGCATGACGGGGCGACCGCCGCCGACATCGAGGATCTCGGTGAGGAAATCCGCCGCCGCGTGAAGTCCAACAGCGGCATCGACCTGGAATGGGAAGTCAAGAGGATCGGAGTGAGGCCATGAAACACGTCGCGGTTCTGATGGGCGGCATGGCCAGCGAGCGGCCGGTGAGTCTCAAGTCCGGCGCTGCGTGCGCCAGGGCGCTGCGCGATTCCGGGTTTCGTGTCACGGAAGTCGACGTCGGAACCGATGTTGCCCAGGTGCTCGCGGCGCTGAAGCCGGATGTGGCGTTCAACGCGCTGCACGGCAAGTTCGGCGAGGACGGCTGCGTGCAGGGCGTGCTCGAAATCCTCAAGATCCCCTACACGCATTCCGGCGTGCTGGCCTCCTCGCTGGCCATGCGCAAGGATCAGGCGAAGGTGGTGATGAAGGCCGCCGGGATACAGGTCGCCAACGGCGTCACCGTGAACCGCTTCGAAGCCGCCAAGCGCCACGCGTTGCCACCGCCCTATGTGGCGAAGCCGGTGTGCGAGGGCTCGTCCTTCGGCGTGGTCATCGTCAAGGAAGGCCGTTCGCATCCGCCGCAGGAACTGGCGCGCACGGACTGGCCCTACGGCGACGACCTGCTGGTCGAGGCCTTCATTCCGGGCCGCGAACTGACCTGCGCCGTGATCGGATACCGGGATGGAGCGAAGGCGCTGGGCGTGATCGAGATCCTGTCACCGTCGACTGAGTTTTACGACTACGAGGCAAAATATTCAAAAGGCGGATCAATTCACGTCCTGCCAGCGGAAATTAAACCATTTGTTTACCGACAGGTCCAAGAAATGGCGGCGAGGGCCCATGAGGCGCTCGGCTGCCGTGGCGTAAGCCGCGCGGACTTCCGGTATGACGAGCCTTCCGGAACGCTCGTCTGTCTTGAAGTTAACACGCAACCCGGCATGACCGAGACGTCGCTTGTGCCCGAACTCGCGGCCCATGCGGGCCTTACGTTCGGTGAGCTGGTGACATGGATGGTGGAGGACGCTTCCCTGGAGCGTTGAAGGCGGCGGCCCGCAGGCCTTCGCTCGCCGACGCCTGGCGCACCGCCTGGGCCGAGC
>DAOMXN010000048.1:0-12511 GCA_035437025.1 Beijerinckiaceae bacterium | reverse complement strand
GGCCCCGCCCGGCCGGCAGCGGCAGATGCGCGCGAAGCCGATCCAGCCGCCCGCCCAGGCACCATGCCGGCGGATAGCCTCCTCGGTGTATTCCGAACAGGTCGGAAGGTAGCGGCAGGTCCGCCCCATGAAGGCAGAAAGCGTGTAGCGATACAGCCGGATCAGGCCGATCAGCGCCAGCGATGCGGCGCGCCCAGGCAAGGACAAAAGTGATGTTTTCATGCCGCAGACCCCGGAAATCCTTAACAGATCGGGCTTGCGAAGGCGACCGGTCAGCAAGCCGTTAACCACATCTCTTGCCGGCGGGTTAACACTGACCTACTAGGTTTGAGCAGAAATCTTGTCGGGGATTCTGCCGTGTTTGCCAACCGTTCGATCGCCTGCGCGTTTGCCATGACTGTCGCTGGTTCCGCCATGGCCGCCGACAAGCCTACCCCCTATACGCCGACGCCGGCTTCGGGATGGATCGTCACCGTCAAGGCGAATGCGGTAAGCGGCCCGAAGTGGGATGGCGCGGACACCAACGGCTTCATCGCCTATCCCTCTTTGTCATTCCGCCGTGCCGGAACCAAGCCCAAGTGGTCCTCGCCCGATGATGGCATCGGGTTTTCGCTGGTCGACACCGGCCCTTTTGAAATGGGCCCGGTGGCCCGTATCCGCTCCGGCCGTTACAATGGCGGCGATTGGCGGCTCGCCGGCATCCATGATGTGAAATGGACAGTCGAACCCGGTGTGTTTGCCAATTTCTGGATCACCCCGAATTTGCGCGCCCGCGCGGAAGCCCGGCATGGTTTCCGCAGCCAGGACGGTTTCCACGCCAACTTCGGCCTCGACTGGGTGCAGGCTTTCGACCGCTTCACCTTTGCCATCGGCCCGCGCCTCGAAGTCGCGGATTCGAAGTTCATGCGCACGAATTTCGGCGTGACGGCGCTTGATGCCTCGCGCAATGCGCTGGTCTGGACCTACAATGCCGGCGGTGGCGTGAAGTCCTATGGTGTCTATTCGTCGTTGGGCTACCAGTTTAACGATTCCTGGTCCGCCACGCTGCATGGTGGGTACAACAGGCTTGCGAACGAGCCCGGCAACAGCCCGATCGTCAAAAGAATCGGTTCCTCGAACCAGTTCATTGTTGGCCTACAGCTTGCCTATTCGTTTCCCATTTCCGGCTTCTGAGGGGCTCTAAGCGCGCTCCAGTCTTGACCTGAAGCCTGAGCGCGCCGATCCTTGGCGCATGCAGGCCAGGATCATGCTGCTCGCGTTGTCGATTGCCGCCGCGACCGCGGCAGCGACCAATGCCGCCCATGCACAGCAACGGCGAGCCCCCGCTTCGGCGGAAGGGGCACCGGACCGCATGGTCTTCGAACTGGCCACGAACGATCCGGAAGCGCCCCGTGACAAGCAGATTCGCTGGGTCAGCGCGCGCGGCGGCATTGTCCGCGACACGCCCAAGGATTTCGATGAGTTTCTCAAGAAGCACGATATCACCGGACTAACGATCTATTTCGACTCCTCCGGAGGCAGCATCAACGGTGGCCTCGAACTGGGCGAACGGCTGCGCAAGCTGTCCGCCAAGGTTTCAATCGGCCGCTCCCTCCCGGTCGGCACAGCGGAAATGGTCGGGTCGGGCGATGCCCCGCCCTTGCGCCGGCACCAGCTCTCCCCGAACTCCGGCCAATGCAATTCGTCCTGCGCCTATGCGTTTCTCGGCGGGGTCAAGCGCACCATCCCGGCCAGCGCCACCTACGGCGTGCATATGTTTTGGCCCAGCGACAAGGCGGAGAAGCTGCACCAGCAGAATTACGTCTCGCGTGACATCGAAAACGCCCAGCGGACCGCCAGCCGCATCGTCGTCTACCTCCAGAAAATGGATGTCGACCTGCGTCTATTCGAGTTGGCCTCGACGACACCGCACAAGGGGCAGATCAGGCGCCTGACGCCGAAGGAAATCACGGACCTTCGCGTGGCGTCTATCGAGCACGCAACGCCGTTGCTGGCGCGCGAAGGCAACTGGGGGCTGCTCGTCGGCAGATCGACGGCCACGCTGGTGACAGGCGGGCCCCTGCCCGGAGCGGAGCGTGCCGGAGCCAATTTCCAGCTAGAATTCACCTGCAACGCAACCAGGGGCTTCCACAACGCGCGCCTCGAGCTCAGCGTCAGCAAGAGCCTCCCGGAGGATCGGCCGGTGGCGCTCAGGCGGGTCCTGCTGGTTTCCGGCACGAAGGACGCGGTCATCGCCATATCCGGAAAGGACATCCGCGCGATGCCGGCAACGTTTAACCGACTGACGGCGCGCAACCCGGGCGCCTGGATCGCCAAGGCGGGCACGGTGGTTTCCGAAGTCGTCGAGAATGCCGTCACCCGCCCGTCCGATGGCCTCAGCCTCCGGATCGACGAGGGCAATGACAGCGTCTACAGCCTGAAGCTCGCCCTTGGGAATTTGCCTGAGCAGTATCGGCCCTGGGTTGCTGCCTGTGACGGCTTCCGCGCCCGTGCTTCGTCCGAGCCGGAACCCCGCGGGGCTGGACAGCCCGAACGCTGAAAGTCGATGTCCTGGCTATTGCTGCTGGGCGGCGGCCTGCGCCTCGATCTTTCCCAACGCCTCGCAGACAGCATCGAACGTCAACAGGGTTGAAGCGTGGCGCGCCTTGTAGTCGCGCACCGGTTCCAGCACCCGCAGGTCGCTCCAGCGTCCATCACTTGGCGCAGTGCCGTTCTCCTTCAGCATGCGGCGGACCGTTTCCCGGATGGCGCGCAACTCGTCCGGCGTCGATCCGATGATATTCCTCGCCATGATCGAGGATGCGGCCTGCCCGAGTGCGCAAGCCTTCACGTCATGCGCGAACGCACTCACGCGGCCATCGTTCAGGCAGAGATCGACGGTCACGGTTGAGCCGCACAGTTTCGAATGCGCGGTGGCCGTGGCCTGCGGCTGCGGCAGTCGGCCGAGCCTGGGAATGTCCGCTGCCAGCTCAAGAATACGTTGATTGTACACGTCGTTCAGCATCGCAGGCGCATTGTAGGCGCGAAGGCCCGGAAAGGCGAGGCCTTGACTTGAGCCTCGCGCAGTCCGACAGGACGCACATGTGGACGCGCGCAACGCCCTTCGCCCCGGCCGGAACCAAGTTGGACACCGAAGAGGGACAACGGCTGACACCGACATTCGATGCGAACGGTCTGATCCCCGCAATCGCCCAGGATGCGTCAAGCGGTGAGGTGCTGATGCTGGCCTGGATGAACGCGGAGGCGCTCGCGCGCACGATCGATACCGGCGAAGCCTGGTACTGGTCGCGGTCGCGTCGCAAGTTCTGGCGCAAGGGCGAAAGCAGCGGCCACGTGCAGCAGGTCGTCGAGATCAGCATTGACTGCGATCAGGACGCGATCCTGTTGAAGGTGCAGCAAACGGGTCCGGCCTGCCATACCAGCCGGCGCAGCTGTTTCTACCGCAGCGTCAGGCGTGCCGATGACGGTTCGCTAACTCTGATATTCAACGGCAGTTCAGGCGCTTAGCGGTTCAGTCATACTTCAGTCGCAAGCTTGTCACCGGGTCGCGCCATGGGTCGTCCGGGAGGATGAACCCGACTGAGTTGCTGGAGGAAGCCTTGCTTGCCGTCCTCAATTTCCGACGCGACCCGCAGCCCCCTGCTGAGGAGCAGGAGCAGCCGGTCAGCCGTCCGCAGCCACCGGTCATCGCTCTGGCGCTCGGCGCGGGCGCGGCGCGCGGCTGGGCCCACATCGGCATCCTGCGCGTCCTCGAACGCGAAGGCCTGCGGCCGAAGATCATCACGGGAACATCGATCGGCGCGGTCGTCGGCGGCTGCTGGAGTGCCGGCGGTCTCGACCAACTGGAGATTTTCGCGCGCCGCCTCACCAAGCGCGGCGTGTTCAGCCTGCTTGACCTCAACCTGTCCAGAACCGGACTGATGGGCGGGCGTCGCCTGCGCGACATGCTGGAAGACGGCCTGAAGGACCGCACCATCGAAAATCTTCCGACCCGCTTTGCGGCGGTGACCACCGAATTCGGTTCAGGTCACGAAGTCTGGCTGACTCGGGGCCACCTGGTGACCGCGATGCGCGCCTCCTACGCCATCCCCGGTGTCTTCGAGCCGGTGCGTGTTGGCGGCAAGTGGCTTCTCGATGGCGCTATGGTCAATCCAATCCCGATCACGACGGCGCGCGCGCTCGGCGCGGACCTTGTTATTGCGGTGAACGTCAACACAGAAACCTTCGGGCGTGGCACGGTGATCGCAGACCATCATGCTTCACCACCTCCGGTGCCGGAGTCTGCCGCAGCCGAAGGCGGATTTCTTAAGCCGATGCGAAACGCGGCGCATGCCGTGACCGGATACTTCAATCCGCGCTCAAATAGCGAAAGCCCGCCCTCGATCGCCGCCGTCATGGTGGAAACCATCAACATCACGCAAGATCGTATCGCCCGCTCGCGTCTGGCCGGCGATCCTCCGGATGTGATGATCGCTCCCAAGATGGCCAAGATCGGCCTGTTTGAATTTCACCGGGCCGATGAAGCGATTGCTATCGGCTCGGAAGCAGCCGAGAGAATGCTGCCGGAAATCCGCGAGGCCTACGCAGCCCTCAGAGGCGCATGAGCCCGAAGGCTCAGGACATCGTGATGTAGTCGCGCAGCGCCTGGCTTTCGCTGGCCATCTGCTCGATGCGTGCCTTCACGACGTCTCCGATCGAAATGATGCCGGCCAGCTTTCCGCCGGCCTCTACCGGCATGTGGCGGAACTTCCCGGCAGTCATCGCCTCCATCACCGTATCGGCATGATCCTCGGGTGCGCAGGTGACGACCTTTGCCGTCATGTGTCGCGACACCGGGTCTTCGAGCGCGGCCGCCCCGCCCTTGGCCATCGCCTTCACCACATCGCGTTCCGAGACGATACCCAGGATCGCGCCATCCGCGCCCGTCACGACCAGCGCGCCGATGCGCCGATCTCCCAAGTGCCGCACGACATCCATCATGGTCAGGTGCGGACGCGTCGTGGCTACGTCACGCCCCTTCTGATCGAGAATGTGGGAAACAATCATGGCGTTCCTCCGCTCTGCGGGATCGCCGTGAGATGCGGCGACCGCCGTATCCCGTCCTTATGGCCGGACGTAGCGCAGGATTGCCCGGTGATTGGCCGTTTGCAACCGGAAATTTTGAACGGACATCCGGCCGCACAAAAAGAAACCGCCGCGTCGGGAGCTGGACGACGCGGCGGCGAATTCGTTTGGAGCGCAGTAAAGGTCTCATGAACCGGGCAAAACCGCAAACCCTCACCCGAATTAACGTTAAACCCGCCGTCGGGTTCTGGAAGGTCCCGTTAGGCATGTTCCCTGCACCGCACCCTCCGTTGGCCAGATGGCGCGGCGCCCTGCCCTGAAACAGGGCACTTGTGCGACCCGGCGTGCCAGCAAGAAACAGGACCAGGGCACGTCATGCGGTTTGAATCGAGCAAGCACATCTTTGCGTACTGGCGTCGCCTGCGTGCCGGTGCGACCGCACCCGAGCGAAACGCCATCGATCCGGTCGCACTGGGACGCCATCTTGCGGACGTCTTCCTGCTGGAGCGGGACGCTGAGGGCGCGTTTCGGTTCCGGCTGGCCGGCTCAAGCCTCTGCGTGGTGTTTGGACAGGAACTCCGGGGGCGGGAATTCCTGTCGGTCCTGACCCAGGCCGCCGCGGATGACGGTGGAGAAATCCTTCTGACGGCCACCGAGGACCAGTTTCCTGTTGTCGCTGGAGTCTCCGTGCTGATGGCGGATCGACGCAGCTTCGACGCGGAATTGCTGGTGTTGCCGCTACTCCAGAACGGCCGCGCAGGCGTGATGCTGTTCGGATCGCTCGCCTACAAGCGCCAGGACCGTTTCGCCCTGGGCACCGGAGCCGGACTTGAGATCCTGTCCTTTCGCGTCATTGGAGAGCGCGATACCCGGCATTTGCACCCTCCGACAGCGGGTGTGGTTATCGATGGGCACAAGGGAGAGCGGCGCGGCCATCTCGTGGTATTCAACGGCGGCTCGCCAGGATTTTGAGCAAAGCAATACGTCTAGTCGCAACGCACAACCCTTTGTTAGGCTTAAGCCAATCTTAAGGGGTGCACGAATAGTGTCTCAGGCACCGGTTTCGTCGGTTTGACAAACAGATTGCCTGGATCGCTCACTGTGCTCGTTCCGAACTCCCGCATTTCCGTCCGTCCTGTCGACCTGCGCCGTTTCCAGCGCGTCGAAGTCGCGCTGCACGGGAGATACATGCTTCCGGATCGCACGGAACATGAATGCATGACCGTCGACATGTCCCCCGGCGGCGTCCGCCTGCGGTGCACGGCGGCTGGCAACGTGAACGATCGCGTCGTGGCTTATCTCGAGACCGTCGGGCGCATTGAGGGCAACATCGCCCGCAGAACGCCGGACGGCTTTGCAATGACCATCACGGCCACGTTGCGAAGGCGCGACAAACTGGCAGCGCAGTTGACCTGGCTTGCGAACCGCAGCGAGCTCGGCCTGCCCGAAGACCGCCGGCATGAGCGCCACGTGCCCCGCAATCCACATGCAAGGCTGGTAACGGCATCCGGATCGGAAATCATGGTCCGGCTGATCGACGTTTCCCTTTCCGGTGCGGCTTTCAACACAGATTTGCCGTTCAACAAGGGCGAGATGATTCTGCTCAACCAGACTCCCGCCAAGGTTGTACGCGTGTTCGAGCGCGGCATCGCGGTCGAATTCACCCGAGCGCCAGCGCCCGAGGCCTTTCAGGTCTGAGGCACCGCCGACCGTGAGGTCGCAGCCGCGCAAGACTGCCTCGGCTTGAAGGGCAGGACCGGGCTGAACCAGTCCGACGGACACTGCACATTGCTCCTGCCCGAGCTCCGACCGTCACATGTACGGCGGCAAGGCGCTGCCGGCCGAACTCTCTGCCTCGGCCGGAGTAGCCAGAACCCTGACGGCACCAGACTCCCGGGCGACAGGGACACCTGATCCTTGAGCACGACCGCGCACTTGGCCTGGCCGCCACGCGCACCAGCGCGTCATGGAACAGGCCGCCGGCGGGCCGCTTTGCGGTCGAAATGCGGCCAAAAGCCGGGCGCCCAACACCGTGAACGGCCATAAACCATTTCATTTTCTGAATAATACTGGTTGATACTACGTCACTGCACTACATAGAATTTTCTGATTCCCCTGCATGCGCGCCATTTTAATGTGATATTTCAATATCATAATCCGATTGGCTCGATCTTCGTACTTTGACAACCCTACTGTTGTGTTGACAATTCACTGCCAAATCCTGAATCCAATACGCACGTTTCTAGCGCAAAATCCCAAGTGAAATAAAGAAGAGAGCCGGCATTCTCCGCTCAACAACGGGGAACGGCAAATGTTGGGCAACGGTCTTACTCAGATATCGAGGATTGTCTTTGCGGCAACGCTGCTGACGTGCATTGGCGGCCAGTTCGCAACGGCACAGCAGCTGAATTCAAACATCGCTCCGGCCGGCCAGCAGACCAGCCCTCCGATCGGCTGGGTCGAGTTCTGCGAACGGGAACCGTCGGACTGCAATGTGCCGCAGACGCGCCCCTCCATCGTTTCCCTGAACGAAGGCAACTGGCGCGAGATCCTGCGCATCAACGCCGCGGTGAACCGCGAGATCGCCCCAATCACCGACATGGAGCACCATGGCGTTGTTGAGCACTGGTCCTATCCGACGGAGGGCAAGGGCGACTGCGAAGATTATGTGCTGGAGAAGCGCAAGCGCCTGATCCGGGCCGGCTTCCCCCGCCAGGCGCTGCTGATCACGGTGGTGCGGGACCACAAGGGTGACGGGCATGCCGTGCTGACCGTCAAGACCGACCGTGGCGACTTCATTCTCGACAACCAGGCGCCGAAGGTCCTGGCCTGGTCGGAAACAGGATACCGGTTCATCAAGCGTCAGGCACAGGACAACCCGAACCGTTGGGTTTCCCTGGGCGGCTACGACACCTCGACGGTGGCCGGAACAAGGAACTGATGATGTTCAAAGCTTAGGTCCGGTCGCGTCCCCACCCTCCCCGTCCCCAAGACCGGACTTATCGGAGCCGGCCTTCTTCCCCGGAAGGCCGGCTCCACCCCTTTTCTACTTAGCCCGACGCCCATTCCGCGAGGCCGAGCAGCAGGAACCCCGTGAGAAGCGCCCAGACCGTCGCGACTGCCGCGCCGGCCAGCACGAAACGAAGCGGACGCCCTTCAAGTACATAGGCGCGATAGTTGTTCCGCAGCAGGACAAACGGTCCCGTCGCGAACAGGAGCGGAGCGGCGAGCCAGGCGCGTCCCCGACCCTGCCCGAACAGCGAGAAGCTGACCCGGCAGCCTGAAATCAGGTGAAACGCCTCGGCCAGTACGCCGGCGAACGCCATGCCGGCGGCTGACATCAACACATATTCGAGTTGAAAAGCGGACATGCTTTCGTCCCGTTCACGAACAACGCCGCCTGGAGGTTGCGGCAACACTCCGCCCCTAGCGAGCTTCATGCCGACCGGCATCGAATCGCGTAGCGTGGAGCAGAAGCGAGGGGGCGCTGTCCGGGTCATGCTGCGTATCGCCGTTTTGGCTGTGCTACTGGTGATTGCCGCAGCCGCAGGACTGCTCGCGAGAAGGATCTACGTGGAGCGCACGCCTCCCGCGGGCGCCGCCGAGTTCTTCATCGGCAGCCAGAAAGTTCTCGTTCCACGCGCGATGGTGCGCGATCCTGACCTGCGCAATGGCGGTGCGCTGAACCGTATCGACCTAGCCTTGTTGTGGCCGGACTTGCGCGGCGCGGCCGCTGCGACGAAAGCCGAGATCGACAGGGGCATGGTGTTCATTGGCCTGGAGGATGCAGCCCCGCGCGCGGCCACGCCCGGCGACATCGACCCCACCGATCGCCCTGGGGAGCTCTATGCGCGCTTTCTGGCGCAGGAAGCCTGGTCCAACCCGGGCGGACTCGTGATGCGACGCTTCCGTGCTGGCACACCATACGAAGGTGAGGAGCTTTTCGTATCTTCGCCGGACGAGCGCGTCTTCTCCGCGCGCTGTCCCATCCGGAAACTCGGCAACACCACCGAAGACCTGTGCCTTTGGCAGACCCGAATCACCGGCATGGAACTCCAGGTTCGGTTCTCGCCTCGGCTTCTGGTCGAGTGGCAGGCCCTGTCGGGTGGCGTTCGTGCGCTGGTCACTCGCCTGAAGGCGCGGTGAAGGTCGCTCGTAGCGCGGCGCGACAGGCAGGATCGATCGCCGTCGCCTTCAGTGTCAATCCAGATCGGTATCGAGGATCGCCATCTGGAAATTGTAGGACAGGTCGCCGTCTTCCTTGTCCTCGAAGATCAGGCCGATGAACTCGTCACCGATGAAGACCTCGGCGGAATCCTTCTTCTTCGCCCGTGCCAGAACCTTGATGCTGGCATTGTTGAAGGTGCGCCGGAGGTAGTTTTCGACGCGCTGAATATCCGGCTTCTCCAAGACACTTCTCCCAACCCGCGATGCGGTCTGCTGACTGGGAGAGCCTTGCCACGAGCGGCAGGCGAGAGCAAGCGGTCAGCCTGCCTCGTGCAGCAACTGATCCATGGCGCGCGAAGGCTCGGCGCAACCGGCCTCGCCAACGATCCGCGCCGGCACGCCGGCCACCGTCTTGTTGTGCGGCACCGGCTGCAACACGACGGAGCCCGCCGCGATGCGCGCGCAATGACCAACCTCGATGTTGCCGAGGATCTTTGCGCCGGCCCCGATCATCACCCCGCGCCCGATCTTGGGATGGCGGTCCCCTGTCTCCTTGCCTGTCCCCCCGAGCGTCACACCCTGAAGGATCGACACGTCGTCCTCGATGACCGCCGTCTCGCCGATGACGATCCCGGTCGCGTGGTCGAAGAACACGCCCTTGCCAAGCCGCGCCGCCGGATTGATGTCCACCTGGAAGATCGTGGACGAGCGGCTCTGGAGATACAGGGCGAAATCCTTCCGACCGTTCATCCACAGCCAGTGTGCCAGGCGATGCGTCTGAATGGCCTGGAACCCTTTGAAGAACAGCACCGGTTCTATCACCCGGTTGCATGCCGGATCGCGATCCAGCACAGCCATGATGTCCGTGCGCAACCAGGCGGCCAGTTCGGGCTGCGCCTGGTGGAGTTCGCCGAACGCCTGGAAGATCAGCGCCCCAGTGACATCCGGATGGTCAAGCCGCGACGACACCCGCTGTGCCACGGCAAGGTGCAGGTTCGGCTGATGCAGGATGTTCGACAGAACAAGGCCGGAGAGGGAAGGTTCCGCGCGCATGATGTCTTCGGCCTCGCGGCGGAGCCGCGTCCAGACCGGATCGACCGCTTCCAGACGCTTGGGCGCCTCGTTCCGCGTATGGGCCATGGGTCCCTCCGCCATTCCTGCTTGTCACGCGATGGCTCAAGACATAGTGCCGCACAATGCCTTTCGCGAGGCCTAATACGGAAAAGTTGACAGCATGCGCCAGTTGCCCTCGCCCTGCCCCCGCTTGACCGCTTCAGTCGACGGGCCGATCGGACGCGTGACCATCGCCAATGCGGCAAAGAAAAACGCCATAGACATCGCCATGTGGCGTGCCTTCCCGCCGCTCCTGGAGGCGCTGGCCGCCGATCCCGAGGTCCGGCTCATCGTCCTGGCAGGTCAGGGCGCGAACTTTTCCACGGGCGCGGACATCGCCGAGTTCGACACCGAACGCGCCACGCCCGAGGGCAGCCGCGCCTACGAGGTCGAGAACGTCCGCGCGTTCGAGGCGGTGTCGCTCTGTCCGCGACCGACGGTCGCCGCCATACGGGGATTCTGCTTCGGTGCTGGCGCCGGGCTGGCACTATCCTGTGACCTGCGCATCGCTGCGGATGACGCGACATTCGCGATACCAGCGGCACGACTCGGCGTCGCCTATCCGCCTGCGGCCTTCGCCAACATAGTCGCGGCCATCGGTGCACCCCGGACCAAGGAGATGTTCTTCACCGGCCAGCGCATCGATGCCGCGTCGGCGCTGTCCGCGGGCCTGCTGAACCGTGTCGTCGCCAGCGTCGACTTCGAGGGCGCGCTGGCCTCGCTTGCCCAGGCGATTGCGGCAGGCGCGCCGATGACCCTGACAGCCGCAAAGCGCGCCATCGACGCCGCTGCCGGCCTGCCCGGCGCCTTGTCAGCCACTACGGTGCAATCGCTGGCGGACGCCTGTTTCGACAGCGCGGACTACGCGGAAGGCCGGGCGGCTTTCCGGGAGAAGCGCCCTCCGCAGTTCAGGGGGCGATAGAGGCTTCGGCACATCACATCGCGTGATTCACCACGTGAATTGCCGGAATCAGATTCTCGAAACGCGAGATTATCTCCTTGAAATAAAACCTATTTCAACGTCTCGTTAAAGTGCTTGATCACCGCCTCGCGATGCGTGCGATCGCCCACCGCGAGATTATGGTCGCGCCCTTCGATGTCGAAGGCCTTCGCGCCCGGAATGTGCCTGGCCAGCGCATGGGGATCGCCCGCGATCGGGTCATTCGTGCCGACGCAAATGATGGTCGGCGCGAGAATCTGGCCGGTCTCACGCGGGGTCAGGACCTGACGGGAACCGCGGATGCAGGCGGCGAGCGCTTTGAGGTCGCTCTTCGTGCTCATGGCGAAGGCGCGGAACATCCGCCCCATGGGGTCTGCGACATCCTCAAGGCGTTCCGCCTCCATGGCCGCGGCGATACTCTGAGGCAGGCCGACACCATCGATGAGATGGATGCCCAGTCCCCCGAGCGCCAGAGAGGCGACAAGGTCGGGCCGCAGCACGGCGAGGAATGCAGCAATGCGCGCCCCCATCGAGTAGCCGATAACGCCGGCGGTGCGGACATCGAGGTGCTCCAGCAGCCCCGCGGCATCGTCAGCCATCAACCGCGTGTCATAGGCCGCCGCATCGTAGAGCTTGTCGCTCTGCCCATGCCCGCGATTGTCCATGGCGATCACGCGATAGCCGGCGTGGGTCAGGCTACGCACCCACTGCGGCCCCACCCAGTTCACCGAGTGGTTTGAGGCAAAGCCGTGGATGGCCAGCACCACCGGACCGTCGCCCTGATGCGGCGGCACGTCAATGAAGGCAATCCCGACACCCTTGTGGACAAAACGCTGCATCACACCATCCTGCGGTCGCCAAGGCGCAAAGCCGATCGAATGTCTGAGGTCAAGGGCCTAGGAATTTCCGTATCGAGGGTTTAGGACATGCGCTTGCAAGAAAGCAGGATTCCATGGCTGGTCACGCAATCCCCCATTTTCACAACGACACCGGTGCGCCTACGATCGAAATCGGCGTGAAGGAATTCATGTGCATTGGTGCCAAGCCGCCCTTCGACCACCCCCACGTCTTCATCGACATGGGTGCGGAGAACGAGGCAATCTGCCCCTATTGCTCCACGCTGTACCGCTACAGCAAGGACTTGCACGGTGAAGAGTCGCGTCCCCCGGCAGCCTGGCACGAAGCGGCCTGAGGGCCTGATGCCGTGAGCGGGGGCAAATCGGCAGT